>CAYSIY010000010.1:0-23319 GCA_964431215.1 uncultured Limnohabitans sp.
ACCCTGCAACGCGGACATTTCAGGCTCTTCGGATTTTCATCAACGCCGAGCTTGAAGAGCTCCAGCAGGCGCTAGAGGCCAGTCTGCAGGTGTTGCGCCCGGGGGGGCGTCTGGTGGTGATCAGCTTTCACTCTCTTGAGGACCGCATCGTCAAGCAGTTCATCGCCAGGCATTCCAAGGAAGTGGTTGATCGCCGCGTGCCCTTTGCCCAGCCGCAGGCCATGAAGCTGCAGGCACTCCAGCGCCTCAAGCCCTCCGATGCTGAGGTCGCCGCCAATCCGAGAGCGCGCAGTGCCATCATGCGTGTGGCACGGCGCACGGAGGTGCCCGCATGATGCGCTTGAATGTCCTGCTGCTGATGGTGGTGGTGGCCAGTGCCATGGCCCTGGTGCATTCCCAGTACGAATCCCGGCGGCTGTTCATGGCGCTGGAGGCCGAACGCAAGGAGGCTGCGCGGCTGGAAGTCGAGCACGACCGTTTGCAGGTCGAGCGCCGCGCACAGGCCACGCCGCTGCGTGTGGAGCAGATTGCCCGCCAGCAGCTGCAGATGCGCATGGTCAGTCCGGCGATCACCCAGTACGTGGGCAGGTCACAGTTGCCGGCACCCGCCCGCCAGGAGGTGCTGCCATGAGCCGCAGCGTCCAGTTGGGCTCCAGCCCGCTGCTGGCCAGCAAGACCCCGGTCTGGCGCAGCAAATTGATCGTGGCCGCGATTGCCGTGGGTTTTCTCGGACTGATCGGTCGTGCCGCTTATGTTCAGGTCATTGAAAATGACTTCTACATCAAGCAGGGCACCAAGCGCTTTGTACGCACGCTCGAACTGCCGGCCAACCGTGGCCGGATTCTCGATCGCAATGGCTTGCTGTTGGCCTCCAGTGTTCCCGCCCCCAGCCTCTGGGCCAACCCGGAGGACATCGATCGTGATCCGGCCAAGCTGCGACAGTTGGCCAGGCTTCTGGAGATGAGCCCGGCAGACCTCGACAGAAAGCTGCAGGACGAAGACAAGACTTTTGTCTGGTTACGCCGTCAGATGGATGAGCCGGTGGTCAAGCAAATCCTGGCGCTGGACATCAAGGGGATTTACAGCATCAAGGAATACAAGAGGCTTTATCCGGAAGGCGAGGCTGCAGCCCACATTGTGGGTTTCACCAATGTCGAGGATCAGGGCCAGGAGGGGGTTGAGCTGGTGTTCCAGAAAGCGCTGGCCGGCAAGCCCGGTTCGCGCCGGGTCATCAAGGATGGCCGCCACCGTGTGATCGAGGCGGTCGGTGATGTGGTTGCGCCGGTCGATGGTCAGGACATCCAGCTCTCGATCGACAGCAAAGTGCAGTTCTTCGCTTATCAGAAGCTGCGCGATGCCGTGCAGGAACACAAAGCCAAGGCCGGTAGCGTGGTGGTGCTCGATGCCCAGAGCGGCGAGGTACTGGCCTTGGCCAACTACCCCAGCTATTCGCCCGACAAACGCGTGAACCTCAGTGGTGAACAGCTGCGCAACCGTGCCCTGACAGACACCTTTGAACCTGGCTCCACAATGAAGCCTTTCCCGGTGGCGCTGGCGCTGGAAAAAGGCCTGGTCAAGCCCGAGACACCGATACAGACCGCGCCGGGCCGCATCACCATCACCGGTTCGACCATCACGGACGCCCATCCGCACGGTGTCCTGACCGTCAACGAAATCATCCAGAAGTCGAGCAATGTGGGCACGGTCAAGATGGCCATGCAGATGGAGGCTCGCGAACTCTGGGACATGTACAGCGCGGTGGGGTTCGGACAGAAGCCGCAGGTGCCATTCCCGGGGGTGGTCAGCGGTCGTTTGCGACCCTACAAGACCTGGCGCCCCATCGAGCAGGCCACCATGAGTTACGGTTACGGCATTTCCGCCAGCCTTTTCCAGGTGGCGCGGGCTTACACCGCGTTTGCTCGCGATGGCGAGATCGTACCCACCAGCTTGCTCAAGACCGAACAGCAGGTGCAGGGGGTGCGTGTTTTCCGTGCCGACCATGCCCGCGCGGTCCGCCACATGCTCGCCATGGCCGCAGGCCCTGGGGGCACCGCGCCCAAGGCCCAGACGGTGGGCTACTCGGTCGGCGGCAAGACAGGCACGGCACGCAAGCAGGAAGGCAAGGGCTACGCCGGCAAGAAGTACCGGGGCTTTTTTGTGGGCATGGCACCCATTGAGCAGCCGCGCATCGTGGTGGCGGTCATGATCGATGAGCCCAGCAATGGCCGCTACTACGGCGGTGAAGTGGCCGCCCCGGTCTTCAGCGCCACGGTTCAGCAGACATTGCGCCTGCTGGGCGTGCAGCCCGATATGGCGGTCAAGCCTCAGGTCATGGCGCAGGCGGTGGAGGAGTCCTTCTGATGATCGAGCTCCAGACGCCCGCCCAGGCCGCGCAGTGGCTTCGCACCCACGTGAGCGGTGAACTTCGCACCGACAGTCGCCATGTTCAGCCCGGAGATGGTTTCATTGCCTGGCCTGGCGCGGCCACCGACGGACGCCTCTACATGGCGCAGGCCCTGGAGCAAGGCGCCAGCGTCTGTCTGATGCAGCGCGAAGGCAGTGAACCCTGGCAACACCTGCAGCCGGGTGACCGGCTGGCCGCTTTGCCCGGACTTAAGGCACATACGGGACAGGTGGCCAGTGCCTACTACGAGGAACCGAGCCACGCCTTGAAGGTGTTGGCGGTGACCGGAACCAACGGGAAAACCTCGACCGCCTGCTGGCTCGCGCAAATCCTGGTCCATCCGCTCATGGGCCAGCCCTGTGGTGTGGTGGGCACGCTGGGCGTGGGGCTTTGGCCCGAGCTGACCGCCACCGGCATGACCACGCCCGATCCCGTGCTGCTGCATCGCCATTTCCGTCAGATGCTGCAGTCGGGGGCTCAGTGGTGCGCGATCGAGGCCTCTTCCATCGGGATTGCGGAGCATCGCCTGGAGGGCACCCGAATCCGCACGGCGGTGTTCACCAACTTCACCCAGGACCACCTGGACTACCACGGTTCCATGCAGGCTTACTGGGCGGCCAAACGCCAGTTGTTTGCCTGGGAAGGACTGCAGTCGGCGGTGATCAACATCGATGATCCGCAGGGTGCAATGCTGGCCAGGGAATTGAGCGGCACCGGCCTGGACCTGTGGACCTGTTCACGTCACCAGACGGCGCGTCTGCGTGCCTGGCCGCTGCCCAGCCCTGAAGGTCTGAGCTTTGAGCTGCACGAAGGCGAGGCTTGCCAGCGCATCGACACCTGTCTGACTGGCGACTACAACATCGACAACCTGCTGGCGGTCATTGGCACCCTGCGTGCCCAAGGACTGCCGCTTGAGCAGATCGCCCGCGCCTGTGCAGACCTGCAACCGGTTCCGGGCCGCATGCAGCGCGTCTTGCCAGTTGGCAGTGCAGCCCCATTGCCCTTGGTCGTGGTCGATTATGCGCATACGCCCGATGCCTTGATCCAGGCGCTCCAGGCATTGCGACCGCTGGCACACCAACGCCATGGCCAGTTGTGGTGTGTGTTCGGTTGTGGCGGTGACCGCGATCCTCACAAGCGCCCCTTGATGGCTGCCGCAGCCGAGGCCTTGGCCGACCGTCTGGTGCTCACCAGCGACAACCCGCGCAGCGAATCGCCCGCCGCCATCCTGGCGCAGATGCGCCAGGGTCTGGTGCAGCCCCTGGCTGCGACCGTGATCGAGGACCGTGCCCTGGCGATTGCACAGGCCGTGAGCGAGGCCGGATCTTCGGATGTGGTGCTGGTGGCCGGCAAGGGCCACGAAACCACACAGGAAGTCGCTGGCGTCTTCCAGCCGTTTTCCGATGTGGCGCAGCTGCAGGTGGCGTTGGCAGTGCGCGCAGCGCAGGAGGCGCACACATGAACGTGCTGCAGACCCCGCCGATGCACCTGTCATTGACTCAGGCCGGCGGCTGGATGTCGGTTTTGCGTGCCGAGCGGACCGAGGGCATCACCGTGGCCCGCGTTCACACCGACTCACGCACCCTGCAACAAGGGGACCTGTTTGTGGCCCTGCGTGGCGAACGTTTCGATGCCCACGCCTTCATTGCGCAGGCCGCAGCGCAAGGCGCGACTGCCGTTCTGTGCGAACCGACGGGCGAGGCTGCTGCCCGTGCAGCGAATCTGCCGGCGCTGATCGTGCCCGACAGCCGCATCGCCTTGGGTGAGCTTGCGGCAGGCTGGCGGGCGCAGTTCAGCTTGCCCCTGATTGCCGTGACCGGCAGCAACGGCAAGACCACCGTCACCCAGATGATCGCCAGCATCCTTAATGCCCATGCGGGCGATGCTGCGCACGCTACGCGGGGCAACCTGAACAACGACATCGGTGTGCCCCTCACACTGCTTGGCTTGCGCAGCCACCATCGGATCGGAGTGCTCGAACTGGGCATGAACCATCCGGGTGAAATCGCGCTCCTGTCTCGCCTGGTTCAACCCACGGTGGCCTTGGTCAACAACGCCCAACGCGAGCACCAGGAGTTCATGCACACGGTGCAGGCCGTGGCCGAGGAAAATGGTGCCGTGCTGCAGGCTCTGCCTGCCGATGGTGTGGCGGTCTATCCCCAGGACGATGCTTACACCCCGTTGTGGCAAGAAATGGCAGGCCGACGTGCCCACTGCCGTTTTGCCCTGGCTGGCGGCGAGGTCCATGCAGCGGTCATCCTCTGGCATGGCGGTGCCTGGCAGTTCACCCTGCACAGCCCCGAGGGCACCGCGCCGGTGAAACTGCACATTGCCGGCCGGCATAACGTCAAAAACGCATTGGCTGCTGCAGCCTGCGCCCTTTCGGCGGGTGTGCCGATGGCCGCTGTGGCCCAGGGCCTGCAGGCCTTTGAACCGGTCAAGGGGCGCTCGCGTGCCCTCAGTCTCGAGGGTGGACGGATTTCACTTGTCGATGATACCTACAACGCCAATCCGGATTCGGTGCGCGCGGCGATCGATGTGCTGGCCGAATTGCCCGGTCCGCGACTGCTGGTCCTGGGCGATATGGGCGAAGTAGGTAAACAGGGGCCCGAGTTTCATGCCGAAGTCGGTGCCTACGCAGCGCAGCGTGGCATCGACAACCTGTTCACCCTGGGGGAGCTCAGCTGGCACGCCCACCGCGCATTCGGCTCGGCCAGCGGCCAGCACTTCACCGACATGCAAGCCATGCAGGGCGCGATGGCCGCCGTCTGGCGCAGCGCCGCCAGCATTCTGGTCAAGGGCTCGCGCTTCATGCAGATGGAGCGCGTCGTCCAGACGCTGCAGCAACAGGACCTTCAACAACAAGACGTTCAAAAGGGAGAGGCCCATGCTGCTTAGCCTGGCCCAGTGGTTGCAGAGCTTGTTCCCCGAGTGGGGATTTCTGCGTGTTTTCCAATACATCACCTTCCGTGCCGTGATGGCCGCCATGACCGCGCTCCTGATCGGGCTGGCCGCCGGACCCTGGGTGATCCGGCGTCTGGCTGCACTCAAGATCGGCCAGCCTGTGCGTGGCTATGCGATGCAGACGCATCTGGTCAAGAGTGGCACGCCGACCATGGGGGGGGTGCTGATCCTGCTGGCCATCGCCATGGCCACGCTGTTGTGGTTTGACCTGTCCAACCGCTTTGTCTGGATCGTACTGATCGTGACGCTGGGTTTTGGTGCCATCGGCTGGGTCGACGATTGGCGCAAGGTCGTTCGCAAGGACCCGGAAGGCATGCGTTCGGTCGAGAAATATTTCTGGCAATCGGTGATCGGGCTGCTGGCTGCGCTCTATCTGGTCTTCAGCATTTCCGAGAGTGACAACCTCAAGGTGCTGCAACTGTTTGTCAACTGGGTCCTGTCCGGATTTGACGTGGACTTGCCCCCCAAGGCCGGTTTGCAACTGCCCTTCTTCAAGGAGGTGAGCTACCCGCTGGGCGTGTTGGGTTTTGTCATGCTGACCTATCTGGTGATCGTGGGCTCGAGCAATGCGGTGAACCTCACCGATGGCCTGGACGGTCTGGCCATCATGCCGGTGGTCATGGTGGGCTCTGCCCTGGGTGTTTTTGCCTATGTGACCGGCAACGCGGTGTACTCGAAATACCTGTTTTTTCCGCACATTCCGGGCTCGGGCGAGCTGCTGATCTTCTGCGCTGCCATGGCAGGAGCCGGGCTGGCCTTTCTGTGGTTCAACACGCATCCCGCCCAGGTCTTCATGGGGGATGTGGGGGCGCTGGCCCTGGGCGGAGCGCTGGGCACGATCGCGGTCATCGTGCGCCAGGAGGTGGTGCTGGCCATCATGGGGGGCATTTTTGTGGTCGAGGCCCTGTCGGTGATGCTTCAGGTGAGCTACTTCAAATACACCAGGAAAAAATATGGCGAGGGCCGCCGCATCCTGAAGATGGCCCCTTTGCACCACCATTTCGAAAAGAGCGGCTGGAAGGAGACCCAGGTGGTCGTGCGTTTCTGGATCATCACCATGCTGCTGTGCCTGGTGGGGCTGTCGACCCTGAAGCTGAGGTAAGCGATGCAGCAGCTTTCCGGTCTTCATGTTCTGATTCTCGGTCTGGGTGCCTCGGGTCTGGCCATGGTGCGCTGGTGTGCACGCCATGGGGCCTTGATCACCGTGGCAGACACCCGGGAAGCACCGCCGCAGCTCACCACATTGCAGGCCGAGTGGCCCGAAGCACGCTTTGTGAGCGGTCCATTCAGCGCGGCCTTGATCGAAGGCACCCCTGTCCGCGCCGTCTTCCGCAGCCCGGGGCTGGCACCCGAAGCGGTGGCCCCGGTGGTGGATGCGGCCCGTGCCGCCGGTCTCTGGCAAGGCGGCGAGCTCAGCCTGTTTGCCGCCGCCTTGCAAGACTTGCGTGGGCGTTTTGGTTATGCACCGCAAGTGCTGGCCATCACCGGCACCAATGGCAAGACCACGGTCACCTCGCTGACGGGTCATTTGGTGGCGCGCGCTGGCAAAAACGTCAAGGTGGCCGGCAACATTGGCCCTACCTTGCTCGATACCTTGACCGAGGCGATGACGCAGGCCGAGAGCGATGCGCAGGCGCTTGAACAGCAGGAGCAGGAGCAGGAGACGGTGCATACCGTGCTGACCGATGCGCCGTCAAACCCTGCGGACGATGCCAGCGACCTTCCGGTTCAGACCGATGAGGCCTTGTCCACAGCGCAAGACCCTCCGGAAAATGGGGCTGCGACCGGGCTGCAGAAGGCCCCCGCTCGTTTGTCGGCCATGGCCCGTGTGCTGCCCCAGGTCTGGGTACTCGAACTCTCGAGTTTCCAGCTCGACAGCAGCGAGCGTTTTGAGCCCACTGCTGCCACTGTCCTGAATGTCACGCAGGACCATCTGGACTGGCATGGTTCCATGAAAGCCTATGGCGATGCGAAGGCACGCATTTGGGGTCAGCAGGCTCTGATGGTGCTCAACCGGGAAGACCCGCTGGTGATGGCCATGCTGCCCGAGCCTGTCCGCGTGAAATTGCACAAGCCCGTGGTGCGTGCCCACGTCACCTTTGGCGGAGATATGCCCCAGCGTCCCGGTGACTGGGGCATTGAAACCGTCAATGGCATGACCTGGCTGGTGCGCGCACTGGAGGCGGACGAAACCCGCAAGCGCAGCAAGGATGAAGTTCGTGAATTGCATATTCAACGCCTGATGCCTGCCGATGCACTGCGCATCCGTGGCCGCCACAACGCCGTCAATGCGCTGGCGGCACTGGCCTTGGCCAGCAGCGCGGGTTGCCCGCTGGCCCCGATGCTCTACGGCTTGCGCGAATACCGGGGCGAACCGCACCGCGTCGAGCCGGTGGCCATCGTCCATGAGGTGGAGTATTTCGACGACAGCAAAGGCACCAATGTGGGGGCCACGGTGGCCGCCTTGCAGGGCCTCGGGGCTGATCGGCGTCTGGTGGTGATTCTGGGCGGCGATGGCAAGGGGCAGGATTTCTCACCCTTGCTGGCTCCGGTCGCGCAGCATGTGCGCGCGGTGGTACTGATCGGACGTGATGCGCCCTTGCTGCGCCAGGCCTTGCAGCCCGCCGGTGTCCCCTTGCAGGAGGCTGCCGATCTGACGCTGGCGGTCCGCCTCTCGAGCCAGCTGGCCCAGCCTGGCGATGCGGTGCTGCTTTCTCCTGCCTGTGCGAGCCTGGACATGTTCCGCCATTACGAACACCGCGCCGAGGTGTTCCGTGCCGCCGTGGCCGATCTGGCCGATGCCGCGGGTGTCAGCATGGAGGGTGCGCTGTGAGCGAATCCCTCACACGCCTGCAGCGGCTGCGTCATGGCCTGTCGACCTGGCTCGGCGAGGGCGCTGCAGCTTCGGCGGCCTCCGCGCAAGGCCTTCCCGTGAACCTCGGGGGCTACGAATTTGCCCGGACCAGCCCGGGTGCCGCAGCGCGGCTGTATGGTGTGGACAAGGCCCTGGTCTGGGTGGTGGTGGCCTTGCTCATGTGGGGCATGGTCATGGTGTATTCGGCCTCGATTGCCATGCCGGACAACCCCCGGTTTGCGCGCTATGCACACACCCATTTCCTGACCCGGCACCTGATTTCCCTGGTGCTGGGGGGGGCGATCGCCTTGCTGGCCTTCCAGGTGCCGATCGAGCGCTGGGAGCAATGGGCCCGCCCGATGTTCGTTCTGGCCTTGTTGCTGCTGGCGCTGGTGCTGATTCCCTTCATCGGCAAAGGTGTCAATGGTGCCCGCCGCTGGATATCGCTGGGCGTGATGAACTTCCAGCCTTCGGAGCTGGCCAAGCTGGCGACCATCATCTACGCCGCCGATTACATGGTGCGCAAGATGGATGTCAAGGAGCGCTTTTTCAGGGCAGTGATCCCCATGGGGACCGCCATCGGTCTTGCGGGCGTGCTTTTGCTGGCCGAACCCGACATGGGGGCCTTTCTGGTCATCGCCATCATTGCCATGGGCATCCTGTTCCTGGGGGGGGTCAATGCGCGGATGTTCTTCCTG
Organism: uncultured Limnohabitans sp.; assembly: GCA_964431215.1. Classification (GTDB taxonomy): domain Bacteria; phylum Pseudomonadota; class Gammaproteobacteria; order Burkholderiales; family Burkholderiaceae_C; genus Limnohabitans_A. Next base: position 8,921 of record CAYSIY010000010.1, read on the forward strand.
ATTCTGGCGATCCTCGTCCTGGCCTTTGTGCTCATGATTGCGCTCTCGCCCTGGCGACGCGAGAGGATCTTTGCGTACCTGGACCCTTTCAGTGCAGAACATGCCTTGGGCAAGGGCTATCAGCTCAGCCATTCCCTCATCGCGATTGGTCGCGGCGAGGTCTGGGGCGTCGGGCTCGGCGGCAGTGTCGAGAAACTGCACTGGCTGCCCGAAGCCCATACCGATTTCCTGCTGGCCGTGATCGGCGAGGAATTCGGCCTGGTCGGCGTCACGCTCGTGATCTGCCTGTTCCTGTGGTTGGCGCGTCGGATCATGGTCATTGGGCGCCAGGCCATCGCACTGGAGAAGGTGTTTGCCGGTCTGGTGGCCCAGGGGGTGGGCATCTGGATCGGCTTCCAGGCCTTCATCAACATGGGGGTGAACCTCGGCGCCCTGCCGACCAAGGGCCTGACCTTGCCGCTGATGAGCTACGGCGGATCGGCCATCGTGATGAACCTGATCGCCATTGCCATCGTGCTGCGCATTGACCTCGAAAACAAGCAGATGATGCGGGGAGGGCGGGCATGAGCGTTCAGAAATGCGTCCTCATCATGGCCGGGGGGACGGGAGGGCACATCTTCCCGGGCTTGGCCGTGGCCGAAGCCTTGCGTACGGCGGGCTGGCGTGTCCATTGGCTCGGCGCACCCGGCAGCATGGAAGAGCAGCTGGTGTCGCCACGGGGTTTCGCTTTCGAAGCCGTGCAGTTTGGCGGCGTGCGTGGCAAGGGCCTGCAGACCCTGGCGCTGCTGCCGCTCAAGTTGCTGCGTGCCTTCTGGCAGAGCCTGCAGGTGGTGCGACGCGTCAAGCCCGATGTGGTGGTAGGCCTGGGAGGCTACATCACCTTTCCGGGCGGCATGATGGCCAGCCTGATGGGCAAGCCGATGGTGCTGCACGAGCAGAACTCGGTGGCGGGTCTGGCCAACAAAGTGCTCGCACAGATCGCCGACCGCGTCTACACCGCGTTTCCGAATGTGATCAAGGGTGCCCAGTGGGTCGGCAATCCGCTGCGCGAGGGCTTCACCACGCTGCCCGAGCCCGGGCAGCGCTTTGCTGGCCGCAGTGGCCCGCTGCAACTGCTGGTGGTCGGGGGTAGCCTGGGCGCCAAGGCGCTCAATGATGCGGTGCCCCAGGCGCTGGCGTTGATCTCGGCCGGGCAGCGTCCGCAGGTGGTGCACCAGAGCGGCACCAAACAGATCGACGCTTTGCGTGCCAGCTACGCCGCGGTCGGGGTGGACGCCACGCTCACGCCCTTCATCGACGACACCGCCAGCGCTTTCGCGCAGGCCGATCTGGTCATTTGCCGTGCGGGGGCCAGCACGGTGACCGAAATTGCGGCGGTGGGGGCTGCGGCGATCTTCGTGCCGTTCCCGTTTGCAGTGGACGACCACCAGACCACCAACGCGCGATTCCTGGTCGACCAGGGCGGCGGCTGGTTGCTGCCCCAGACCGAGCTGACGGCGCAGGGCCTGGCTCTGCGCCTGCAGCAGTTGACACGGCAGGAACTGCTCGATTGCGCGCAAAAGGCCCATCAGCAACGAAAAACGAACGCCACACGGGAGGTCGTGATGGCCTGTGAGGAACTGGCAGCATGAAACACGCTATCCGCAATATCCACTTCATCGGCGTGGGTGGCTCAGGCATGAGCGGCATCGCCGAGGTGCTGTTCAATCTGGGCTACCGCGTCTCGGGTTCCGATCTGGCCGACAGTGCCACTTTGCGGCGTTTGGCCGGACTGGGTATCCAGACCCATGTGGGCCACACCGCCAGCAACGTCCAGGACGCCGATGCGGTGGTCACTTCCACGGCCGTCAAGGCGGACAACCCCGAGGTACTGGCCGCACGCGAGCGGCACATTCCGATCGTGCCACGGGCCGTCATGCTGGCCGAACTGATGCGGCTCAAGCAAGGCGTGGCGATCGCCGGCACCCACGGCAAGACCACCACCACCAGCCTGGTCGCCAGCGTGCTGGCCCAGGCCGGACTGGATCCGACCTTCGTGATTGGCGGTCGTCTCAACAGTGCAGGCGCCAACGCCAAGCTGGGCACCGGCGACTACATCGTGGTCGAGGCCGACGAGTCGGACGCGTCCTTCCTGAACCTGTTGCCGGTGATGGCGGTGGTGACCAACATCGACGCCGACCACATGGAAACCTATGGTCACGACTTTGAACGTCTGAAACAGGCCTTTGTGGATTTCCTGCATCGCATGCCGTTTTATGGCACGGCCATCGTTTGCAGCGATGACCCCGGCGTGAAGTCCATCATCGACGAGATCGCACGCCCGGTCACCACCTATGGCCTGAGCGAAGGTGTCCAGTTGCGCGCGGTCGATGTGCGTGCTGAAAACGGCCAGATGCATTTCACGGTGCAGCGGCGCAATGGCATCACCTTGCCCGACTTGCCGGTGGTGCTCAACCTGGCCGGTGAACACAATGTCCGCAATGCCCTGGCTGCGATTGCGGTGGCGGTCGAGCTCAATGTGCCCGACGAGGCCGTGCAGCTTGCGCTGGCCCAGTTCAAGGGCGTTGGACGGCGCTTCCAGCGTTATGGCGATGTGCGGACGGTCGACGGAAAGGGCCGTTTTACCGTGATTGACGATTACGGCCACCATCCGGTCGAGATGGCCGCCACCCTGGCCGCCGCGCGTGGCGCATTTCCAGGTCGTCGTCTTGTGCTGGCTTTCCAGCCGCACCGCTACAGCCGCACCCGCGATTGCTTCGAGGATTTCGTGAAGGTCATCGGTCAGGGCTGTGATGCCGTGCTGCTGGCCGAGGTCTATGCCGCAGGTGAGGCCCCCCTCGTTGCCGCCGATGGCCGCTCGCTGGTGCGTGCCTTGCGCGTAGCGGGCAAAGTCGAGCCGGTATTCGTCGACAGCATTGCTGACATGCCGCAGGCCATCCTGACCAACGCCCGCGACGGGGATGTCGTGATCTGCATGGGGGCTGGCTCCATCGGCGCGGTCCCGGCCAAAGTGGTGGAACTCGGAGGCCTCGCATGAGCATCCAGTCTTTGGGCAAGGTCGCGGTGCTGATGGGCGGACGCTCCGCCGAGAGGCAGGTCTCACTCCTGTCGGGTCAGGGGGTACTTCAGGCCTTGCTCGCCAGCGGCATCGATGCCCACGCCTTTGATCCGGCCGAGCGGCAGTTGGGTGAACTCCGTGAGGAAGGCTTTTCGCGCTGCTTCATTGCCTTGCATGGACGCCATGGCGAAGACGGTACGGTACAGGGGGCACTCGAGCTGTTGGGCATCCCCTACACCGGCTCCGGGGTGATGGCGTCCAGCATCGCCATGGACAAGGCCATGACCAAGCGGGTCTGGCTCGCCGATGGCCTGCCCACACCGCGTCATGTGCTGGTCCGACGCGATGACTGCATGAGCGTGGATGCGGACGCTCTGGTGCGCGAACTCGGTCTGCCGCTTATCGTCAAGCCCGCCCGCGAAGGCTCCTCGATCGGCGTGACCAAGGTAACAGCCGTGGACCAGGTGGCACCAGCCCTGCAGCGGGCTGCCGCGTGTCATGACGACATCCTGTGCGAGCAGTGCATCGTCGGGGATGAGGTCACCTGTCCGGTGCTGGGCGAGGGCGAGGCGGCGCACGCTTTGCCGGTGATCCGCATCGTGGCTCCGCAAGGCAATTACGACTACCAGAACAAGTATTTCACCAACGACACCCAGTACCTGGTGCCCTGCGGCCTGCCTGCTGGCGAAGAAGCGGCTATCCAGGCGCTGGTGGTCAAGGCCTACCGGGTGCTGGGCTGCCGAGGTTGGGGCCGCATCGATGTGATGATCGATGCCGCGACACGCCAGCCTTACCTGCTGGAGATCAACACCTCGCCTGGCATGACGGGCCATTCGCTGGTGCCCATGTCTGCGCAGGCCGCAGGCATGAGCTATGAAGCCCTCTGTCTGCACCTGCTGCAAGGCGCCACCCTGGACCACCCTCAGGAGCGCAAGGCATGAGATTGAGCGATCCCCTGCCCATGGACATTCGCTGGATGCAGATGGCCAGCGGCGTGCTTCTGGCCGCAGGCATGCTGATGTCCCTGTTTGCAGGGGTGTGGTGGCTGGCAGGTCTGCAAGTGTTCAATTTGCAGGCCATTACCGTTGAAGGTGAGGTCACCCGCAACAATGCCTTGACCCTCAAAACCAATGTGGTGCCGCAGCTGCAGGGCAATTTCTTCACCATCCGCCTGGAGCAGGCGCGTCAGGCTTTCGAGGCCGTGCCCTGGGTTCGCTCCGCCGTGGTGCGCCGCGAGTTTCCAAACCGGCTGCGCGTTCATCTGCTGGAGCATCAGCCGGTGGCGCTCTGGGGCGATGAGGCTGGCAGCACCCTGCTCAACCAGCAGGGGCAGGTCTTCGAGGCCAATCTCGGCGAGGTCGAGGCCGAGGCTTTGCCGCGCCTGAAGGGGCCGCTGATCCAGTCACAAGAGGTGCTGGCGATGTACCAGATCCTGCGCCCTGTGTTGTTGGGGTTCGGTATGGACATTGAGGAACTCGAACTCACAACGCGTGGCAGCTGGCGTCTGCAGACAGTACAGGGTGCCGCTATCGAGCTCGGTCGCGGCCCGTCGCAGGAGATGCTGGCTCAGCTCAAGTGGTTCCTGCGCACCTTGCCACAGGTGGCTGCACGCTACGGTCGCACACCGAAATCACTGATGGCCGCCGACCTGCGCCACCGGGATGGGTATGCCCTGCGGCTGCAAGGTGTGACGACCATCGACGTTGATTCGCGCAGAAAGCCCTGAGCATCAAGGCCTCCAATTCAGAACGGGAAACGACATGGCAAAAGAGTACAAGGATCTGGTGGTGGGACTGGACATCGGCACCTCCAAGGTGATGGCGGTGGTCGGCGAAGTCCTGCACGATGGCATGCTCAAGATCGCTGGTTTGGGTGTCGCGCCGGGCAACGGTCTCAAGCGTGGTGCGGTGGTCAACATCGATGCGACCGTGCAGAGCATTCAGCAGGCCCTCAAGGAAGCCGAACTGATGGCCGACTGCAAGATCACGCGGGTGTACACCGGCATCACCGGCAGCCACATCCGCGGGCTGAATTCCAGCGGCATGGTGGCGATCAAGGACAAGGAAGTCTCGCCTGCCGATGTGGCCCGGGTCATGGAGACCGCAAGAGCCATCAACATCTCGTCCGACCAGCGGCTGCTCCTGGTGGCGCCGCAGGAATTCGTGATCGACGGTCAGGATGTCAAGGAGCCGATCGGCATGAGCGGGATGCGGCTGGAGGCCAAGGTGCACATTGTGACCGGCGCACAGAGTGCGGCCGAGAACATTATCAAGTGCGTGCGTCGCTGCGGCCTGGAAGTCGAGCAGCTGCTGCTCAACCCGCAGTCGTCCAGCCTGGCGGTGCTCACAGAAGACGAGCGCGAGCTCGGCGTGGCCTGTGTGGACATTGGCGCGGGCACCACCGACGTGGCCATTTTTGCCGGTGGTGCCATTCGCCACACTGCGGTGATTCCGATCGCCGGTGACCTGATCACCAGCGACATCGCCATGGCGCTGCGCACGCCGACCAAGGATGCCGAAGACATCAAGGTCGAGAGCGGCTATGCCAAACAAATGCTGGCCGATCCCGAGGCCCAGGTCGAAGTCCCCGGTCTGGGCGATCGTGGCCCGCGCATGCTCAGCAAGCAGGCCCTGGCCGGCGTGATCGAGCCGCGCGTCGAGGAAATCTTCTCCCTCGTGCACCAGGTCATCCGCGAGTCCGGTTACGAGGAGGTGCTGTCTTCGGGCATCGTGCTCACCGGCGGCAGCGCCGTCATGCCCGGGATGATCGAGCTGGGCGAGGACATTTTCCTCAAGCCGGTGCGACGTGGCATTCCCAAATACAGGGGATCGTTGGCCGACATGGTGGCTCAACCCCGTGCGGCCACGGTCATGGGGCTGCTTGAAGAGGCCCGTCTGGCCCGTTTGCGTGGCTTCAAGGTCACGCAGAAAAAGAGCCCGGTGAGCAATACCTTCAGCCGCATCAAGGACTTCATTGTGGGGAACTTCTGATGAACTGGAAAAAACGCTTTCTGGCATGCAGCAGTCCTCCGGGCAAGGAGCGATGCCGATGTTGACAACGTCACCGTTTCGACCCGAACACCCCGTCAAAAATTCAAATCAGGCCCAGCCAACATTCCAGCAGGAGAGCACCATGAGCATCGAAATGACCGAATCCGAAGAAACATTCCAGCAGGACAGCACCATGAACATTGAAATGATCGCATCCGAACAGTTCAACCAGGGCACCCAGATCAAGGTGATCGGCGTGGGCGGCGGCGGCGGTAATGCCGTTGAGCACATGATCGAGCGTCAGGTTCAGGGGGTGGAGTTCATCTGCGCCAATACCGACGCGCAGGCACTGAGCCGCAGCGCGGCGCACCGCATCGTGCAGTTGGGCCAGACCGGTCTGGGCGCCGGCAGCAAGCCCGACAAGGGCCGGGAGGCCGCCGAGAGCGCAGAACAGGACATCCGGGAAGCCATTGCGGGCGCACACATGCTTTTCATCACTGCAGGCATGGGTGGCGGCACTGGCACCGGTGCTGCTCCGGTGATCGCACGCATTGCCAAGGAAATGGGCATTCTGACCGTGGGCGTCGTCACCAAGCCCTTCGATTTCGAAGGCGGACGCCGCATGCAGAACGCCGACACCGGCATGCAGGAGCTGGAGGCCCATGTCGACTCGCTGATTGTGGTGCTCAATGAAAAGCTTCTGGAGCTTCCCGGCGGTGAAGACATGACCCAGGACGAGGCTTTTGCGAATGCCAACGACGTGCTCAAGAACGCCGTGGGCGGCATCGCCGAGATCATCAATGTGCCTGGCCATGTGAACGTCGATTTTGAAGACGTTCGCACCGTCATGGGTGAGCCCGGCAAGGCCATGATGGGCACGGCAGCCGCCAGCGGCCCCGACCGCGCCCGCATCGCTGCCGAGCAGGCGGTGGCTTGCCCGCTGCTCGAAGGCGTGGATCTTTCGGGTGCCAAGGGTGTGCTGGTGCTCATCAGCGCCGCCAAGGGTTCACTCAAACTCTCCGAGTCCAAGCAGGCCATGAACACCATTCGCGCCTACGCTTCGGAGGATGCGCATGTCATCTACGGCACGGCCTACGACGAGTCCCTGGGCGAGCAGATCCGCGTGACCGTGGTGGCGACCGGGCTGTCCAAGCAGGGGGCTCGCCGAGCAGCTCCTGCGCTGCAAGTGATGCGCACCGGTACAGACAATGCGCCGATCAGTATGGGACACCCGGATGCCGTGGCTTCAGCCGCGTCGACGCTGAATACGCTGGGCGCCGGTATCCCTGCGGTCTGGCGTAACGCCCGGACACATGCGGCAGCGCGCGTGGATGGCATGTCGTCGGCCGGCATGGACGACATCGAGATTCCGGCTTTCCTGCGCAAGCAGGCTGACTGATTGCCGTTGCCATTCGCTGGGGTGCCTGGAGGGGCGCTGTCGACCTGCGGGTTGGCGGGCCCTTTTTTGCCATAGAAACTAAAATACGCACCATGCTTGCCCAACGCACCCTCAAAACCCTGACCACCGCTGTCGGTGTCGGACTGCACAGTGGTCAGCGGGTCGAATTGACCTTGCGTCCGGCTCCACCGGACACCGGCATCGTGTTTCGGCGCATCGACCTGCCCGAACCGGTCAGCATTGCGGTCAATGCCCAAGCGGTCACCGACACGCGACTGGCCTCCACCATCTCGCAAGGCCAGGCCAAGGTCCTGACCATTGAACACCTCATGTCGGCCTGTTGCGGTTTGGGCATCGACAACCTTTATGTGGACATCACGGCCGAAGAAGTGCCCATCCTTGATGGCTCGGCGGCCTCCTTCGTCTATCTGCTGCAAAGCGCCGGCATCGTCACCCAGAATGCCCCCAAAAAATTCATCCGCGTGCTCAAGCCCGTTGAGGTGCGTGAAGGTGAAGGCGAGCAGATCAAGTGGGCCCGACTGGAGCCTTACCACGGCTATCGACTGAGCTTCGAGATCGACTTCCGGCACCCTGCCGTGGACAACACCGGCCAGGCCGTGGTGTTCGACCTGTCCGAAGGCGTCTATGCCCGTGACATCGCGCGTGCGCGCACGTTTGGGTTTACCCGCGATGTCGAGATGCTGCGAGCCAATGGTCTGGCTCTGGGGGGCGGCCTGGACAACGCCATCGTCATGGACGACTACAAGGTGCTCAATGCCGATGGCCTGCGCTATGACGATGAATTCGTCAAGCACAAGATCCTCGATGCCATCGGCGATCTGTTCGTGATCGGCAAGCCGCTGCTGGCGGCCTACAGCGCCTTTCGTTCAGGGCACGCCATGAACAACCGCCTGCTGCGCGAACTGTTGTCGCAGCCCGACGCCTGGGAGGTGGTCAGCTTTGACAACCCGGCGCAGGCTCCACGGGGTTTTGGCGTGCCTCAGCCCGCCTGGTGATGCGGCGGCCGCTCAATCAGCAGTTTCAATCGCCGGTTTCAATCGGCCGGGGCTTGCCCTGGTCGTCGATGGCCACATAGGTCAGCTGCGCTTCGGTGACCTTGGAGTATTCCCCCTGCGAGCGGTAACGCTCGGCAAAGACCTCGACCTTGACCGTGACCGAAGTTCGTCCCACCTTGGTGATGCGGGCAAAAAACGACAGGATGTCGCCCACCCGAACCGGCTGCTTGAAGATGAATTCGTTCACCGCCACCGTGGCCATGCGCCCGCGCACAAGACGGGCTGGCAGCACCGAGCCGGCAATGTCCACCTGAGCCATCACCCAGCCGCCAAAAATGTCGCCATTGGCGTTGCAGTCGGCCGGCATGGGCACGACCTTGAGCACCAGTTCCTGGTCGGTCGGCAGGGCCACAGTGGGGCGGTTGATCTCGGACATGGGCACAATCGGAACAAACAGACAGACAAGGATTGTCCCTCATGCGCCCACATGGCGAAACTTCTTCCCCTGTTGTGCCGGGCCAGGGCGGTGACTGGCAGACCCTCAAGCGACTCTTTCCCTATCTCTGGCAGTACAAGTGGCGCGTGCTGCTGGCACTGGTGTTCATGGTGGGGGCCAAACTGGCCAATGTGGGGGTTCCCGTGCTGCTCAAGGAGCTGGTCGACGCCATGTCCTTCCAGCCGGGGGATGCCCGGGTGGCGCTGGTCGTGCCAGTGGCCTTGCTGCTGAGCTATGGTGGCCTGCGGCTGGCCACGGCCGCATTCACCGAACTGCGTGAACTGGTTTTCGCCAAGGCCACGCAGGGCGCCGCACGCAGCATCGCGCTGCAGACTTTCGAGCATCTGCACGCCCTCTCTCTGAGCTTTCATCTGGCCCGGCAGACCGGCGGCATGACACGCGATATCGAGCGTGGCGTGCGTGGCATCGAATCGCTCATTTCGTATTCGCTCTACAGCATCGTGCCGACGCTCATCGAGGTCGCTCTGGTGCTGTCCATCCTGGCCGTCAAATTCGATGCCTGGTTCGCCTGGATCACCATCGCCGCGCTGGCCCTGTACATCGTTTTTACCGTGCGCATCACCGAATGGCGCACCCAGTTTCGTCGCCTGGCCAACGAATCGGACTCGGCAGCCCACACCACCGCCATCGATTCACTGCTCAATTACGAGACCGTCAAGTACTTCGGCAATGAGGTCTTCGAGGCGCGGCGTTACGACCAGAGCCTGGAGAAGCTGCGACGTGCGCGGCTGAAGTCCCAGACCACGCTGAGCCTGCTCAATACCGGTCAGCAGCTCATCATTGCGGCTGCCCTGGTGGCCATGCTCTGGCGAGCCAGCCAGGGTGTGGTGGAGGGGCGCATGACCCTGGGTGACCTGGTCATGATCAATGCCTTCATGATCCAGCTCTACATCCCGCTGAACTTTCTGGGGGTGCTTTATCGCGAGATCAAGCAGAGCCTCATCGATCTGGACAAGATGTTCGTCCTCATGAACCGCGAACGCGAGGTGGCTGACCGGCCGGGTGCGCCGGTCCTGGCCCTGCAAGGTCCGCCGCAAGTGCGCTTTGAAAATGTGGACTTCGCCTATGAACCGGATCGTCCCATCCTGCAAGGCATTTCCTTGACCATCCCCCCAGGCAAGACGGTGGCCGTGGTCGGCCCTTCGGGTTCGGGCAAATCGACGCTGGCGCGACTGCTCTTTCGCTTCTACGACGTCCAGCAAGGTGCCGTGCGCATCGCCGGACAGGACATCCGTGACGTTACACAGGCCAGCGTTCGTCAGGCGATGGGTATCGTGCCCCAGGACACGGTGCTGTTCAATGACACCGTGGCCTACAACATCGCCTATGGCCGCCCCGGGGCCAGCCAGGCCGAGATCGAAGAGGCCGCCCGTGCAGCGCGCATTCATGACTTCATTGTGTCCACCCCCAAGGGTTACGGCACTCTGGTGGGCGAGCGCGGCCTCAAACTCTCGGGCGGGGAAAAACAGCGCGCGGCGATTGCCCGAACCTTGCTCAAGAACCCGCCCATCCTGGTGTTCGATGAAGCCACCTCGGCCCTCGATTCGGCCAACGAGCGCGCCATCCAGGCCCAATTGGCCAGCGCTGCACACAACAAGACCACACTGGTGATCGCGCACCGCCTGTCGACGGTGGTGGACGCCCACGAAATCCTGGTGATGGAGGCCGGCCGGATCGTCGAGCGCGGCACCCATGCCCAGCTGCTGGCCTTGCAGGGGCGCTATGCCAGCATGTGGGCCTTGCAGCAAAGCGGGGAATAATCCGGTCATGGAAACCAAATGGCTTGAAGACTTCGTGAGCCTGGCCGAGACGCGCAGCTTCAGCCGTTCGGCCCAGTTGCGGCATGTGACCCAGCCGGCCTTTTCGCGCCGCATCCAGTCGCTGGAGGCCTGGGCCGGCGTCGATCTGGTCGATCGCAGCTCGTATCCAACCACCCTGACCCCGGCGGGACAGACCCTGTATGCACAAGCCCTGGAGCTGCTGCAATTGCTGCAGAACACCCGGGCCATGCTGCGCGGCTACGATGCGGTGGGCCAGGACTTCATTGAGTTTGCCGTGCCGCACACGCTGGCATTCACCTTTTTCCCGGGCTGGGTGGCCCGCTTGCGCGAGCAGTTCGGCCCTCTTCGCAGCCGGCTGACGGCCCTGAATGTGCACGATGCCGCGATGCGGCTGGTCGAGGGGGGCTGTGACCTGCTGATGGCCTACCACCATCCCTCCCAGCCCTTGCAGCTCGATGCCGAGCGCTACGACATGGTCGTGCTGGGCACCGAGCAGATGGCCGCTTACGCCCGGCCCGCACCGACAGGGCTGGCCCAGTACGCCTTGCCCGGCTCCTCCGAGCGTCCCTTGCCCTACCTGGCTTATGCCCCGGGGGCCTACCTGGGGGCTGTGACCGACTGGATGCTGCGGCAGGCCCGGACACCGGTGCATCTGGACCGTGTTTACGAAACCGACATGGCCGAGGGTCTCAAGGCCATGGCCCTCGAAGGCCATGGCCTGGCTTTTCTGCCCAGCAGCGCGGTGGGCAAGGAAGTGCAGGCGGGTCTGCTGGTGCAGGCCAGCGGTAGCGCCTCCGTGCTGCCCGAAGCTTCGCTGCAGATCCGGCTTTACCGCGCCAGACCCGGCGCCAAAGCCGTTGTCAAGGCCAGTGTGAGTCAGTTGTGGACGTACCTGCAGTCGGTGTCCGAACAGGGGGCCTGAACATTCATGTATGCAAAGTTTGCATTGCTTTGCGGGTACACCCTGAGAAAGCGCTGACTTAAAACTGACTATATTCAACCCAGCTTGCAGTGGGCATGTTTTGTGCATTGACCATGGCTTGTTGCAGTGGTTCATGGAGCTTGGCTGCAGAGACCCTGAAAGTAACCTGTTGTTGTTCTATTTGATGGAGAAACCGATGAAAAAGAAATTGCTGGCCCTGGCCGTTCTGGCTCTTGGCGCTGTGACGGCTCAGGCCGATACCCTGGCCAAGGTGCGCGATGCGGGTGCCATCACCATGGGCGTTCGTGACTCTTCCGGTGCCTTGTCCTACACCCTGGGCGATGGCAAATACGCCGGCTACCACGTCGAAATCTGCCAGCGCATCATCGGCAACATCGAAAAAGCGGTGGGCAAGAAACTGGAAGTCAAATACCAGTCCGTGACCTCGCAGAACCGCATTCCGCTGGTGCAGAACGGCACCGTTGACATCGAGTGCGGCTCCACCACCAACAACGCCGCCCGCCAGAAGGATGTGGCTTTCGTGGTGACCACCTACGTCGAGGAAGTGCGCATCGCAGTCAAGGCCAACTCCGGCATCACCTCGATCGCCCAGCTCAAGGACCGCAACGTGGCCACCACCACCGGCACCACTTCGGTGCAGCTGCTGCGTCGGCATGAGCGCGCCAATGGGGTGGACTTCAAGGAAGTCTTTGGCAAGGACCACGCCGACAGCTTCCTGCTGCTGGAGTCCGGCCGTGCCGATGCTTTCGTGATGGACGCCCAGATCCTGGCCGGCAACATCGCCAACAGCAAGAGCCCCGCCGACTACCGCATCGTGGGCGAGGTGCTCAATGTCGAGCCGATTGCCATCATGATCCGCAAGGACGACCCCGCGTTCAAGAAAGTCGCTGACGACACCGTGCGTGACCTGGCGCGCAGCGGCGAGCTCGCCCGCCTCTACGACAAGTGGTTCATGCAACCCATTCCGCCCAAGAACGCACGTGTTGGCCTGCCTGCCAGCGACGCGACCAAGGCCGCCTGGGCCAACCCCAACGACAAGCCTGCCGAGGAATACAACCGCAAGTGATGACCCCGGAACGGTGCTGCAAGACCGTTTCTGTGCTCTCACGATTCGACAAGCGTGACCAGGCCCCGCCGGGACCTTCTGGGCGGGGCCTTTCTTTTGGGCCACAGCGGCTGGCCATAACAGCGGAGAAGCAAAAATGAGTTGGGACTGGCAGGTGTTCCTGCAGGACGATGGCAGCGGTCGCACCTACCTCGAATGGATGTTCGAGGCCTGGCGCTGGACCCTGGCGGTAGCCGCAGCCTCATGGCTGGTGGCCATGGTGACGGGCGCTTTGGTGGGGACCCTTCGCACCTTGCCGGGCAGCCCCTGGCTGGTGCGGCTGGGCAATGCCTGGGTCGAGCTGTTTCGCAACATCCCCCTGCTGGTGCAGATTTTCCTGTGGTACTTCGTGGTGCCCAAATTAATTCCGGCCTTCCAGCAGGTGCCGGGTTTTGTGCTGGTGGTGTTTGCGCTGGGCTTCTTCACCTCCGCGCGGATCGCCGAGCAGTTTCGTGCGGGCATCCAGGCGCTGCCACGCGGCCAGCGCTATGCGGCTCTGGCCATGGGCTTTACCACCTGGCAGAGCTACCGCTACGTGATCCTGCCCATGGCGGTTCGCATCATCCTGCCGCCGCTGACCAGCGAATCCATGAATCTGCTGAAGAACTCCTCGGTGGCCTTTGCCGTGTCAATCGCCGAACTCACCATGTTCGCCATGCAGGCCCAGGAAGAAACCTCGCGCGGCATCGAGATCTACCTGGCTGTGACCGCGCTTTACGCCCTGTCGGCCTTTGCCGTCAACCGCGTCTTCGCCTTGATCGAGCGCAAGGCCCGCATCCCCGGCTTCATCGCTGCAGGAACCGGGGGAGGGCACTGACATGGGACTCGATCTATCCTTTATCAACCTGGACATCCTGCAGAAATTCGTCTGGGGCGGTCTGGTGTTCAGCGTGCAGCTGACCCTCATCGCCACCGTCGGCGGCATCCTGCTGGGCACCCTGCTGGCGCTCATGCGCCTGTCCGGCAAGCCCTGGCTGGTGACGCCAGCCACGGTCTACGTCAATGGCATGCGCTCCATCCCGCTGGTGATGGTGATTCTGTGGTTTTACCTGCTGATTCCTTTCCTGATCGGCAAACCCATCGGGGCGGAACTCTCGGCCATCATCACCTTCATCGCCTTCGAGGCCGCCTACTTCAGCGAAATCATGCGTGCGGGCATCCAGTCCATCCCGCGTGGGCAGGTCTTCGCCGGTCAGGCGCTGGGCATGACTTACGCGCAGAACATGCGTCTGGTTGTGCTGCCGCAAGCCTTTCGCAACATGCTGCCGGTGCTGCTGACCCAGACCATCATCCTGTTCCAGGACACTTCGCTGGTCTACGCCATCGGTGCCTATGACCTGCTCAAGGGCTTCACCAACGCCGGCAAGATTTACGGCCGACCCGAGGAAGCCTACTTGCTGGCAGCGGTGGTTTATTTCGTGATCTGTTTTGCCCTGTCCTGGGGCGTCAAGCGGTTGCAGGCGAAGATCGCCATCGTCCGCTGAGGGGAAGAAAATGATTGAAATCAGGAATGTTTCCAAATGGTATGGCCCGGTGCAGGTGCTCAACGACTGCTCGGTCAACATCAACAAGGGCGATGTGGTGGTGGTC
>CAYSIY010000010.1:23329-26557 GCA_964431215.1 uncultured Limnohabitans sp.
TCTGCGGCCCATCGGGCTCAGGCAAATCCACCCTCATCAAGACGGTCAATGCGCTGGAGCCTTTTCAGAAAGGCGAAATCAGCGTGGACGGCGTGCCTTTGCACGACCCCGCCACCGATTTGCCCAAACTGCGCTCGCGCGTGGGCATGGTGTTTCAGAGCTTTGAACTCTTTCCCCACCTCTCGGTCACCGAGAACCTGACGATTGCCCAGGTCAAGGTCCTGGGCCGCAGCCTCGACGATGCCAAGGTTCGTGGCCTGAAGATGCTCGACCGCGTCGGCCTCATGGCCCACAAGGACAAGTTTCCCGGCCAGCTCTCGGGCGGACAGCAGCAGCGTGTGGCGATTGCCCGTGCCCTGTCGATGGACCCGATGGTGATGTTGTTTGACGAGCCGACCTCGGCCCTGGACCCCGAAATGGTGGGCGAGGTGCTCGATGTCATGGTCAAGCTGGCCCAGGAGGGCATGACCATGATGGTCGTGACCCACGAGATGGGGTTTGCCCGCAAGGTGGCCAATCGCGTCATCTTCATCGATGTGGGCGGCCGTATTCTGGAAGATTGCTCTAAGGAAGAGTTCTTCGGGCACCCCGAAAACCGCCAGCCACGGACCAAGGATTTCCTGTCCAAGATCCTGGCGCACTGAAGTGGCTGGGCGGCTTTGAGACAATGGAGCCCATGACCGAGCAAATCACCCTCACACGCCCCGACGACTGGCACCTGCATGTGCGCGACGGGGCCGCACTGCAGACCGTGGTGCCGCACACGGCTGCCCAGTTTGGCCGTGCCATCATCATGCCCAACCTCAAGCCGCCGGTGACCACCGCGGCTCAGGCACTGGCCTACAAGGCCCGCATCCTGGCTGCCGTGCCAGCTGGCATGGCCTTTGAGCCGCTGATGACGCTCTACCTGACCGACAATCTGCCGCCCGACGAAATCCGGCGCGCCAAAGACGCGGGCGTGGTGGCCTGCAAGCTCTACCCTGCAGGGGCCACCACCAACAGCGACGCGGGCGTGACCGACATCCGCAAGATCTACCCGGTGCTCGAAGCCATGCAGCGCGAGGGGGTGTTGCTGCTGGTCCACGGCGAGGTCACCTCCTCCGACATCGACCTCTTTGATCGTGAAGCGGTGTTCATCGAGCGGCAGCTCCAGCCCCTGCGCCGAGACTTCCCTGGCCTGAAAATCGTGATGGAGCACATCACGACCCAAGAAGCGGCGCAATATGTGGCCGAAGGCGACGAGCGGCTGGCCGCGACGATCACGGTGCACCACCTGCTCTACAACCGCAATGCGATCTTTACCGGCGGCATTCGCCCGCACTACTATTGTTTGCCGGTGCTCAAGCGCGAAACCCACCGCCTGGCGCTGGTGCAGGCGGCCACCAGCGGCCACCCCCGGTTCTTTCTGGGCACCGACAGTGCGCCCCACCCGGCGCACCTCAAGGAGCATGCCACCGGTTGTGCCGGCTGCTACACCGCGCATGCGGCCATCGAGATGTACGCCGAGGCCTTTGAAGCCGCCGGGGCGCTCGACAGACTCGAAGCCTTTGCCAGCTTTCACGGTGCCGATTTTTATGGTCTGCCGCGCAACACCGGCACCATCACCCTGCGCCGCGAAAGCTGGACGCCGCCCGAGGCCTACCCCTTCGGTGAGTCCGAACTCAAGCCCCTGCGTGCCGGTGAGGCGCTGCCGTGGCGGCTGGTGACGGCCTGAAGCCTTTGCGCCGCATGGCAGGTGATCGTTGCCGTGGCATGGACCCGGCGCTGCTGGGGGTGCCCGACATCGACTGGTCGGCCCCCTGGCTGGCCGACTGGCGCACCCTGGGCGAACCGATCGCGCAGCAGGTCTCGGCCGGCGTTTCGCAGCCAGAGGCGCTGAACGCGGCAGGCGCTGCGCCGGTGCGATTCGTGCCGCAGGCCGACTTGCCCGAAGGCCAGGCCTACGAAGCCTTCATCCGGGCCACGGCCCGGGTGCCCACGCGCGAAGGCCTGCACGACTTCTTCAATGCCCTGTGCTGGATGCATTTTCCGCAGGCCAAGCACAGCCTCAATGCCTTGCAAGCGACCGAAATCGCGCTGGCCGGCGTTGGCCAGGTGCGCGGGCCGCTGCGCGATGCGGCCACGGTCTTTGACGAAAATGCGGTGCTCATCCAGACCAGCGACCCGGTCTGGCAGGCCCTGTGCGCGCACCGCTGGCACGAGGCGCTGGTCCAGCAGCGTGCCGCCTGGGCGCAGAGCCGCTTGTGGATGTTTGGTCACGCTGCCCTTGAAAAACTGGTGCGCCCCTACAAAGCCATCACCGTGCATCTCTGGCGCGTGCCCGCCGAGGTGCCCGCCCAGGCCCTCGATGCCTGGCTGGCCCAAGACCTCAGCCGCGACAAGCTCTCGGCCAAGCCCTTTACACCGCTGCCCATCCTGGGGGTGCCGGGCTGGTGGGCCGCCAATGCCGATCCGCGCTTTTACGAGGACGCCGCCGTCTTTCGCCCCGCGCGGCAGCCGCGGACCCCGGAAAAACCGTCAAGGAGCCGGGAAATTCCCCGGCCCGCTTGATTTCACCCACTTCACCCCTACCATTACCAAGCGTCCCTTTTTGTTGGGGACTCTGGACTGAAAAAACATGAAACGCATTCTTCTCTTTGTAGCCACCAACCTCGCTGTCGTGGTGGTGCTGGGCATCGTGGCCAGTCTGCTGGGCGTCAACCGTTTCCTCACGGCCAACGGCCTGAACCTGGGGGCACTGCTCGGCTTTGCCCTGATCATGGGTTTTGGCGGTGCCATCATCTCGCTGCTGATCAGCAAGCCTATGGCCAAATGGTCGGCTGGCGTGCAGATCATCGAGCAGCCGCGCAACGCCGACGAGGCCTGGATCGTGGACACGGTGCGCAAGTTCGCCGACAAGGCCGGCATCGGCACGCCCGAAGTCGGCATTTTCGAGGGCGATCCGAACGCTTTCGCCACCGGTGCCTTCCGCGATTCGGCCCTGGTGGCCGTCTCCACCGGCCTGCTGCACAACATGACCCGCGAAGAAGTCGAGGCCGTGATCGGCCACGAGGTGGCCCACATCGCCAACGGCGACATGGTCACCATGACCCTGATCCAGGGCGTGATGAACACCTTCGTGGTCTTCATCTCGCGCGTGGTGGGCTACTTCGTGGACAAGGTCATCCTCAAGAACGACCGTGAGGGCGTGGGTATCGGTTACTACGTCACCACCATCGTGATGGACAT
>CAYSIY010000011.1:0-26088 GCA_964431215.1 uncultured Limnohabitans sp.
ACCGGCGCACCCATGTGAAGAGTTACTTGGGAGACTTTTTGTTTTCGCCTGCACGCGCGGGCTCGCCGGTCCGATCACTCTCGGGGGGCGAGCGCAACCGCCTGCTGCTGGCACGTCTGTTTGCGCGGCCGGCCAACGTGCTGGTGCTGGACGAACCAACCAACGATCTGGACATCGAAACCCTGGAACTGCTGGAGGATCTCCTGCAGCAATACGAAGGAACCGTCTTTATCGTCAGTCACGATCGACGCTTTCTGGACAACGTGGTCACCAGCACCCTAGTGGCTGAGGGCCAGGGCATCTGGCGTGAATACGAAGGCGATGTGCAGGACTGGCTGACCCAGTCGGCCCGCGCCCAGACCCTGAACACACCAACGCCTGCGCGTGATACGCTGCCCCCGACTGCAGCCCGCCCATCCGCGCCGCGCGAGCCCGGCAGCATCAAGCGAAAGCTCAGCTACAAAGAGCAGCGCGAGCTCGACCAGCTGCCCCAAGAGATTGAGGCCCTTGAAGCTGAACAGTCCGAGCTCGAAATAGCCCTGGCTGACGGATCGCTCTATGCCAGCAATCCACCGCTGGCGGCCGAAAAAGCCGCCCGACTGGTGGCGGTCGAAGAAAAATGGATGGCCGCCATGGAGCGACTGGAAATCCTTCAAGCCCTGTGACAAGGCGACAGGCCACAGCGCAGACAGGCACTACAGTCGCGCCATGACCCCTGCCGAACTGTCTGCCCTGCTGCTCCTGGCCACCGCGACCAGCTTCACACCCGGGCCCAACACCACCTTGTCGACCGCACTGGCAGCCAACCGCGGACTGCGCGGCGCCCTGCACTTCGTGCTGGCGGTACCCGTGGGTTGGGGCCTGTTGTTCACCCTGAATACCGCTGGCATCGGTTCCCTGGTCATGGCTGCGCCCGCCCTGCGATGGATGATCGTGCTCGGGGGCGTGGCTTATCTGTTGTGGCTGGCCTGGCGTCTATGGGGAAGCGGTCGTCTGGGTCAGGCCGATCAGGCGCAGCTGAGTGTGGGCTTTATGCAGGGCGTGCTGCTGCAGTTTCTCAACATCAAGGCCTGGATGATTTCCTTGTCAATCGTGGCCGGTTGGGTGGCCGGTCACCCCGACCTCTGGCAGCGCTACCTGCAGATCCTTCCGCTGATGCTGGCTTTTGCTTTCAGCAGCAACCTCACCTATGCAATGGTGGGCTCTTTGCTTCGCCACTGGCTGGCCCAGGGCCAACGGTTGCTGGCCTTCAACCGGCTGATGGCACTCGCCTTGGTGGCCACTGCCATCTGGATCGTGATCAGCCAGAACCCTGGCATTTGACCGTCGACCCATGCGTAAAACTCGCCCTTTTCAACAAGTAGACGTCTTCACAGCCGAGCCCATGCGCGGCAATCCGCTGGCCGTGGTACTGGACGGCGAAGGTCTGAACAACGCACAGATGCAGACCTTTGCCGCCTGGACCCAGCTGAGCGAAACGACCTTCGTCCTGCCGCCCACCCCCGAGGGCCGCGCAGGCGGTGCCGATTACCGGGTACGCATCTTCACACCCGGCGGCGAACTGCCCTTTGCGGGTCACCCCACGCTGGGCACGGCGCACGCCTGGGTGACGGGCGGCGGCCAGCCACGGCAAGCGGGCCTGCTGGTCCAGGAATGCGGGGTGGGTCTCGTGACCTTGCGCGAGATCGACGGCCGACGCGCATTTGCAGCCCCGCCCCTGCGGCGTGCCACGCCTGAGATCGGCAAGCTCACCGCCGTGCTCGCCGCCCTGGATCTCGCCGCCGACGAAGTGTTGGCCGCACAAGACCTGGACAATGGCCCACACTGGCTGGGCCTGTTGCTGCCCGATGTGCAAACCGTGCTGTCCCTGACGCCAGACCATGCCGCCCTCAAGCGCCTGGGGGTCAAGGTCGGCGTGGCGGCACGTCGGCAAGCTCCGCCCGGTCTGATCCGACGCGCCAGCCGCGAAGCACAGGCCTTTGTCACCCATGCCGACACCACCGACCTGGAAGTGCGCGGCTTTGCCGCCCCGGTGGGCATCCCCGAGGACCCGGTCACCGGCAGCCTGAACGCCTCGCTGGCGCAATGGCTGATTGCCGATGGTCACCTGCCCGCAGGCTACCGGGCGCGGCAGGGCACCGCACTGGGCCGTGCGGGCGAGGTCTTCATCGAGCAGGACGAGACCGGGCAGGTCTGGGTCGGCGGCAATGTGGTCGACTGCATTCGTGGGGAGGTGACGCTGTGACCACATCACTCGACCATCTCGTCGTGATCGCCGACTCGCTGGCCACTGGCGTAGCCTGGTGCGAGCAGCAGCTGGGCGTGACACCCGGGCCAGGCGGCCAGCACCCGCTGATGGGCACACACAATCGCCTGCTGCGCATCGACAGTTCCGGCTGGCCGCGCGCTTACCTCGAGATCATCGCCATCGAGCCGGGGGTCAGCCCTTTGCGCCACCCCCCTCTGCAGCGTTGGTTCGACATGGACGATGCGGACCTCATGGCCAGCGTTCGGACGCACGGCCCCCGGTTGCTGCACTGGGTGGCGCGCACCGACAAGCTGGGGCCAGCCCTGGCGGCCACGCAGCTGGCCGGCTGGGACCGCGGGGAAGGGCTGCAGGCCTCGCGCATGACGCCCCAGGGCCTGCTGACCTGGCAAATCAGCGTACGACCCGACGGCCAGCGACTGCTCGATGGCGTGCTGCCAACGCTCATCGAGTGGGGATCGGCGCACCCGGCCGAGGCCATGCCGGAGCAAGGAATTCGGCTGCGCCAGCTACGCCTGCAACACCCTGAACACACACGCCTGCGGGCCTGGGCCCAAACCATTGGGCTCGGGCAGGTCGAATGGGAAGACGGACCCCCAGCACTGCTGGCCACACTGGACACACCGGGGGGCCCGGTGGTGCTGTCATCGTCAGCAGGATCACCGGCGTGACAGGACGGGCCCACAGGCCTGCAGACAATCGCCCGTCATGGGAACGCTTTACCTTGTGCGACACGGCCAGGCTTCATTTGGCCAGGACGATTACGACCGCCTGAGTCCGCTGGGGCATCAGCAGGCCAAGCGCCTGGGCGAGTATCTTCGCGAGCGCCTAGCACGCGAGGGCATCACGATCGACACCGTGCTGATGGGCAGCCTCAGACGCCACCGCGAAACCTGGGAGGGCCTGGCCGAAGGTGCGGGGTGGTCGCATGCGCCACAAGTCTGGCCCGGCCTCAACGAATACGACAGCGAGGCACTCATCAGCGCCATTCACCCCGAACCCCTGGCCAAACCCGACACACCCGAGCTCTATCGCCACCACTTCCGGCTGCTGCGCGAGGCGCTCAAGGGCTGGATGGACGGCCGGATCACGCCCACAGGCATGCCCTCCTACGCCGAGTTTGTGGGGGGCGTTCAAGCCGCACTGGACCATGTGCGCCAGCACTGCAGCGGCAACGCCCTGATCGTCTCCAGCGGTGGACCGATCTCGACCGCGGTCGCTCGCGTGCTGGGCACCCCCCCCGAAACCAGCATCGAGCTGAACCTGCGCATTCGCAACACGGCGCTGACCGAATTTGCCTTCACCCCCAAACGCCACATGCTGGTGAGCTACAACACGCTGCCCCATCTGGACAGCGACACCCACAAAAACTGGGTGACCTACGCCTGAACTTCAGCGCAAGGTATCGGCGGGCAAGCGATCGATCTCGACCAGCAAACCTGCGAGCGAGCGACCTGCCGCCTGCACCAGGGCCCGGCCTTTGTCGGCGCTGGCCGCAGCCGCATTGCCCGCTGCGCCGTGCAGGTTGTAGTCCTGCATCTGCCAGGCCAGTTTGGCGCTCTTGCCATTGCCCAGAATCCGGAACTGCTCTGCACGGTCCTTCGAGGTGGAGTGAAAGTCCTGCGCCTTGCCCATGCGCACCTGCTCTGGCCTCAGCGCCAGCATCATGGACGTCTCGATATCGCCGGCATGCACGCCAAAACGGTGCTCGTCGACGCCAAACAGGGCATTCACATCGCGTCCAGCTTCATCAAGCAAAGGCAGATTGAACCAGCTCACGCTGTAGACCAACATGCCCAGCCGCGCGCGCAAATCGCGCGCCACCACATCGAGCAGACCCACCTGACCGCCATGGCTGTTGAACAGCACCAGCTTGTTCACGCCGCAGGCCGAAACCGATTGAGCAATGTCGGTCCACAGGCCAATGAGGGTCTCGGCCCTGAGGCTGAGCGTGCCGGCAAAAGCGGTGTGTTCAGGGCTATAACCCACCGCTTGCGTCGGCAAGAACAAGGCGGGCAAGTCGGCAGGCAGGTGCGCCAGACTGGCCTGCACCACACCTTGGGCCAGATCGGTGTCGACCGACAAAGGCAAATGCGGGCCGTGCTGCTCGGTCGCGGCCACGGGCAACACGGCGATGGCCCGTGAGCGGTCCAGCGTGGCGAAGTCGGTGGTGGCCAGATCGGCCCAGAAGCGGGGCAAGGTGAGCATGCGCCCATCTTATCGAAGGTCATGCACCGAGGTGTACAGTGCAAATTGTTCCTGCATTCACAAGCCCCCATGCCTGCTGTCTTTCGCGCCATCCTTTCCATTGGCCTGCTGTACCTGGCGCTGTCTGCGTCTGCGCAAACCAGCCTGCGCAACGAGCAGGTGCAGGCAGAGCTGCTGGCCCATGCACCACAGGGCGTGCAGGTTGGGCAGACATTCTGGCTGGGCCTGAAGATCGAACACGCGCCGCACTGGCACACCTACTGGCAAAACCCCGGCGACTCCGGCCTGCCCACACGACTGCATTGGCAACTGCCTGCGGGCCTGCAGGCGGGTGAAGTGGCCTGGCCACTGCCCAAGAAAATCCCGATCGGTACTCTGGCCAACTACGGCTACGAAGGCACCGTGCTGCTGGCGGTGCCGGTCACCGTGGCAGCGCCGTTCCAGACGCCAGCGACGGGGCCGTTGCGCATCGGCCTGAAGGCCGAATGGCTGGTTTGCCGACAGGAATGCATCCCCCAGGAAGGCCAATTTGCAATCGATCTGCCTCTCAGCAGCGCCACCGCCCTGCACGGCAAGCTCTTCGAGGCCGCGCAGGCGGCCAGTCCGCAACGCCTGGGCGGTGCGCACAGTGCGCAGCTGCTCAACGAAGGCCAGGCGCTGGCGCTGCGCATCGCGCAGCTGCCCACCGCCTGGCGCGGACAGAGACTGACCCTTCTGCCGGTCACGGCAGGCGTCATCGACAACGCCGCCCGGCAAGGCCAGGACTGGACCCAGCAATGGGACGGCGGCCTCTGGACCGCTCGCGTACCCGTGTCGGGCGAACGCGGCGAAAGCCCGGCGCAGATGCAATGGGTGCTGGCCCTCGGACCCGAAACGTCGCCCCGACCACCCGCAGTGCAGGTGCAGACGGCAGTGCAGGGCCAGTGGCCTGCTCTGGCAGCCCCACCCGGAATCCCGCCGGCACTGGCCCGTGCGCTTGAAGCCAACACCCAAACCGCAACGGCCCTTACGTCCGGTGATTCGAGCTTGGGCATGGCCTTGCTCGGCGCATTCATCGGGGGCCTGATCCTCAACCTCATGCCTTGTGTCTTCCCGGTGCTGGCCATCAAGCTGTTGAGCCTGAGCCCGTCGGGCGTGGCCAGCACCGCGCACCGCGCCGCAGGTCTGGCCTACACCGCCGGCACGGTGCTTTCCTTTGTCTTGCTCGGCGGGCTGATGCTGGCCCTGCGGGCAGCGGGCGAACAGCTGGGCTGGGGCTTTCAGCTGCAGTCGCCTGCGGTGGTGACTGGCCTGGCGGTGCTCTTTAGCTTGCTGGGCCTGAACCTCGCCGGATTATTCGAATTTGGCCAGATACTTCCCTCCTCGCTGGCCAGTCTGCGAGGCCGCCATCCGACCGTGGATGCTGCGCTTTCGGGGGTGTTGGCGGTGGCCGTGGCCTCGCCCTGCACAGCCCCTTTCATGGGCGCTTCGCTGGGCCTGGCCATCGGCCTGCCGGCGTGGCAGGCCCTGGCGGTGTTCGCCTGCCTCGGCCTGGGCATGGCCCTGCCCTACCTGCTGGTGGGCTTCTGGCCGGCACTGGCGCACCGCTTGCCGCGCCCCGGCCCCTGGATGCAAACCTTCCGGCATGCCATGGCGTTTCCCATGTTTGCCACCGTGGTCTGGCTGACCTGGGTCCTTGGGCAACAAACCGGCATGGACACCGTGGCCGCCTTGCTGGCCTTGCTGGTGCTGTTGGCATTTGGCCTGTGGGCCGGCTCGTGCCACGGAAGGACACGCATATTCCTGCTGGCACTTGCAGCGCTGCTGCTGACGGCTTTGCTGATGCAGTGGCCGGCAAATGAGGCCACCCGAACCTCCCCCAACGCCGCAAACAGCCAACGCACCGAGCGCTGGCAAGCCTGGAGTGAGGGCGCGGTAGAGCGCGAACTGGCTGCCGGCCGCACCGTGTTCGTGGACTTCACCGCCGCCTGGTGCGTGACTTGTCAGTACAACAAAAAAACCGTGCTGGCCAGCGAAGAAGTGCTGGCCGCCTTCGATGCCCGCCAGGTGCTCACCTTGCGAGCGGACTGGACCCGGCGGGATGCGGCCATCACCCGTGCCCTGGGCGCGCTGGGCCGCAGCGGCGTGCCGGTGTACGCGGTTTATGCCCCCGGCCAGGCGCCCTTGGTGCTGTCGGAACTGCCCTCGGCCAACGAGATCGTTCAGGCCCTGCGCTGAGACTTTCAGCCCCTTGCCTGGGCAGGCCTGCCACAATCGGGGCATGAGCTCTTTTGCCCCCCTCCAGAACGACTGCTTCCTGCGCGCCTGCTGGCGCCAGGCCACCGACCACACCCCGATCTGGCTGATGCGCCAGGCCGGCCGCTACCTGCCTGAGTATTGCGCCACCCGCGCCAAGGCCGGCAGCTTCATGGGCTTGGCCACCAACGTGGGCTACGCGACCGAGGTCACGCTGCAGCCACTGGAGCGCTACCCGCTGGACGCGGCCATCCTGTTCTCCGACATCCTGACCGTGCCCGATGCCATGGGGCTGGGCTTGTCTTTTGCACAAGGAGAAGGACCGAAGTTCGACAAGGTGGTGCGCGATGAAGCCGCTGTGGCCCGGCTGGCCGTGCCCGACATGAACAAACTGCGCTACGTCTTCGATGCGGTCACCAGCATCCGCAAGGCCCTCAACGGACGCGTGCCCTTGATCGGGTTTTCGGGCAGCCCCTGGACCCTGGCCTGCTATATGGTCGAAGGCGGTGGCTCCGATGACTACCGCCTGGTCAAAAGCCTGATGTACAGCCGCCCGGACCTGATGCACCGCATCCTCGAAATCAATGCCGATGCTGTGGCCCTCTACCTGAACACCCAGATCGAGGCCGGTGCGCAGGCGGTCATGGTCTTTGACAGCTGGGGCGGCGTGCTGGCCGACGGCGCTTTCCAGGCGTTCAGCCTGGCCTACACCCGCCGCGTGCTGGCCCAGCTCAAGACCGAACACGCCGGGGCGCGCATTCCGCGCATCGTCTTCACCAAGGGCGGCGGTCTCTGGCTGCCCGAGATGGGTGAACTGGACTGCGAGGTGCTGGGTCTGGACTGGACCATGAACCTGGGTCAGGCCCGCGCGCTGGTCGGCGGCGAGGTTGGCGGCCCTGGCAAGGCACTGCAGGGCAACATCGACCCCAATGTGCTGTTTGCGCCGCCCGAGCAGGTGGCCGAGCAGGCCCGACGCGTGCTCGAGAGCTTTGGCCGACCGCACACCGACCCCCACACCACCGGCCCGACCCACATCTTCAACCTGGGCCATGGCATCAGCCAGTTCACCCCACCCGAGCATGTGGCAGCCTTGGTCGAGGCGGTGCACAGCCATTCGCGGGCACTGCGGCGCTCGGCCTGAAAAACACACGAAAACAGCCCTTGTCAAGCCCCTGTGCGCAAAAAATCCGGTCCACCCGACCTCACTTATGCACAAAAATGGTGAGCCTCACCCCTTCGTGAAACCTGTGTGGGCCGCTGCCCACAAGCGTCTCCGGGCTGCGCTAAGTCATTGATTTTTCTAGGGCTCAATCCGTGCTCAGCAGATGGGCATTTCGTTGGAAAGCTTGATTTTCAAGGCCGGAGCATGGTCGGCAGCAGGTTTTCAACAAAGTTATCCACAGAAAATCTGAACGACCTCCAAAGACGCGCTAAATCAAGCACTTACCGCGAATTTCCAGAAAATCACTGACCTGTGAAACCTTCTTGAGCGCCCGATGACTGCCGCCGCCCACCACCGGATCGAAGTCGCTGTGCAGACCCCTGCGCACAGTGGCCTGGGCGATCTGCTGACCTACCGCAGTCCGGTGAACTGGCCGCCGGGCACCCTGGTGCGGGTACCTTTGGGGCGTCGCGAGGTGCTGGGCGTGGTGTGGGGAGCGCAGTCCCCTCAAACCGATCTGGAACCAGCGGCCATCCGGGAGGTGAGCCTCGCGCTCGAAGGCCTGCCTGCGCTGGACGCAGGCTGGCGCCAACTGATGGCCTTCGCGGCCCAGTATTACCAGCGCAGCGTGGGCGAAGTGGCCCTGAGCAGCCTGCCGCCCCAGTTGCGCGAGCTCGACAACGCCCAGCTGGCCCGGCGCCTCCAAAAACAGACCGCCCGGTCGGAACTGCAAACCCAGGCAGGACCCGCCCTTTCAGCACAGCAGTCCGCGGTGCTCCAGGCCTTGGTCAGCCACCCCGGCCCCTTCCTGCTGTTTGGCAACACCGGAAGCGGCAAGACCGAGGTCTATCTGCGTGCTGTGCAGCAGGTGCTCGAAGCCGATCCCCAGGCCCAGGCACTGATCCTGGTGCCCGAGATCAACCTCACACCGCAGCTCGAAGCCCGCGTCCACGAACGCTTTGGTGCGCAGGTGGTGGTGTCCATGCACAGCGGCCTGACGCCAGCGCAGCGACTCAGACACTGGCTGGCTGCGCACAGCGGCGCGGCGCGCATCGTGCTGGGCACGCGCATGGCGGTGCTCTCTTCCATGCCCCACCTGCGGTTGATCGTGGTCGACGAGGAGCATGACCCCAGCTACAAACAGCAGGAGGGTGCCCGCTATTCGGCACGCGATCTGGCGCTCTACCGTGGCCGGCAATGCGGTGCCAAAGTGCTGCTGGGTTCGGCCACGCCGTCACTCGAGAGCTGGCACCAGAGTCGGCCCGCCGAGGAAGGCGGACGCTACCTGCGCTTGCACATGCCCGAGCGGGTCGGATCGGCCGCGCTGCCGGTGGTCCGGCGTGTCGACATGAACCACCAGCCCAGGCGAACCGTGCTGTCGGGGCCACTCTTGCAAGCCATCCAGGCGCGCGTGGCCAAGGGCGAGCAAAGCATGTTGCTGCTCAACCGTCGGGGCTATGCGCCCGTGCTGTACTGCGCCGACTGCGGCTGGAAAAGCGAATGCCGCCACTGCAGCGCATTTCGCGTCTTCCACAAGATCGACCGCACCCTGCGCTGCCACCACTGCGGTGCCACCGACCGTGTGCCTGCCGCCTGCCCGGGCTGTGGCAACGCCGACATCGCCCCCCTGGGCCGGGGCACCGAGCAACTTGAAGAACACCTGGCGGAACTCTTGTCGGAGGTGCGTCGACCCGATGGCCAGCCGGTACGGATTGCCCGCATCGACGCCGACACGACGCGGCACAAAGGCGCGCTGGAGAGCCAGCTCGCCCAGGTGCACAGCGGCGAAGTGGACGTGCTGGTGGGCACCCAGATGATCGCCAAAGGCCACGACTTCCGTCGCATCACGCTGGTGGCCGCCATCAACCCCGACAGTGCGCTGTTCTCCAGCGACTTCCGGGCACCCGAACGCCTGTTTGCGCTGCTGATGCAAGCCGCCGGGCGTGCCGGACGCGACGCCGGTCAGGGCGAGAGTGAAATGTGGGTCCAGACCTTTCACCCGGCGCACCCGCTGTTCGAGGCCCTCAAGCGCCACGACTATCCGGCCTTTGCCTGCGCTGAACTGGCCGAACGTGCCCGGGCCAGCCTGCCGCCTTTCAGCCACCAGGCCCTGCTGCGCGCCGATGCCCGAGATCAGGCCCTGGCGCAGGGTTTTCTGAACGCCGCCCGTGAGACGCTGCAGGCCTGGCTGCTGGCCGAAGAAGGCGGCGCACAGCTGCTCGAACAAGTCAACCTCTACCCGGCCGTGCCCATGAGCCTGCAGAAAGTGGCCAATGTGGAACGCGCACAAATGCTGATCGAAAGCCCCTCGCGCAAGCACCTGCACCGCGTGCTCGCGCGGCTGCACGAGGCGCTTCACGCGCTGCGCAGCGAACCTGCGCACAAGGGGCTGATCCGCTGGCTGGTGGATGTGGACCCTCAGGCGATCTGACCGCCCCTACACGGGCTTGAGCAAGGTCACGGCGCTCGAGAAGGTCAAAAAGGCCAGCGCCGTCGTGACCAGAATGATGCGGGCGATACGGCCGTTGTCAGCACCAATGCGCTCGGCCAGCAAGGACACATTGCTGGCGCTGGGCAAGGCCGCTACCAAGGTGATGACAATAAGCGCAAAAGAATCCATCTGACCGCCCAGTGCCATCACCGTGGTGCCCATGGAAAAGACCAGGACTGGGTGCACCAGCAACTTGACGAGCGCCACTGGCAGGTAGTCGCGTGAAGGCAGGGGGCCATGCGGGCGTTTGTGCGCGAGCAACTGCGAGCGGGCCAACACCGCGCCGATGGTGAACAAGGCCACAGGCGAGGCCGCGTCGGCCAGCAGACCAACGGTTTTGTCCACCGGGGCCACCAGCTCCAGGGTTTGCCAGGAAAACAGGCCCCCCAGAGAAATGGCCCAGGGCAAGGGGTTTTTGAGCACACCCAGCAAGGCCTTGCGCGCCGCTACAGCCGCGCCGTGCTCGTCGGCGGCATCCATTTGCGAGAGCGCCAGACACAGCGAAGTGGTGATGACCATGTCCACCGCGATGGTGACGATGGCCGGCCCTGCCGCAGCCGAGCCCAGCAAGGCCACCAGCAGCGGCACACCCATGAAGCCGGTGTTCGGGAAAGCCGCCACCAGCGCACCCATCGAAGCGTCTTTCCAGCGCACCCGCCGGTTCAGGCTGATGGCCACGGCAAAAGCCACCATGACCAAGGCGCACAACAGGTAGGTCAGGAACACGGTGGCATCGAGCAGCTGTGCGATCGGGGTGCTCGCGCCAAAGCGGAACAGCATGCAGGGCAGGGCAAAAAACAGCACGAAACTGTTGAGGCCCGCAATGGCTTCGAGCGGCAACAAACGCCGATAGGCAGCCAGGTACCCACACAGCACCAGCGCAAAGAATGGAAAGGTGACGCGCAAGACATCCAGCATGCCGGGGATTGTCGTGGCAAACGGCACTTCCCCCGGTCCCCGGGCAGACAAGCCTCATGGGCAGGCTGGCCCATGCCGCTATGATGGCCCGCTTTGCTCCCGACTCCATCCATGTCCGCCGGCCTGAACCTTGCCCAACTCGACGCCGTGAATTACGTCTCCGGCCCCTGTCTGGTGCTGGCGGGCGCCGGTTCGGGCAAAACGCGGGTGATCACGCACAAGATCCAGCGGCTGATCCAGGTAGGCCTGGAACCCCGGCAAATTGCCGCCATCACCTTCACCAACAAGGCGGCCACCGAAATGCGCGAACGTGCCCGCAGCCTGATCGGCAAAGCGGCCAAGGACGTGGTGATCTGCACCTTTCATGCACTGGGGGTACGCATCATGCGCGAGGACGGGCATGTGCTGGGGCTCAAGCCGCAGTTTTCGATTCTGGACGCCGACGATGTGCTCAGCATCCTCAAGGACTGCGGCGGCACCACCGATGCGGCCACCGCCCGTCAGTGGCAGTGGACCATCAGCCTCTGGAAAAACCAGGGCCTGAACGCAACGCAGGCCGAGGCCCAGGCCTGCGACGACAACGCCCGCGTGATCGCCCGCATCATGGCCCGCTACGAAGAGCGGCTGGCCGCCTACCAGAGTGTGGACTTTGACGATCTGATCGGTCTGCCGCTGAAATTGCTGGCCGAACACGAAGAAGTGCGTGTCAAGTGGGGCCGCACGCTCGGACATGTGCTGGTGGACGAATACCAGGACACCAACGCCACCCAATACGAGGTGCTCAAGCACATCGTCGGCGAGCGTGCCCGTTTCACGGCCGTGGGCGACGACGACCAGTCGATCTACGGCTGGCGCGGTGCCACGCTCGATAACCTCAAGCGTCTGCCACAGGATTTCCCCGAGCTCAAGGTCATCAAGCTCGAGCAGAACTACCGCTCCACCAGCGCCATCCTGCGGGCGGCCAACAACGTCATCCAGCCCAACCCCAAGCTGTTTCCCAAGACGCTGTTTTCGGAGCTCGGAGAGGGCGAGCCGGTGCGCGTGGTCGATGCCGACAACGAGGAGCACGAAGCCGAGCGGGCTGTGGCACGCATCCAGTCGATCCGCGCAGGCGACTCCACCGCCGGTTCTGCACACCGGGAGTTCAGGGACTTCGCCATCCTCTACCGTGCCAACCACATGGCCAAGCCCCTGGAGCAGGCACTGCGCCGCGCACAGATCCCCTACAAGGTCTCCGGCGGTCAGAGTTTTTTCGACAAGGCCGAGATCAAGGACCTGTGCGCCTGGTTCAGGTTGTGGATCAACAACGACGACGACCCGGCGTTCTTGCGCGCCATCACCAGCCCCAAACGGGGCATCGGCCACCAGACGCTGTCGCAACTGGGCTCCTTCGCGACAAAGTACAAGGTCAGCCTGTTCGAGGCGCTGTTTGCCAGCAGCCTGCCCAGTGCGGTGTCAAGCCGTGCCATCCATGGCCTGCATGAGTTTGGTCGCAGCATCAATGACCTCCAATACCGCGCCCGTCACACCCTGGGCAAGGAAGACGCCATGCGGTTTCTGACCGACTGGCTCAAGGAGATCGGCTACGAAAAGCACCTGTACGACGGCGAGGACAACGAGAAAGTGGCCAACGCCCGCTGGACCAACGTTCTGGAGTTCTGTGACTGGATGGCCGGGCGCTGCGGCGGCGAGATCGAAGACGCCACCGGTGCCCAGGCCACCGAGCGAAAAAGCCTTCTGGAGGTGGCGCAAACGGTGTCGCTGATTTCGACTTTGAACGAGCGCGAGGAAGAGCAGAACGTGGTCACTCTGTCCACGCTGCACGCCTCCAAAGGACTGGAATGGCCGCATGTGATGCTGGTCGGCGTCAATGAAGGCCTGCTGCCTTTCAAACTCGGTGAGGGCACCCCCAGCGGCGATCGCCCCGATGGCCCAATCAGCGAAGGCGTCCTGCAACGCCTTCAGGAAGAGCGGCGGCTCATGTACGTGGGCATCACCCGCGCGCAACGCACCCTGGCGGTGAGCTGGACACGCCGACGCAAGCAAGGACGCGAGACGGTGGCGGGTGTACCCAGTCGCTTTATCCAGGAGATGGCAGTGGACAAAGCCACCGTCAAGGAGGACCCCCGCGAGAAACTCAAGGCCCTGCGCGCCGAATTTGCCCGGCTGGCGGCTGCAGCCGCGCCCACCCCGCCATGAGACCGCTGCCATGAAGCGACAAGTCTTTTGTCTGGCCCTGCTGGCGACATCGTTCTTTGCGGCGCTCCAGCCTGCGGCCGCCTGCCCTGTAGCTGCGGACATTGAGCCCCAGATGCTGGCCGGTCGCTGGCGCATCGAATGGATCGATAGCGCACGCCCGCGCGGCGATGAATCCTGGACCCTGGCGCTGGGGCCACACCCTGAATACGAGGGCAGTCTCAAAGGCCACCTGAGCCGCGGCCACGAACGCCATGCGGTCGTGGCCGACTGGGACGACCAGACCTTGACCATGGAAGAAAGCGTGGACGGCCGGCGTATCGCCGCCACCTTGCAGGCCACCGCCAGCGAAGGCCAATGCGCAAGGGTGTTTCAGGGTCTGCGTTTCACCGGCAGCGAACCCGATGCTTCGGCGCGGCGATTCAGAATGATGCGCTGAATTCGGGTCCAGCCCTGATGCTGCGCATGTGGGTTACCAGTCCGTTACCTCGTCTCATAATGGCGGGCTTGAACTGACTGCTGTTCCTGTCCATGTCCTCTGCTCTCGCCCCCGTTACCATTTCTGTCGCCGGAGAAGCCCTGTTTGATCTGGTCATGCAGATCGATGGCCGCTTGGCACCCTGCCCAGGCGGTGCCTCTTACAACCTGTCCCGCGCATTGGCACGGCAAGGCGTGGGGATTTCCTACATGAACCCCTTGTCTCGTGACCGCTTCGGCAACGAGATGTCGGCGTCACTCAAACAAGAGGGCGTTGTGTTGGCGCAATGGGAGCCGGTATCCGCCCCCACATCTCTGGCGGTTGTTCACCTCGACAGTAACGGTCATCCGCAATATGCCTTTTACCGGCAAGGCGTCGCAGACAGGGCCATGACAGCACAGGCCCTCATCCGTTCTTCCCGTCATCTCGAACAGGTACAAGTGGTCTGTGTGGGTTGCCTGGCCCTCGCCCCCGATGACGCAAACATTTACCTGCCCTGGCTTGAATACGAGCACCAAGCCGGGCGTCTTATTGTGGTGGACATCAATATGCGGCCCAGTGTCGTGCCGGACATGGTTCCCTACCGTGCCAACGTCATGGCTGCTGCCCAATTTGCCCATATCATCAAGGCCAGCGACGAGGACTTGCACCACCTCAATGCTCCCGGCGACACACCACTGGCACAAGCCAACTGGCTTCTGGAGACAAGTGGCGCCAGGATGCTGCTGCTGACCCTGGGTGCCCAGGGCGCAGCCCTGGTCTTCAAGAGCGACCTGAACCAGCGCACACTCCAGGGCCGTGAAAAACAAATGGTTGAAGTGGTCGACACCATCGGCGCAGGCGACTGCTTTCTTGCTGGATTCCTGTCTTGCTGGCTGGACCTGGCACGGGAGCGGCATCTTCATGCTGCCCAGCTAAGCCATGTTCTGAACGACGAAGACAAAGCCCGCCTGTTGCGTCAGGCTCTGGCGACCGCCAGTATCAATGTCACGAGAACCGGCTGCAACCCGCCCACGCGCGAGGAAGTCCTGTCGCGCATGTCGCACTCACCGGCCGTGATCAGATGATTCCCTGCATCGTTGCCGTCAGGGTTGGGCTGGCAAGACCAGCTCACTTGGATTGACTCAGCCTGCAGCAGGCAAACTGGTCGACGTGCGCTTGACCAGCTCCGTGGGCAAAATACGTGACCGGGGGTGGCCACCTGAAATCACTTCCACAAGACATTCCACCAACGCTACCCCTGCGAGATCCAGAGGCTGCCGGATGGTGGTCAGCGGAGGAAAACTGTGGGCAGCAGGCTCGACATCGTCATAGCCCACGACGCAGACATCCTCCGGCACACGGTATCCCCTCTCGCGCAACACCCCCATGGCCCCGATGGCCACTATGTCGGAGGCCGCAACCAGGGCATCGAAGTTCAAGCCGTGCCTGTCCAGGTGCTCTTTCATTGCCCTTTGAGCGTCCAGTGGTGCAAAGGACGAGGCAATATAAAGTTGTGGATCGGGTTTAACGCCTGTCTTGCGCAAAGCCTTCAAGTAGCCCGCATGCCGCTTTTCCGGTTCGGGCAGCGCTTTATCACCCATGAACGCAATCCGCTTGCGGCCCAGCGAGACCAGATGCTCCGTGGCCAGCTGGCCTCCACTCTGGTTGTCGGACCCCACGCTGCAATAAAGCTGCTGGGGCAATTGCGCCCCCCACGCGACAAATGGCAGTTTGCGCCGCGCCAGATCGTTGAGCTGATCATGATGTCCCCACTGGCCGATCATGATGATCCCGCCTACACGCCCGGAGTCGTAGAGGGCGGCAACGTTGTCCAGATGATCAGAGTCCACCCGTGAGAGCAGCAAATCGTATTGTTTGTCGGTCAACGCGTCGGCCAGGCTACCTAACATGGCGAGAAAGAACGGATCTGAAATGCTTTGCCGGTTCTGCGGGTTGTAGGGAATCACGACGGCTATGGTGCTGTTGCGACCACTGCGCAGATTCTTGGCCCCCAGATTGATGGTGTAGTTGAGCGAGCGGGCCAGCTCCATGATCCGCAGGCGCGTTTCTTCATTGATCAGATCGCTGCCATTGAGTGCTCGCGACACCGTGGCTGTGGAGACACCCGCCAAACGCGCGATGTCTGCCATCTGGATTTTTTTCTTGTCGGTGGCTGCCTTGACCATGTGGCTGAGTGACTCCTGTGCCATCGATCATAAAACAAGCCATGGCATCGTTTGCAGCGTGTCCACGGAAAGAAAGCCCTGCCGCTTGCACGGCAGGGCCAAAAGGGTTTCCTTGGAAGAAACTCACTCAACAACAGATGTCACTGGCGCATTCGACGTGCATCAATTGACAAATTGCTCGGAACCGACAATGCCCAGCTTGGTCAGTCCATTGCGCTGGGCGCTGGCCATCACCCCTGCGACGGCCTCGTACTTGGCCTTGGCATGCGAGCGGATGTGGATCTCGGGCTGCGGTTGCATCACTGCCGCCTCCTTGAGCTTGAGCTCGAGCTCTGCGCGGCTGGCCAGCGGTTTGCCGTTGAGGCTCACCACACTGTTGGCATCCACATCCACCCGGTAGACCACCGGATCGGCCTTCTTGGGCGCATTGCTGGGCAGAGGCATGTCCAGGTTGACCGAGTGCAACTGCGACGGGATCGTGATGATCAGCATGATCAGCAGCACCAGCATCACGTCAATCAGCGGCGTGGTGTTGATGTCCATCATCACCTCCGGCTCCCCGCTGCCCGAGCCCGTACCGACATTCATTCCCATGACTGTTCTCCTTGTCAGTTGCTGGCAGGCTCGGTGATGAAGCCAACCTTGACGATGCCCGCTCGCTGCACGGCATACATCACGCGCCCCACCGACTCGAAGTCGCTGGCGCCGTCACCGCGAATCTGCACCTCCGGTTGGGGCTGCATCACCGCGAACTTCTTCATCCGCTCGATCAGGTCCGTGCTGTTCTTGACCGGCGTGTCGTACAGGAAGATCTTGCCGGCCTTGTCCACCGAAATGATCACGTTCTCCGGCTTGGTCTCCCGCACCACATTGGTTTCCTTGGGCAAGTCCACCTTGATGGAGGTAGTCACCACCGGAATCGTGATCAGGAAAATGATCAGGAGCACCAGCATCACATCCACCAGAGGCGTGGTGTTGATGGCGTTGATGGTCTCATCATCGGCTTCTGAGCCTACGTTCATGCCCATGACGGGTTCTCCTTAGAGGGGGAAGTGGATCACTTCTTGGCCGATGCCAGCAGCACGGCGTGCAGATCGGAGGCAAAGGCGTTGACTTCTTCCATGGCCGCCTTGTTGCGACGCACCAGCCAGTTGTAGCCCAGCACCGCCGGCACCGCCACCGCCAGGCCGATAGCGGTCATGATCAATGCCTCGCCCACCGGTCCGGCCACCTTGTCGATCGAAGCCTGACCGCTCATGCCGATCTTCACCAGCGCGTGGTAAATGCCCCAGACGGTACCAAACAGCCCCACGAACGGGGCGGTCGAGCCCACCGTAGCCAGGAAGGCCAGGCCATCCTGCATGCGGCTTTGCACATTGCCCACAGCACGCTGGATGCTCATGGTCACCCAATCATTGAAGTCGATGGCGCCCAGCATGCCAGTGTGCTTGGAGGCTCCTTCAAGACCTTTTTCGGCGATGAAGCGGAAGGCACTGCCCTGTTCCAGCGCATCGGTGCCCTGACGCACCGAGCCGGCATTCCAGAAACTCTCGCGGGCCGTCTTGGCCTGCTTGCCCAGCTTGGACTGCTCAGCCAGCTTGGTGAAGATCACATACCAGGACCCCATGCTCATGATGATCATGATGAGCAAGGTACCCTTGGCGACCGCATCGCCTTGCGCCCAGAGGGCGGCCAGACCATAAGGGTTCTCTTCTGGAACAGGGGCGACAACTGCAGACGCTGCGACTGCCGGGGCAGAAGCTTCCGCCTGGGCCAGTGCATGACCGGCTAAGAACACGCCCGCAACCAGGCTCATGCTTGCAACGAGGGTTTTGATCGATTTGAACATTTGAGGGACTCCTCTGGATATATCTTGAATTCGGTTAAAGGTTACTTGAGGCGGCGCCGGTCATTCCAGGCGCCAGGTGTACTTCATGCTGGCCCACGCCTGCTCGGGCTTGCCATCCACCGTGGCCGGCTTGAACTGGCAGCGTGACAAACCGGCTCGGGCCGCTTCGTCCAGCCGCCTGTAGCCCGAGGACTTCTCCACTTCGGACTGGATCACCCTGCCATCCACGCCGACCAGGAAGCGCAGGAATACCGTACCCTCCTCTTCGAGGCGACGCGAAGCGCTGGGGTACTCGGGCTTCTCGCAGTTGGCCGAGTTGACGACCGCTGCCGTGCGCACAGGCTCGGCCTTGACCACAGGCGCAGGCGGGGCTGGAGGCGCAGCCGGTGCAGGTGTGTTGGACACGGCCGCAATTGCGTTAGCGGCAGCGGGCGTGTTGACGGCCACTTCCACAGGCGGAACGTAAGCCGGTGGCGGGGGGGGTGGCAAATTTTTTGGCGGCGGAGGCGGAGGGGGCGGCGGAATGTCGGGCTTTTGCTCTTCCAGCAGCACCGCCTCCACCGGACCCTTGATCTTCTTGACAAACGCCCGGGCCAGTCCCGAGTTGATGGCCCAAAAGATCAGCAGGTGCAACGCCACCACCAGGCCAATGCCCACCAGGTGCTTACCCGGCTTTCTTTGCCTGCTGGCATAGTCTTCCATGAGCTAAATTCTCCTTCATTATTTTGCAATCGTTTGCATGATACAGCCCCGCACAGTATCCGCGACTAGGGTTTTCACCAGTCTAGCCGAACCGTCCCGCTTGTTGCCAATTGCACACACTAGGGAAAGTCCCTAAGTGCACGCCATCTCTGAGTGAGGACGCTGCGATGTCGGCCTTGTAGTCCGGTTCAAACACGAGCCTCATCAAACCAACCAGATTGCAACCGTTTGCAGCAAAGCTCATAATTTCCTCATCCCCACAAGGTTGATGCACCTCATCCTTCAAGGATTCTCAGGCTTGTGATCGTCAATTCCGAGATTGCAAGCGTTTTCAACACTCAGGAGACTGAACCATGAAATTCGTGAAGAAAGCAACCCCCACACAGGTGGCGATTGCAGCAACCTTGGCGGTTGCAAGCATCGGCACCCCCCATGCGCAAAGCCTTAACCTGGACGAAGTGGTCGTCACAGCTTCCCCAGCAGGTCGCAGCAAGATGAAATCAAGCGACTCGGTAACATCTGTGGGCGAGGAGGCCATCAGCCGCAGCGGTGCAACGAATGCGGCCGAGATTCTGCGCACCGTCCCAGGTATCCGCTCTGAATCCTCTGGCGGCGAGGGCAATGCCAACGTGACGGTACGCGGGGCGCCGGTATCTGCCGGCGGAGGCCGCTATGTTCAATTCCAGGAAGATGGCCTGCCTGTCCTGCTGTTTGGTGATATCGCTTTCGGCACTGCGGACCAGTTCCTGCGCACAGACTACATGACTGATCGCGTTGAGGTGGTCCGTGGCGGCAGCGCCTCCAC
The DNA here is from genome assembly GCA_964431215.1 of uncultured Limnohabitans sp. Lineage (GTDB taxonomy): Bacteria > Pseudomonadota > Gammaproteobacteria > Burkholderiales > Burkholderiaceae_C > Limnohabitans_A. The sequence goes on from CAYSIY010000011.1 coordinate 19,479, forward strand.
ACTCGCCACCAATGCGCCGGGTGCCATCATCAACTTCATCGGCAAGCATGGCCGTGACCTCGGCAACTCGGTTGGCATGACTGCAGGTATTGGCTCCCGGCTTAACAGGCTCGACTACAACCTGGGCGGCAACCTCGGGCAAGACATGTATTTCAACCTCGGTGGTTTTGTTCGACAGGGCGAAGGCGGCCCGCTGAAGACGGGGTTCAACTCACAGGACGGCGGCCAGTTCCGCGCCAGCTTGACAAAAGAGCTGGACAAGGGCAGCTACCTGCGCGTCAGCATGAGGAGCCTGGAAGACAAAACGCCATCGCTGATGCCTGTGCCAACCCGAGTCGTGAACGGCCAGATCCAGACCATTCCTGGCATCGATCCCCGTAACGCTTACTTCATTAACCCCAACCTGACGCGCGACACGGTCATTGACCGCGCTGGCAACCCTGTCAATACGAATCCCGCTGATGGCTTGCACGTCAGCAGTCAGTCCTTGGGACTGGAAGCCAAAATCAACCTGGACAATGGCTGGACGATCGAAGAGCGCATGCGCAAGAGCAAGAATAACGGCCGCTTCATGGCCATGTTCCCCGCCAACAACGGTAATGGTGATGGCACCTTCACTGGAACGCTGTTCAATACCTCGCTGGACAACATGGACAACATGTTCAATGACATCAAGGCGAGCAAAGCCTTCGATCTCAATGGCGGTAAGTCCGTGTTCACGGCAGGCCTGTTCACGGGCTCTCAGAACCTGGCGCAAACCTGGTTCTGGAATCAGTACAGCGTTGGCATGACCGGACAAAATGCCGCTATCAATCCTGTCCCCACCAGCAACGGCTGGGATACCTGGGGCGGTTGCTGCTCGCGAGTTTATGACGTGCGATACAACGTCACCGCTCCCTATGCCGCATTGAGCTGGGACAAGGGCCCTCTGACCCTGGAGGGCAGCGTGCGCCAAAACAGCATGTCAGCCACGGGCCAAACCATCGCTGGAAACAGCACGACCGACAAGCTGGACAACAGCACGATCGATACGATCAACTACAAGATCAACAAAACCGGTGTATCCATCGGTGGAAATTACGCACTGACGAAGGACACCGCCGTTTACGCACGCATCAGCGACGGCTACAACTTTGCCGCTGATCGACTGCTTTACGGCACGCGTGGTGCACTCAATGGCAAGCCAGTCTCTTTCAACCGCCTCCAGCAGCAAGAAGTCGGTGTCAAGCACCGCCAGGGCAACCTGAGTCTTTTTGGCACCTTGTTCACGGCAAAAACCGACGAGTCCAACTACGAGGCCACGACTCAAAGGTTCACCGCCAATTCGTACGATGCAAAAGGCGTGGAAATGGAGGCCAGCTACCGCGTTGGCAACTTCCGAATCAGCGGTGGCGCCACCTTGATGGATGCTCAGATCACCAATTCGCGCAACGCTGCAGAAATCGGCAAGAAGCCTCGCCGTCAGGCAGACCTGGTCTACTCGCTCTCGCCGTCCTACAGGATCGGTGATCTGCAATTCGGCGCAGCAATGATTGGATCGGGCAAGTCTTTTGGTGATGACGCCAACACCATCACGATGGCCGGCTATACGATGACCAACCTTTTCGCGAACTATCGCATCAACAGCCGCACCACGGCCTCTCTGTCAGTGAACAACGCCTTCAACCAGTTAGCGTTCACTGAAGTTGAAAGCAGTGGTCATGCGGCTCGTGCCTTGCAAGGCCGCAGCGCCCGCGTCAGCCTGAGGTATGACTTCTAAGTCATAGGGCTGGAGCGTCATCTACGCTCTGCCTTGAGCGTCAACCCGGTGCTTGCACCGGGTTTTTTGTTGTCTCAGCATGTACCCATAAAAAAACCGGCTTGCGCCGGTTTTTTTATGGGGCGATCAATTCAAGCCAATTGAAGAATTTGTTGCTGGCCAGATTCCTGTGTGTAGCTCAGCACCGCTTCTTTGCGCAAAAGATCCACTTTCAGCACAGCACTTTCAGCGCCAGCAATCCATTGCATATGCAGTTCATTCTCACAGCTCGGTGGAAATACTTTGAAGACGCCACCGAACGCCGGATGCGTATTGCGCAACCTGATCAGCTGCAGCAGCTTTTGCACCACGGGCTTGTCCAAGTCTTTCAGCAATTCCTCACGTGAATAGTAGTGGCGGTTGATGTCACGACCGACCTTGGTTCGGTCGAGCAATTGCATATCATTTTCGCCAGCGAGCAGCCCCACGTAGTACACCTGCGGTATGCCCGGCACAAAGAACTGGATGGCGCGTGCAATCAGATAGGCGGCATCGTTTCGGCCCAGCGCGTCGTAGAAGGTGCAGTTGACCTGATAGAGATCCAGATTCGATGCGGCAGCGCCCGTTGCCATGCGGCTCTGGCCCTTTGAATTTCTGTGGATGCGTTCCACCAGCTCATTGAGCTCATCCGGCGGCACGAGTCCAGGACTGCCTTGCCGGTCTGCCGCATCTGCACCGATGTCGATGATGCCAATGCCATCATGTGTATCGAGCACCGTAACGGCATTGTTGGGTCTTTGGTCCAGCCAGTTAAGCAGCGGGCCGCTTTGACCAAACTCCAGGGCGTGCAACACCAGCGGCGGGAGGGCAAAGTCGTAAACCCAGTCTACCTGCTTGGCAATTTCAATCTGGCGTTTGTAGTAGGAGTGAATTTCCACCAGCACTTCCAGCCCCAGCTGGCACGCACGAGCAGCAAACTGGCCGATGAACTCGAAGGTCTCGGGCATCATGAAGCAGTTCCGGCCCGCCTTCTTGATTGCATAGCCCACCGCGTCCAGACGCACCATGGTCACCCCGCTGTCTGACAGGGACTTGAGGATCGAATCCAGATAAGCCTGGCCGGCAGGATGATGCACATCAATGTCGATCTGCTGGGGGGTGAATGTTGTCCAGAGGAGTCGCCGTTCGCCATTGGCCAGTGTGGTCACCGTAAAGGGCATGCCCGGCCGTGGGCGGTAGACCGTCAGCAGCTCCTGCTCAGTGGCGCCATTCGGAAACACCGAGCTCATGGTCAGGAACAAGCCGTCGTAGTCCGAGGCCGAACCTTTGGCCGAATAGTCCAGAAACTGGGGAGATTCAGACGACATGTGGTTGACAATCACATCCGCCATCACGTCCACATCCTGCGACAGCTCCTTGATGTGTGACCAATCGCCCAGACGTTCATCCACTCGCGTATGGTCTATGGGATCGAAACCCGCGTCGGCACCGTCGATCTTGTGAAAGAAGGGTAAGAGGTGCACGCCCCCAAACACATCACGCAGAGGACCAGTCAGCAACTCATGCAGCTCGGTGAGGTTGGAACCGCCGAACCGGTCGACGTAGGTAATCAACTGAACCTTGTTTTTCATGGGATTCGAGGCAAATCTTGGGTGCAAATAAGGCAACTGCTCAATGGCCGACTGGGCCTTTGGGCATCTGTTGGTTCAAAGACGGCGTCAGCTTGACCCGCAATGTGGCCAAAGCGGCCAGGATCATCAGAACCCCAGCAAGGATGAGCACATGGCGAGGCTCGGAGCCCAGAAGGTTTTTGTAGATCAGGGGCAATGTGACGCCCTGGATAAGCATCGGGATGACGATGAACATGTTGAAGATGCCCATATACACTCCGGTGCGCTCGGGTGGAATGCTGCTGGCGAGCATCACGTAGGGATTGCCCATCATGCTGGCCCAGGCAAGTCCGATGCCCAGCATGGGCACAAACAGCATGGCCTGCGTCTGGATCTGGGGAATGCTGATCATGGCCACGCCCGCCGCCGTGAGGCACAAGGCATGCATGCGGCCCGCGCCATACTTGCGTGTAAAAGGCACCATGGCCAATGCGGCCACAAAAGCAATGGCGTTGTAGAAGCCGCCCACCTGGCCGTTGACCAGCACCGCATCACGAAACCCTTCGCTGTTCACATCCGTGGTGTTGAACAATGACCGTGCGATCACGTAGGTCATGTACTGCCAGTAGCACATCATCGCGTACCACTGAAACAGCTTCATCCATACCATCTGGCGCATTGCCTGCGGCATCTCCCGAATGGCATCGAGGATTTCCTGCAGTGTGGCGCCAAGGCTTAACTTCTTTTGCGCCAGCCGCGCTTTTTGCTCAGTCGTCAGCGGCAATTCGGGGACTCGCCAGATCGACCAGGCGATCGTGGAAATCGACAGGAACGCCCCAATCATGAAAGAGATCTGGGTAATTTGTGGAATGTGGTTGTCCCCCACCGCATCTTTGTTCATGCCCATCCAGAACAGGATGGAAGGCGCGAGGTAGGACAAGGTCTGCGCCAGTCCGGTGAAGGCACTCTGCACCAGATAGCCCTGTGCGTGCTGGTCTTTGGGCAGACGGTCACTCACATAGGCGCGGTACGGCTCCATCGTCACGTTGTTGGCCGCATCCAGAATCCAGAGCAGGCTGGCCGCCATCCACAGAGCAGCGCTGTAGGGCATGGCCAGCAAACTGAGTGAGCACAGGATGGCACCGATCAGAAAATACGGCGTGCGCCGCCCCCACCGAGAGTTCGTTCTGTCGCTCATCGCACCAATCAGAGGCTGAACCAGCAATCCGGTCATGGGTCCGGCCAGCCAAAGCAAAGGCAAGGACGCCTCATCCGCACCCAGATAGCTGTAGATGGGGCTCATGTTGCTTTGCTGCAAGCCAAAGCTGAACTGCAAGCCCAGAAACCCCACGTTCATCTGCACGATCTGGGCAAAGCTCAGCCGGGGTGGCTGCGCACTGAGGGGCAACATGGACATGGTGGTGAACAAGAAAGCAAACGAGACCAGAATTTAACCGATCGTGCAATCGTTTGCAATTGAGGGTTAACCCACCCTGAAAAGTCTGCAGGCCACCCAATCAGCGGGCCAGCAGGGTCCAGAGGGAAGCGATTTGCGCCGCGGTGCCCTCACCCTGCAGCGCCTTCCATTGGGACAGCGCCTGCGCTTTCTGACCACCCTTGTACAAAACCATACCGCGCCGGAGTATGGCCTCTTCTTCGCGGCGCAAGCCTCCCGCCTTGAAAGCCTTGTCGTAGGCAGCGGCAGCCGCATCCCAGTTTTGCTTGGCGGCGTAGGCCTCGGCCACGCCCATCCACGCATTGCCGTCCTTGGCGCTTTGCTCAAGCTGTGGCAGCAAGGCATCGTCCTCCCGGGTTTTCTTTTGGGCTTCGTTCAAAAGGCGGGCATGGACAGCAGCCTCTGCACCCTTGCCCAAAATGCCTTTTTGCAGTCCCTGCTCCAGTATCCTCAAGGCCTCGGCAGGCAGGCCCGCCTTGAGCGCCAGCCCGGCCATCTCCGTGTACTCGGCGCTCTCTTCCAGATTGTCGGTTTCTGCCAGCAGACGATAGGCATCCAGTTCGTAACGGGCATTGAAATTCGGCAGATTGGTCAGCCTCACGATCGCGTCGGACCAATAAGCCTTGGACGGGTACAAATCCAGCAAGCGCTTGAGCACAGCGAAATACGTCTGCTGATCCTTGAGCTGAAGACTGGCTGCGCCCATCAGGCGCAGTTCAAGCTCAGGAGTCTTGCGGTTTTGTGTCTTGTCCTGCTGCAGGAAACCTTCCATGTCTTGCAGCAGCCTTTGGTGCTCTCCCAGCAGGCTAAGGCTTTGCAACAAGGCTGTTCGCACCGAAGGATTGGCACCGCCCGCCTGCAGATACTGCCGAGCAACAAGTACGGTGCGGGCAGGTTCTTTGTTCTGAATGGTGGCGTTGACCAGCATTTCCTGGAGTGCGAGGCGGTCTGCGGCAGGCACATCGGGCAATCCCAGGAGCGCTTGCAGGCGTTCAATGGCCAGCCTCCACTGTTGAGCGCGAAGGGCAGCCACAGACTGCAAGCGCCAGACAAACTGCTGCTCCACAGGCGTCAGGGCAGGTACTGCAGCCGCCTCGCCCGCCAGACGCAGTGCCTGCTCGACCTGGTTATTTTTGAGCGCGTCCTGCGCGGCAAGCAGGGGCTTTTGCACCTCGGCTCGCATTGCTGTCTGGGCATGGGCCGGCATGCAGGCCATGCACAAGGACAGGGAAAGCAAAGGCACTGCGACTATTTTTGCAATGGATTTCATTTTGTCATCTCCTGCCGCGATTGTCCGCAAAAGGCGTGCTGAGCGCCGTATCCGGCCTGAATTGGTACCCCGAATGAAACCGCTCCGGATATCCCGCGCAAAGGCAAGCGCCCCCCTGCAGCGCGATCCCTACAATACATTCGCAATCATCCATACTGCTCTGCTGATGGTGTGCCTGCACCAAAGAACAATGAACTTCAACCCCACCTACATCCTGACCCTCTCCTGTCCCGACCGCACCGGCATCGTACATGCCGTCTCCGGCTTTTTGCTCGAGCGCGGCGGCAACATCGAAGAAGCCGCCCAATACAACGACCACGACACCGGTCTGTTTTTCATGCGGGTGCAGTTTGCCTGCGCGGTCAACGCCTCTGAGCTGCGCCAGCAATGGGGGGCTTTTGCCAACGGCTTTGCCATGAACTGGCAACTGCACGCCACCACCCAGCCCATGCGCACCGTCATCATGGTCAGCAAGGAAGGGCATTGCCTCAACGACCTGCTGTTTCGCTGGAAAAGCGGGCTGCTGCCGCTGGACA
>CAYSIY010000012.1:0-23314 GCA_964431215.1 uncultured Limnohabitans sp.
AAGACCGCCTGCGGTCATTGTGAATGTCTCTTTCCACACGAAACGACGAAGGACCCACGAGAGGGCCAGGGTGTCACGGACCCGTCATATTTCAATTCAATAATGCTTGAAATATCAAAGGAAAGGATCTGTCCCCATGAAAGTTGGCATCAATGGCATGGGCCGCATCGGACGTCTGGCGCTGCGCGCCGCCCTGGGCGCCGCCGATCGCCCTTCTGACGACCCGCGCAGCGGCCACCGTCTGGAGGTGGTGCACCTCAATGAACTCAAGGGCGGCGCAGCCGCCACCGCGCACCTGCTGGCCTTTGATTCGGTGCAGGGCAAGTGGCGTGCCGACATCGCGGCCGAGGGCGAGGACCGCATCCGCATTGACCAGCGCACCCTGTCCTTCAGCAGCCATGCCAGCCCGGCCGACATCCCCTGGGGCGAGCTGGGGGTGGACGTGGTGCTCGAATGCACCGGCAAGTTCCTCACGCCCGAGACCCTCCAGGGCCACCTGGACCGGGGTGCCAAGCGGGTCATCGTGGCCGCACCGGTCAAGACCGGCGGCGTGCTCAACATCGTGGTCGGCATCAACGAACACCGCTACGACCCGACCAAAGACCGCATCGTGACGGCCGCCAGCTGCACCACCAACTGCCTGGCCCCGGTGGTCAAGGTCGTGCACGAGAACCTCGGCATACGGCATGGCCAGATCACGACCATCCACGACCCGACCAACACCAATCTGGTGGTGGACGCGCCGCACAAGGACCTGCGCCGCGCGCGCAGCGCCATGACCAGCCTGGCCCCCACTACCACCGGCAGCGCCACCGCCATCGCCCTGATCTACCCGGAGCTCAAGGGCAAGCTCAACGGCCATGCGGTCCGTGCGCCGGTGCTCAACGCCTCATTGACCGACTGCGTGTTCGAGCTCCAGCGCGAGACCACTGCCGAAGAAGTCAATGCCCTGTTCAGGGCCGCTGCATCCGGCCCGCTGGCAGGCATTCTGGGCTACGAAGAGCGACCGCTGGTCAGCGCCGACTATGCACGCGACACCCGCAGTTCCATCGTCGATGCGCTGTCGACCCTGGTGACCGATGGCACCTTGCTCAAGGTCTACGCCTGGTACGACAACGAGATGGGCTACGCCTGCCGTATGGTGGACCTGGCCTGCCACATGCAGCAACGTGGTCTCTGATGGCATGACGATGAACAAGGCCGCCCGCCACTACGCCATCGTCACCGCCGCCTATTGGGGCTTCACGCTCAGCGATGGCGCGCTGCGCATGCTGGTGCTGCTGCACTTCTACCGGCTGGGCTACTCGCCCTTCACGCTGGCCTTTCTGTTTCTGCTCTACGAAGCGGCGGGCGTGCTGGCCAACCTGATCGGCGGCTGGCTGGCCACGCGCTACGGCATCCAGCGCATGCTCACGGTCGGGCTGCTCACGCAGATCACGGGCTTTACCCTGCTGTCCCTGCTCGATCCGACCTGGACGGCGGCCCTGTCGGTGGCCTGGGTGGTGCTGGCGCAAGGCATTTGCGGCGTGGCCAAGGACCTGACCAAAACCGCCAGCAAATCGGCCATCAAGATCACCCAGGCCCAGGCCGAAGATGGCGGCAACCAGCAATTGTTCAGATGGGTCGCCTGGTTCACCGGCAGCAAGAACGCCATGAAAGGGGTGGGCTTTTTCCTGGGCGGGGTCTTGCTGCAGGCGCTGGGTTTTCAGCATGCGCTGTGGGCCATGGCGGCGCTCCTGCTGCTGGTGCTCCTGGCCGTGGTGCTGGCGGTGCCACCGCTCATGGGCAAGGCCAAGGCCTCCAGATCGGCCAGGGAGCTGTTGGCCAAGAACGCCGGCATCAATGGGCTGGCCGCAGCCCGGGTCGCCTTGTTCGGTGCCCGGGATGTCTGGTTCGTGGTCGGTGTGCCGGTGTTTTTGTACGCACAGGGCTGGTCCTTCACCATGGTCGGTGGCTTTCTGGCGGCCTGGACCATCGGCTACGGGCTGGTACAGGCGCTGGCACCGGGCATCGTGCGGCGCAGCCCGGATGGTCTGAGCGCAGAAGTGCCCGCCGCGCAGACCTGGTCGCTGCTGCTGGCCCTGATTCCTGCGGGCATCGCTGTGGCGGTGTGGCTGCAGGCCCCGCACCTGCAGTGGTGGGTGGTCGGCGGATTGGGGCTGTTCGGTTTTGCCTTCGCGGTCAATTCCTCGGTGCACTCCTACCTGGTGCTGGCCTACGCCGGCAGCGAGAAAGCGGCCGAAGACGTGGGCTTTTATTACGCCGCCAACGCCCTGGGCCGCTTCTTCGGGACGTTGATGTCGGGCCTGCTCTACCAGTGGGGCGGCCTGCTCTACGCCCTGGCCGGTTCGGCCCTGATGCTGGGCGTCTGCTGGCTCGTCACTCTGCGGCTGCCGATGCAGCACCAGCAGCCGGGCAACGAAGGGGACCGATGATGGATGCCGCAGAAGCCGTCCAGGCTCTGGCCGCGCTGGCGCAGACCTCCCGCTTGGCCGTCTTTCGCAGCCTGGTGGTGGCAGGGCGCAGCGGTCGCACGCCCGGCGAGCTGTCGGCCGAGCTGTCCCTGAGCGCACCCGCCTTGTCCTTCCACCTCAAGGAACTTCTCCAGGCCTCGCTGCTCACCCAGGAGCGCGATGGCCGGCGGCTGATTTACCGCGCCGAGCTGGGGCAAATGAATGCCTTGCTGGCCTACCTGACCGAAAACTGTTGCGAGGGGCAAAGCTGCGCCGTATCGGCAGTGTTTGAATGCACGAGCTGTGACCCTCTGGAGTCAACCATGAACGAACTCGTTTTCAATGTCCTTTTTCTCTGCACCGCCAATTCGGCGCGCAGCATCATGGCCGAGGTCTGCCTCAACCAGATCGGTGGCTCGCGCTTTCGCGCGTACAGCGCGGGCAGCCAGCCCGCAGGGCAGGTGCATGCTCAGACCCTCGCGCTGTTGCAACGTCACGGCTACGCCACCGATCTGCTGCGCAGCAAGCACTGGGACACTTTTTCGGCACCGGGCGCACCCGTCATGGACTTTGTGTTCACCGTGTGCGACCGTGCAGCCGCAGAAGTCTGCCCGACCTGGCCGGGCCAACCCTTGAGTGCGCACTGGGGCGTGGCCGATCCGGTACAAGTCCAGGGCGATGAGACGCAGGTCAACAAGGCCTTCGCCGATGCCTTCATCACCTTGCAAAGGCGCATCGGCCTGTTTGCCGCGCTGCCCCTGGACAAACTCGACCGGGTGAGCCTGCAACGCGAAGTGCAACGCATAGGGCAGGCCTGAGCGCCTCGCAAGCCGCAACAGGCGCTGGCAAAGCGCACTGAGCCCGACCTTGTCACAGTGCGGTCATGACAGCGGATCACAGTTGCCAAAGTCGACACCCAGGAGAGTGACCATGCCCAAGGATTTTTCGCAGATGGAAGACAGCAACCGCTCTTCCAACCCCTCGATCCATGAGGTGTCCATGCCCTCGCGCCGACGCCTGCTGCAGGGCAGCCTGGCCACTGCGGCTGTTCAACTGATGGCCCCGCTGTCGAGTCTGGCCGCCTTGCAGGGCTGTGCCAGCCTGAGCGGCAGCAGCCCACAGATCGGTTTCAAGTCGATCCCGGCCACCCGGGCCGATGGTCTGTTTGTGCCGGAAGGCTACACCGCCACGCCCGCTTTCCTCTGGGGTGAACCGGTGGGCATGGCCGCCACCATGCCCGAATGGAAGGCCGATGGCAGCAACAGCGCGGCCGACCAGGAGGCACAGATTGGCATGCACCACGATGGCATGCACTATTTCCCGCTCGATGGCAGCCGACGCGGCCTGCTCGTCATCAACCATGAATACAGCGACGACGGCCTGCTGCACACCGATGGCATGCAGACCTGGAACGCGGAGAAAGTGCGCAAATCCATGGCCGCGCACGGCGTGAGCATCATTGAAATCGAAGACCGCCAGGGGCAGTGGCAAGTGGTGCGCCCCTCGCGCTATGCACGGCGCATCACGGCGGCCACGCCGATGGCCATTGCAGGTCCTGCGGCCGGTCACCCCCTGATGCGCACCGCCGCCGACCCGACCGGTACCCGGGTGCTGGGCACGCTCAACAACTGTGCTCATGGCTACACCCCATGGGGCACCTACCTGACCTGCGAAGAAAACTGGGCGTTTTACTTCAACGGACGCACCCAGCCGACTGCGCATGAAGCCCGTTGGGGACTGCGCAAGGATGGGCGCGGTTACCGCTGGCACGAGCACGAAGAACGTTTCGACGTCAACCGGCATGAAAACGAAGCCAACCGCTTTGGCTGGGTGGTCGAGATCGACCCGATGGATCCGACCAGCACACCCATCAAGCGGACCGCCCTGGGGCGAGCCGCCCATGAGGGTGCCTGGGTCACACAAACCCGCGACGGCAGAGCGGTTGTCTACATGGGCGAAGACGCCCAGTTCGAGTACATCTACAAATTCGTCAGCCGCGACAAAGTCAAGCCCGGCGGTTATGCCGCCAACAAAGACCTGCTGGACCATGGCACGCTCTACGTGGCACGTTTTGATGACAACAACACCGGCCAATGGCTGGAAGTTAGCCACGGCAGGAACGGCCTGACGGCCGAGCGTGGCTTTGCCAGCCAGGGCGATGTGCTGATCCAGTCACGCCAGGCCAGCGACCTGCTGGGCGCGACCAAGATGGACCGCCCCGAATGGATCGCCATTGACCCCAGGAGCGGCGAGGTCTACTGCACCCTGACCAACAACACCCGACGGGGGGCCGACAAACAGCCCGGCCCCGATGCCGCCAACCCGCGTGCCAACAACACCATGGGCCACATCATCAAGTGGAAAGAAGCGGGCGACTTCGATGCCGAGCGCTTCACGTGGACGCACTTCGTGCTGGCCGGCGACCCGGCCAATCCTGCTGCCCATGCCAAGGGCAATGTCAAGGGCGACAGCTTCGGCAGCCCCGATGGATTGTGGTTCGATGACCGGGGCACACTGTGGATCCAGACCGACGCGCATGCCACCAACATGTACAAGGGCGACTACGCAGGCGTAGGCAGCAACATGATGCTGGCCGCCGATCCACGCACCGGCGAAATCCGCCGGTTTCTGGTGGGCCCCGTCAACAGCGAAGTCACCGGCGTGGTGTGCACGCCCGACATGTAAACCATGTTCGTGAACATTCAGCACCCAGGCGAATCCCCGAGCGACCGCAGCGATCCGGCGGACCCGACGAAATTCTCGGTCTGGCCCTCTGGCCAGAAAGGCGTGCGTCCGCGCAGCGCCACCGTGGTGATTCGCAAAAAAGACGGTGGCGTGATCGGTACTTAGAATGATCCGGAGCAGTCTCCGAGCGCCACCAGGATCGCCGTAATGTGCGACACGCTCTTGTCATATGTCTCAGGCATGCTGCGGCAATGAGCGGAACACTGAATATCACCGAGCAGCAGTTGGCACAATTGCGCGAAGACCTGCTGGACTCCATGGACGAAGAGTTCGAGCTGGAGATGGAAGACCTGCTGGGCGAGGATGCCGAACGCACCAACGCCACGGTTTCACAGCGCATGGGCTATTTCCGGGAATTGCTCAGGCTGCAAAAGGAACTGGTCAAATTGCAGGACTGGGTGGTTCACAGTCGCCACCGCATGGTGATTCTGTTTGAAGGGCGCGACGCGGCCGGCAAGGGTGGTGTGATCAAGCGCATCACGCAACGGCTGAACCCCCGGGTTTGCCGCGTGGCCGCCCTGCCCGCCCCTAATGATCGGGAACGAACGCAGTGGTACTTTCAGCGTTACATCTCGCATTTGCCTGCCGCTGGCGAAATGGTGCTGTTTGACCGAAGCTGGTACAACCGTGCCGGAGTTGAGCGGGTCATGGGCTTTTGCAGCGACGCTGAGTACGAGGAATTTTTTCGCTCGGTGCCCGAATTTGAAAAGATGCTGGTCCGCAGTGGTATCCAGTTGATCAAGTACTGGTTCTCCATCACCGACGACGAGCAGCATCTGCGCTTTGTGGGCCGCATTCAGGACCCACTCAAACAATGGAAACTCAGTCCGATGGACCTGGAGAGTCGGCGTCGCTGGGAGGACTACACCCGAGCCAAGGAAACCATGCTCGAGCGTACCCACATCCCTGAAGCGCCTTGGTGGATCGTGCAGGCTGTTGACAAGAAAAAGGCCCGACTCAATTGCATCGACCATTTGCTCTCACAGGTGCCTTACCACGATGTGCCTCATCCCCAGGTCGATCTGCCTGAGCGGGTGCGGCATCCGGATTACATTCGTCACCCGGTTCCACCAGACATGTTCGTGCCGGAAAAGTACTGACCGCTATCGTTATTTCGTCACGGGCTCGTCACATTGGCGTCACATAATGCAGGGCACTACAACGCGTGCGCCATGCAAAACAAAACTCTTTACGCCGCCATTGACCTCGGCTCCAACAGCTTTCGCCTGGAAATCGGTCGAGTCGAAAATGGGCATTTGCGCCGGGTGGAGTACCTCAAGGAAACCGTGCGCCAGGGCGATGGCTTGAATGCCGAGCGCCAACTCACCGAGGAGGCCATGGAGCGGGGACTGGCCTGCCTGGCCCGCTTTGCCGAACGGATTGCAGGCTTCAAACCTTCGCACGTTCGAGCGGTGGCCACCCAGACCCTGCGCGAGGCCCGCAACCGCGAAACCTTCCTGGTGGCGGCGCGCAAAGTGCTGGGCTTTCCGATCGAGGTGATTGCCGGGCGCGAAGAAGCACGTCTGATCTACCTCGGCGTCTCTCATCTGCTGCCGGACAGCGACGAGCGACGTCTCGTCGTGGACATTGGCGGACGCTCGACCGAGCTGATTCTGGGCCAGGGGCACACCCCCATCACACTGGAGTCATATCGCCTGGGCAGTGTGGCTTGGTCAGTGAAGTACTTCCCCGAAGGGCAATGGACACAGCAGGCTTTCACCACCGCTGAAATTGCGGCCAAGGCCGTGCTGGATGAGGCTCTTGGTCAGTACCCACCTTCGGCCTGGGACCAGGCCTACGGATCATCGGGCACCATTGGTGCCGTCGCCGATGCACTGCAGGCCAATGGCTGGTCGGACGGACGCATTACCCGTGATGCGCTGGACTGGCTTGTTGAAAAACTGTTGAAAGCACAACGGCCCGAACATCTGAGGCTCGAGGGCATCAAGGAGGATCGTCGCCCGGTGATCGGCGGCGGACTGGCGGTGCTGAGGGCTGTTTTTGATTTGTTGCAGATCGAGGAAATGCTCCCGGCGCAGGGAGCGCTGCGTCAGGGTGCTTTGTACGATCTGCTCGACCGCGAAAATCCACAAACCGACGTGCGTACCCGCATGATCGATTGGTTGGCGGACCACTTCGGGGCGGACAGACAGCAAGCCACACGCGTTGCCCGGACTGCCGATCTGATCTTCAGGCAAGCCATGGCCGGACAGTGCGATGGCCGTTCGCTGCAACGCGGTCTTCGAAAACTTCATTGGGCGGCACAGGTGCATGAAATCGGCATGAAAATCTCTCATGCTGACTACCATAAACACGGCGCCTACATCCTTGAAAACACCGACCTGCTGGGCTTCACGGTCGACGAATTGCATCGCCTGGGCCTGCTGGTGCTGGGGCACCGTGGCAAGCTGCGCAAGCTCGACGACCCCTTGGACGACAGCATTTTCATGACACAGCTTCTGGCGTTGCGACTGGCTGTGATTCTTTGTCATGCACGCCGGGAACCCATGCTGCAGGGGCTACAGTTGCAAGTCGACAGAAACAACCGATGCTTCAAGCTGACCGTACCCGCTGCGTGGGCTGATGCCTACCCGCAATCGGCGCATTTGCTGCGCGAAGAGTCCCTCGCCTGGCAAAAGACGCCCTGGAAAACTCAGATTCAATGGTTGTGATGCTCCAGAAACGGTATAAACTGTATATACCATTTCAAGGAGATCTCATGGCCACTACCTCGCAAAAGACCGTTGTTTCGAATCCGGACCCGGCCTCTGTTCCTTCACCTGTCAAGAATGCCGCAAAACGTACTGTCAAGACTCCGGCAAAAACAGCCAAACCTGTTAGCCCGGTAACGCCATCGCGGGCTGCCAAGGCTGCGGCATCTGGCACAGCCAATAAGCCCGCCAAGAAAAAGGAAAAGCCAGAAAAAGTCAAGGTGGTCCGTGACAGCTTCACCATCCCCAAGACCGAATACGCTCAAATGGCCAGCCTGAAAAAGCGGGCGATGGGCTTGGGACTGGAAACCAAAAAAAGCGAGCTGATTCGAGCCGGTCTGCTGTTGCTCAGCGGTATGAGTGATGCAGCCTTGGGCAAGGCACTGGGCAACGTACCGACACTCAAAACCGGTCGACCTGGAAAAGCCTGATCAGAGCCGCTCGGGCGTGACCACTGACAGGATCACCGTCTGTTTCCTGTCGTCCCGCTGGCGGCTGCGCAGCCACCAGACCGCCCCCTTGCGGATCGCCATCGGCTCTTGGCCGGCAATGCCCAAAAGATGCGAGACCACCGCCCCCAGGGATGGCTGGTGTCCCACCACCAGCACCGGATGGCGGGCATCCGGCCAGCCGCTGGTCTCCAGCACGTCCTGCACCGAGCACCCGGGCGCGAGGGCGTCACGCACCTTGTACTTGCGCTGCAGCGCCTGCACCGTCTGTTCGGCCCGAACCGCCGGGCTGCAGAGGATACGGGTGCCTTCGGGCAGTTGCTGATCGAGCCAGCGGGCCATGCGCTCGGCGTGTTTCTCTCCACGCGGCGTCAGGCCCCGGTGCAAATCGTTTTGTCCATCCGCCAGATCGAAGGCTTCGGCATGGCGCCACAGAATCAGATCCATCTCAGTCACCCGATCGCATATAGCGCTGCACCAGGGCCTGCTGTGCACCGGGCCTGCGGCTCGCACGGGGGACGGGAACATAGCGGCCTTCAGGGGTCATGCACCAGGCATCGCGCTGGTCATGCAGGTAGGCACTGAGGCACTCATCCAGGATGCGCTGGCGCAGGGCGGGGTCTTGGACAGGCCAGGCCACCTCGATGCGGCGCATCATGTTGCGGCTCATCCAGTCTGCGCTGGAGAGGTAGAGAGCCTCCTGATCGCCTGCGCGGAAATACGATACCCGTGAATGCTCCAGGAAGCGGCCAATCACCGAGCGCACCTGAATGCGATCGGTCAGGCCCGGTAGGCCAGCAGGCAACATGCAGGCCCCCCGCACGATCAGGTCGATGCGTACGCCAGCCTGACCGGCCTCAATAAGCGCCTCGATCAGGGGCACATCGGTCAGGGCATTCATCTTGAGGATGATGCGGGCATCCTGGCCGCGCCGAGCGGCTTGCGCGGTCTGTCCGATCCAGTCGAGCATGCGCTCATGCAAGTGGAAGGGTGCCACCAGCAGCTTGTGCATCCGACGCAAGGGGTTCTGGCTGGCCAGGTGGGTGAACAACTCGTCCATGTCCGCAGTGATGCGGCTGTCAGCGGTCAACACACTCAGGTCGGTGTAAAGACGGGCAGTGCGAGGGTTGTAGTTGCCGGTGGACAGGTGGCCATAGCGCCGCAGCCGTTTGCCCTCACGCCGCGTGACCAGCAGCATCTTGGCGTGGGTCTTGAGTCCAACCACACCGTAGACGACCTGCACACCAATGGCTTCGAGTTGCTCGGCCCAATTGATGTTGGCTTCTTCATCGAAGCGAGCCTTGAGCTCGACCACCGCCGTGACTTCCTTGCCGCGACGCACGGCCTCGCGCAACAGGTCCATCATGACCGGGTCACTGCCGGTGCGGTAAATGGTCTGCTTGATCGCCAGCACGTCCGGATCGCGTACCGCCTCGCGCAAAAAGCCGACCACCCCCTCAAAGCTCTCGAAGGGCTGGTGGATCAGCACGTCCTGCTCACGCAGATGCGCCAGGATCGAGGGCACACCCTGCAACGGCTTGGGCAAGTCGGAACGGTAAGGCGCAAAAAGCAGGGACGGACGCGCGGCAAGGTCGATGAACTGGCTCAGGCGCACCAGATTGACGGGGCCATTGACACGAAACAGCGCCTGCGGTGGCAGCCGCAGCTGCTCCAGCAAAAAGTCAGACAGCTGGGGGGAACAGCTCGACGAGACTTCCAGCCGGACCGCCTGACCATAGTGCCGGTGTTGCAGCCCCTGGCGCAAGGCGGTTCGCAGGTTGGACATATCGTCCTCATCCACCGCCAGATCGGAATGCCGGGTCACGCGGAATTGCGAGAACTGGTCAACCTCGCGGCCTGGAAACAGTTCGGACAGGTGGGCGCGGATCACGCTGGACAGCAGTACAAACACCTGCCCGTCGGACGCCAGCGCTTCGGGCAAGGCGATCACGCGCGGCAGCACCCGGGGAACCTTGAGGATGGCAATCTCGTTTTTTCTGCCGAAGGCGTCCCGGCCCTTGAGGTGGACGATGAAGTTGAGCGACTTGTTGGCGACCTGCGGCAACGGGTGTGCCGGATCAATGCTGACCGGCAACAAGAGGGGCTTGACTTCGCGGTTGAAGTAGGCCTGCACCCATCGACGCTGGGCCTCATTGCGTTCGCCATGCGAGAGCAGCCGGATACCTTGCCTGCGCAAGGCGGGCAGCAGCACCTGGTTGTAGAGACGATATTGCTCGTCGACCATGGCCCGAGCCTGGCGCACCAGCCGTTCCAGGCCGTCCAGCTCCTTGCCTTCCCGAGCCATTTCAACGTGGGGAGCGGTTCGCACCTCGAAAAACTCGTCCAGGTTGGAAGAGACAATGCACAGGTAGCGCAAACGCTCCAGCAAGGGCACATTCTTGCGCCGCGCCCAGTCCAGTACGCGTTCATTGAAGGCGAGGATGCTGAGGTCGCGGTCGAGCAGCGGCGGCATCACGCAGGGCTGATCACTGGAGCTTGGGGATGGCTCGGCCATCAAGATATCCGTCAATGAGTCGATGGAATCACGGATTGTGTGGATTCTTCGTGACAAAACCGTGACATTCCGGCATCCGATCCTGGGTGCGCAGGGACGAGATGACGAATGAACAGACTGACAGCATGCTGCCAGTTGAATGACAGGGCACGCGCACGAGCCTGGGCGCGAGGCAGATGCAGCGCCTGGAGCGCGGCCTGTCGAAGATCCTCGTGGAGCACCCCACCACAGACCTCGCCTGTATCCTGACCCAGAACCTCACAGGGACCATCTACCGGATAAGCGGCTACGGGTGTACCTGTGGCCATGGCCTCAAGCATCACCAGACCAAAGGTTTCACTGCGTGAAGGAAAAACGAACACATCACACGCTGCGTAAACCTTGGCCAGCTCCTGTCTGGGCAAGACGCCCATCCAGACCACATCGGGATGGTCTTGACGCAAGGATTTCTCCAGCGGTCCGACACCACAGACGATGCGGGTCCCCGGCAGCTCCAGATCAAGGAAAGCCCGGATGTTTTTCTCGTACGAAATGCGCCCCACGAACAACCAGAATGGCCTGGGAAGATGGGCCCAGACTTCGGGCATCAGAGTCTGCTCTCGATACTCAAAGAGTTCTGTGTCCACGCCATGCGTCCAGGACTTGAGCTGCGTGAAGCCACGCTTTTGCAGCATGTCTTTCACAGCTTTTGTGGGGACCATCACTCCTGACGATGGTCGGTGAAAATGCCGGAACAATGCATAGCCCCAGGACAGCGGAACGCGAAGAGCGGCCTGGAGGATTTCGGGAAACTTGGTGTGAAATGCTGTCGTAAAGGACCAGTTCTGTTGAATGCAGATCTTCCGGGCGGCCCAGCCCAGCGGGCCCTCGGTGGCCAGATGAATCGCATCCGGCGCAAAGTCGAGCAACATCTGACGCAAGGGACGCAAAGGTCGGATTGCCAGCTCAATGCCCGGATAACCCGGGCAAGGACGGTGATCAAAAAGCCCCGGATGAATAACCCGTACATCAATGCCCCGGGCCTGCAGCCCAGCGACCAACTCGACCAGGGTGGTCACCACGCCATTGACCTGAGGATGCCAGGCATCGGTCACCAGAGCCAGTTTCATGCGGGTACTTCCTGCCCCGGATGAACATGGGCCCTGCTGACTGCAGCCTCACTCCAGTGGACAATTTCCAGCCGTCCGTCCATGTGCTCGACCAGCGCAGTCCGGCTTTCCACCCAATCGCCATCGTTGCAGTAAAGAACACCCTCGACAGAACGAATCTCGGCATGGTGGATGTGACCACAGATCACGCCATCAAAGCCGCGTCGGCTGGCCTCATGGGCCACGGCCTTTTCAAAGTCCGAAATGAAATTCACGGCTTTTTTGACTTTGTGCTTGAGATAGGCGGAAAGTGACCAATAGCCCAAACCCAGCCTTGCCCGCAAGCGGTTAAGGTAACGGTTGAGTTTGAGGGTGAGCTCATACAGCCAGTCACCCACATAGGCCAGCCACTTGGCACACTGGATCACACCGTCAAACAGATCGCCATGGACCACCCAAAAGCGTTGGCCCGTGGCCGTGACATGCACCGCCTCATCCCTGACTTCTATGCCGCCAAAAGCATGTCCGACGAAAGCACGAGCAAACTCATCGTGATTGCCGGGCACGTACACCACCTGGCAGCCTTTGCGGGCGCGACGCAGCAACTTTTGCACCACGTCGTTGTGGCTTTGCGGCCAAAACCAGCGGCGACGCAATTGCCAACCGTCGACGATATCGCCCACCAGATAAAGCATCTGACTGGGGTGATGCTTAAGAAAATCGAGCAAGGCCTGCGCCTGAAAACCCGGTGTGCCGATATGTAAATCCGAAATGAAAATGGCACGGTACCGGGGCACCTCATCGGCGTCATCGATTGCTGTTGGGACATCTTTCATGTACTGCATGCGTGTCGGCAACAATGAAGATGTCGGCTGTATGGGCAACCTGTGCAGGGCATAAGCTGCAGTCGAAGGCGTGCCCTGTGGCATGTCAACGCCCCCCCAGGAAATGCTTACGGTAGCGCGGCGGCATGTCCGCGATACGCATCATCATGGGCAGGTCCGCCGTATTGAAATCCGGATCCCACGCCGGTGCCCCCAGAATTTTGGCTCCCAGCCGCAAATACCCTTTTATCAATGCTGGCGGATCCACCTGCAAGCCGGCATCAAGATCCTCGATAGGCAGCGGCAGGCGTGGAAACACCTGGAACTCGATCGGCGCCAGATGGGTCTGCGAAAGCTGACGCCAGATGCTGGCGGCGATGTCGCCGCTGACCACACCGTTGTGCAGCATGGGAATACTGGCGCAGCCAATCATCGTATCGAGCTGGTTACGCACCATGAATTCGGCCAGTGCGCCCCACAATGCCATGATGACCCCACCATGGCGGTGATCAGGATGTACGCAGCTGCGGCCGAGTTCGACCATCTTGCTGCGCAAATTGCGCAGACGCACCAGATCAAATTCGGTATCGCTGTAGGTACTGCCCACACGCTTGGCCTGTGCAGGTGTCAATACACGGTAAGTACCGACCACTTGGCCGCTAGAAGCATCGCGCACCAGCAAATGTTCGCAGTAATCGTCAAAGAGGTCGATGTCATGGCCAGCCAGCGGGGTGCTCAAGCAGGCCCCCATTTCATTGGCAAAAACACTGTACCTCAGACGCTGCGCTTCGCGAACTTCATCCAGATGGGCTGCCCACTTGACTTCAATGCCACTGGTTTGCGCTGTGTGAACCACTTGAGGCGAAGAGCCGGGATGAAGTGACCCCCTGGGCAGGTGGACTTGGGAGAGGTCGTAGGTCGGGGTGGGCAGTTCTTTCATTGCAAGGGCCTTTCATCCAGTGCTTGCCACTATCTGCCTTGCATGTGACACAGAAAGGTCAGAATCGTGAAATATCTGTGACTGTTCAGATCGGTCTCGCAGATTGCATACTCATGAAGCTGGCGAAACAGGATCCGTGCCGACGCACAGCTTTTGTGCAATGGTTTCAATGGCATGGGGCAAGTCGGCCACAGTGCTGATCACACCGTGGACCCGTCGGGTTTGACCATCAGCGCCTGGCCCATGCGGATGCCTTGCCCGCTCTCGATGCCCTCGGCCAGCGCAAAGCCCGGCGGAACAAACAGCAAGATGGTCGAGCCGTGCTCAAACCAGCCCATCTCCTCACCGCGCTGGTACGGGGCCTGGCAGGCGATTTCATGGGCACCTTTGTAGCGCAGGTGCAAAAGCACATTGAGCGCATGAAACCGCATGCTGGCCACCAGCACCGCCGCCACCGGCACCATCAGAAAAGGCAGGCCGCTGTGCAGGCGCAGGTGCAACACCGCCCGCTCGTTTTTGCAAAACAAGGCCTGCACACGTTGCAGCGCAATCGGGTTGACATTCCAGGTGTCGCCCGAGATGTAGCTCACGTGCTCCAGCGTGCACGAATCGGGCGCGTGGAAGCGGTGGTACATGCTCGAGGTCAGGCGCAGGGTCACAAAGCTGCCGCCCTCCAGCACCTGCTGCCAGTGCTGGCTTTGCTGCACCGATCCCAGCAGGCTGTCCAGGGTGTAGGGAAAACCTTTGGCCTGAAACACCTGCCCCTCCCGCACCGTCCCGCAGGCACCGACGATGGCATCACACGGCGAACACAGGATCTCTTGCCGCGCGTCAATGGGGCGGCTGCCGGGTTTGAGTTCCCGGGTAAAACAGGCTTGCAGGCTGCGAAAGTGCGGGTCTTTGGCCTCGCTCAAATCCAGATCGCTGAAGCGCTGCCACAACCAGAGGGAAGCTTTGAACACCCATGGGTGCTCGATCCGGCTCCACCAGCCCATGAGGCGGGTCAAGGCGATGCGCGGGATGCGGTTGGTGAGCAGGAAATTCAGGTCTTCCTGCTGGCTCAGCCGTTGGAGAAAAGGGGGTTTGTTCATCATGATGTCACGCAAGGTTCATACAAACGACATTCACGCAACAAGCAAGGAGTCTGACGTGAATGCATACGGATGGGGTTTGGGATTGGTGGCGCTGACAGGTCTGGCACCGGCCATTCACCGCAGGATTCAACTGTCCAGGGCCAAGCACCGATCGCTTGCCGGGCACTCGAAAATGGCCAAGCGGCTCGCACGCTTGCTGCCGGGCTACAGCTTTGATGAAACACGGTTTTTCAACTGCGACGGTGCCCCCGGCGCAGTGGCCGAGCGCCGCCGCACTGCATTTTTTACATTGGCACAGGCGCTGCAGGCCAAACACCCGCTGAGTGTGGCGGCTACGGCCCAGGCGCGCGAGCACATCAGCGATTTGCAGTTCACCGCCGCCTACCGCGTGCCTTTTCAATTCAGCAAGTTGGTCCGCGCGCACCTCAAGGTCGGGAGCTTTTTGCAGTCGGCCCAGGGCGTGGAGGTGACCGACCTGGATGGCCAGCGCTTTTACGACCTGACCGGCTCTTACGGCGTGAATGTGTTTGGCGCAGACTTCTACAAGCGCACCATGGCCCAGGGCATGGCACAGGCCGCCGATCTGGGTCCGGTGCTGGGTTCCTACCACCCATCCGTGGCCAGCAATGCACAGCGCCTGTGCGCCTTGTCGGGCATGGACGAGGTGTCGTTTCACATGTCGGGCACCGAGGCGGTGATGCAGGCGGTGCGCCTGGCCCGCTACCACACGCGCAAAAAACACCTGGTGCGCTTTTGCGGCGCCTACCACGGCTGGTGGGACGATGTGCAGCCCGGCCCTGGCAACCCCATGCCGCCGCACGAGACGTACACCTTGAGCGACATGAGCGCGCGCAGCCTGCAGGTGCTCAGGAGCCGCAAGGACATCGCCTGTGTGCTGGTCAACCCTTTGCAGGCCTTGCACCCCAACAAGAATGCGCCGGGCGACTCGACCCTGGTGGACAGCAGCCGAAGCGCGGGCTACGACAGGCTGGCTTACACGCAGTGGCTTCAGCAACTGCGCCAAGTCTGCACCGAGCGCGGCATTGCGCTGATTTTTGACGAGGTGTTTTTGGGTTTTCGCCTGGCGCGCGGCGGTGCCCAAGCATACTTTGGCGTGCAGGCCGATCTGGTCACCTATGGCAAAACCTTGGGCGGCGGTTTCCCCGTCGGTGTGGTGTGCGGCAAGCGCGACTGGATGCGCCGCTGGCGCGACGAGCGCCCGGCGGACATCTGTTTTGCCAGGGGCACCTTCAACGCGCACCCGGTCGTCATGGCCGCCATGTCGGCGTTTCTGGACCAGTTGGACAGCCCGGAGGTTTCGGCCATGTACGAGGGCCTCGACGAGCGCTGGAACGCCCGCGCCGCGCATTTCAACCAGACCATGCAGGCGCATGAGTTGCCCTTGCGTGCCACCAACATGTCCAGCGTCTGGACACTGAGCTACACCACGCCGAGCCGTTACAACTGGATGCTTCAGTACTACCTGCGCCATCATGGCCTGGCTTTGAGTTGGGTGGGCACGGGGCGCTGGATCTTCAGCCTGAATTTCAGCGACGCCGACTTTGAAGCCGTGTTGCAACGCTGTGTGGCCGCTGCGCAGCAGATGAAGGCCGATGGATGGTGGTGGCATGACGAGACGCTGAGCAACCGGTCGATTCGCAGGCGCATCCTGAAGGAAACCTTCGGCGTCTGAGGGCCAGGAGAAGGGGCAGGCCACTGCCCCACCGCTGTGTCAGTGTTGCTGCACCAGGCCGGCGGGCGCTTCGGCAGCCAGCTCTTCGGCGGTGGCAAACCGTTTGCCTTGCAACAACTGCCAAGGGGCTTTGTGATAGAGGTAGATGTCGTGAAAAGGATCGGTCAGGATTTTGCTCATCCAGGCCAGACCCGCCCCCACCCCTTGCAGGAAAAACAAGTGCAGCGTGCGAAACAACAATGCGCCCACGCCCAGGTACAACCATGCCGTGCCCACGGCGCGCACGAAGCCGTAGACGTCATCGTGGGCATCGAGCAGGCCAAACAAACCAGGCTGGAGGTGGATCATCAAGGGCAGCAAGGCCCAGAGGCTGAGCAAGACCACCTTGCGGCGAAGGTTGTAGCCCACCTTGATGGCCTCTTTGTGGGCATGGGTGGCCTGGTTGATGTCGTCATAACCCAGCGGCTCAAAGAAAAAATGGCCAGCCTGGCGCGAGGTCATCGACACCAGCCAGGCGATCAGGGCGGACCAGACCGGATCGATGAACAGCATCCCGTACGCGACCAAAAAGCTGATGGCGCTGAGCAGGTGCAAAGACTGGTTGATACGGCAGTGGTGGTAGTAGCGGTGATCGTCCCAACGCTGGATTTGCAAGGTTTCAAAAAATTGTTTCACCACAGAGACCTCCGTAAAGTGGAACCTTTATTGTGCGGATCGCGCGTTAAAAAATGGTGACAAACCGGCTCGACACCAAAGCGTCATGAAAAGCACGCGAGGTGCGCATGTTTGTCATCAAACCGTTACACGGGGTTTCTAGCATCCCGCCATGCAAGCTCCCTCGCACGACAAAATCCTGGTCGAACATTTCTTGCCTCCGCGCCTGTCCTTGCGCATCGCGGTGGTAACCGAAACCTGGCCGCCCGAGGTCAACGGCGTCGCGCTGACCTTGTCCAAACTGGTGCATGGTCTGGCACAAAGGAACCACGCCATCGAGCTGATCCGCCCCCGCCAAGGGGCGCACGACGCGGGCACGGGGCAAGACGAAATGTCCGAACTCTTGCTCAAGGGCTTGCCGATTCCGCGCTACCCCGAACTCAAGCTGGGTTTGCCCAACAAAAAAGCCTTGCTAAGGGCCTGGACGCTGCGTCGCCCGGACCTGGTGCACATCGCCACTGAGGGGCCGCTGGGCTGGTCGGCCTTGAAAGTGGCACGGCAGCTGCGTTTGCCCGTGACTTCCGATTTCCGCACCAATTTTCACAGCTACAGCAAACATTACGGTGTTGGTTGGCTCAGCAAACCCATCCTGGCGTACCTGCGCAAGTTCCACAACCACACCGCCTGCACCATGGTGCCCACACGGGCGCTGCGCAACGAGCTCAGCACCTTGGGCTTTGAGAATGTCCGTGTGGTGGCGCGGGGCGTGGACACGGCGGTGTTTTGTCCTGACAAACGCAGCGCCGAGCTTCGGCAACGCTGGGGGGCCGATGAGCACAGTCTGGTGATGCTTTCAGTGGGGCGCCTGGCCAAGGAGAAAAACCTCGATCTGGTCCTCAAGTCCCATGCGGCGATGCGGGCCGTCCACCCCGGTTGCCGTCTGGTCTTCGCAGGCGATGGGCCGTACCGCGCCGCATTGCAGGACAAATGCCCCGATGCGGTGTTTCTCGGCATGTGCCCGCACGCTGAGCTGGCGGGCATTTACGCCAGCGCCGATCTTTTTGTGTTTCCCAGTTTGACCGAGACCTTTGGCAACGTCACGCTCGAAGCCCTGGCATGCGGCACACCGACGCTCGCCTTCGACACCGCTGCAGCCGCCGAGCTGGTCATGCACGGGCACAACGGGTGGTTGGTGCAAGGCAGCGGTGAAGACGATTTTGTCCTTCAGGCCCTGAACATCGCCCGTGACCCAGCCTTGCTGCAAAGCTTGCGCGAGCAGACCCGCCAAAGTGTCGCAGCGCTGGACTGGCTGGATATCGTGGTGCAGGTTGAAGAAATTTTCCAGAAAACACTTGACCTGCAAACCCCAAGGGCTTGAATCCCAGCCGAGGTGCAAAAAGCTGTTTCAATGGCCTTGCTGCCAAGGCCGGTACACCGGCAACAGGCCCAGCACCAACATCAGTGACAGGAACAGCAGCATGACCCACAGGGGCAAGTGGGCGGCCAGGGCGGCACTGTAGAGCCCCAGCATCAGCAGGACCGAGGCGTTTTCATTAAAGCCCTGGACGGCCACAGAGCGACCCGTGCTCAGGACGCGGGCCCCCCGGTGTTGCATCAGCGCGTTCATGGGGACCAGCAAGACCCCGCCCACAACGCCTGCCAGCAAGAGCACGGGAATGGCCAGAAGCAGCGATTCGATCCAGATCAGGCTGGGCAAGAGCAAGGCCAGCAAGAGGCCCATGGGCAACACCCGGCGCGCCGAATGCACCCGATAGATGCGCCCCGCCAGCGTGGCACCTATCACCACACCGATGGCCACGGTGGCCTGAAGGTAAGCCCCTTGTGCCAGGCTCAAACCCAGTTGCGTCTGTGCCCAGTTCAGCACCACAAACTGCATCACCGCACCCACCCCCCAATAGAGGGTGGTGACGTACAGCGAGAGCCCGCCCAGCGGATCACGCCACAAACAAAGATGACTTTGGACGAACGTTCGCCAGGAGAGCGCGGTACGGCGCAGCGGCAGTGTTCGTCCGCGCACCGGTACGGCAATGCCCATGTTTAGCGCCGCAGCCAGCAGGTACACCAGCGCCACCGCCGCAAAACCGTGCAAGAGTTCGCTCGACAGACCCAGCGCCTGCGCGCTCCACCCCGCCAGAACGTGCCGCACCCCCTGGGCAGGGGCAAGGCCGACCAGCACGCCGCCCAGCACCGTGCCCAGAATGACGGAGAGCACCACCGACACCTCCAGCCAGGCGTTGGCATGGACCAACTGGCGGGTGCTGACCGATTCGATCATCAGCCCGTATTTGGCTGGTGCGTAGGCTGCGGCCGCCAGACCAATGAGGGCAAAACTCAGGGCGGGATTTACGCCCAGCGGCATGAGCAGCAAACCCATGAGTTTCAAGGCGTTCAGACAGGCCATCAGCCGGGCTTTTGGAAAGGCGTCTGCAAGAGGCCCCAGCACAGGGGCCAGCAGCACATAAGACAAGGTGAATGCCAGCTTCATCAGCGGTGCCCACCAGACCGGGTAACCCTGTTCGTGCAAAAACGCCATCGCCACGATCAGCACCGCGTTATCGGCCAAGCCCGAAAAAAACTGGGCCGAAACCAGAAACACAAAGCCCTTGGGCAAGCTGGCCGCGTGCCGCTGCTCCCCGCCCATCAGGCGGCCAGGGCCGACGTCAGGCGTTGATGCTCGGGCAGGGCAGGGCAAACCGAGGCCAGCGTCTGCTGCACGGTGCCGACCAAATCATTGCGTCGGCCAATGCCCTGGTAGGCCAGGCCCAGCTCCAGCAAGGCCTCGGGGTTGTAGAGGTTGCGTCCGTCGACGATGAGCGGAATGCGCAAGGCTTGCTTGATGGCCTCGAAATCGGGGTTGTGGAAGTTTTTCCACTCGGTCACCACCAGCAGGGCGTGAGCCCCTTCCAGCGCCTGCATTTCGTGCCCGACGATGCGAAAGTTCTGCAGCAGTTCGGGCGCATCGGCCATGTCCTGGGCCAAGGCCTCTTGGGCCGCAAGGCTGGCTACCGGGTCAAAGGCGCAGACGCTGGCTCCGGCTTGCAAGAGGCGGCGAACGATGCTGCGGCTGGGCGCTTCGCGTATGTCATCGGTGTTGGGTTTGAAGGCCAGACCCCACAGGGCGATGTGACGCCCTTGGAGGTTCGGTCCCAGAATGCCCAGCAGTTTGTCGGCGAGGATGTGTTTTTGCCGCTCGTTGACCTGCTCGGTCGCCTGCACCACACGCATCTCGGTACCCTGCAGCTGCGCGGTTTGCACCAGCGCGCGGGTGTCTTTGGGAAAGCAGCTGCCGCCGTAACCACAACCCGCGTACAAAAAGCTGTAACCGATGCGCGAATCGGCCCCAATGCCCCGGCGCACCTGGTCCACATCGGCACCCAGGTGGTCGGCCAGATTGGCGATTTCGTTCATGAAGGAAATGCGTGTGGCCAGCATGGCATTGGCCGCATATTTGGTCAACTCGGCGCTGCGCACATCCATCCAGACGGTGCGTTCATGGTGGCGGTTGAAGCTGGCGTAAAGGTCCGTCAGCATGCGCTTGGTGCGCTGCGCGTGTACGCCGGGGTTCACGCCCACCACGATGCGGTCGGGCCGCATGAAGTCGTCAATGGCGGCCCCCTCTTTGAGGAACTCCGGGTTGGAGACCACGTCAAAGCCTTGAAAATGCATCTGCCGCCTGCGCAAGCCGTGCACAATGGTTTCCCGCACCCGGTCGGCGGTACCCACGGGCACCGTGGATTTGTTGATCACGACTTTGAAGCCACCGCTGAGGTGCTCGCCAATCGTTTGCGCCACCGCCAGGACATGGCTCAGGTCCGCAGATCCGTCCTCTTGGGGAGGTGTGCCGACAGCGATAAAAATCACATCGCCATGCGCAATGGCCTGGGCCGCATCGGTGGAAAAAACCAGGCCCTGGTCGGCCAGATTGCGCAGCAACAGCGCATCCAGACCCGGCTCATGGATAGGGCTGATGCCCTGGCGCAACTGCGCGATACGCGCGGCGTTGTTGTCCAGGCAAACCACCTTGAAGCCCAAGTCGGCCAAGCACGTGGCCGTCACCAACCCCACATAACCCGCGCCAATCACCGTGACTTTCATGCCGTGCTCCTGTCCGAGAAACACCCAGTGTGGGCGAGTGTCGTGACAGGCCTGCGACAGTTTTTTGAAATGATCGTGACAGCCCGGGCAGGCGGTGTCAGAACACTTGGCTGGCCTGCTGCGTCAGCAGCGCCAAGCTCAACACGCCATCGCGGGTGAACTCGCCCGCGCGCATGCGCTGCACGGCACCCCGGGCGTCGAAGGTGGCAAAACGCTTCACCGCCGCGTTTGAGCGGCTCGTTTCTTCGAAATCGACACCCGCAGCCTGTTCGATGGGTACTTTTTCAACGGCCAGTTAAACCACTTCGTCTGGTGCCCTTACCCCCGCTAGAAAGAGGCTAGCCATCGTTTCTTTTCTTGCGTGCCGCAACGCGGCAGACACTTGGGGGGTTGCGGACAGGGTATGCACCGCAGCTGGACTCGAGGGCTTTGATGCGATGAAACGTTTAGTACGCACTTGCACTGGCGAGCCTCCTTCGACCGTCTTATAAACTAGACAAATTTCACCGTCTGCACACTTTTGGATTGTCTCGGGAGTTGCTATAACTGCCAAAAGGGAGAGCTTATCCGTCACAGGGATTCTTAGTTGGCATCTTAAGGAGTTTCCGATTAACTTTTTGTGTAGGTTTTCGTGCTGTATCTTAGCGTCCGTACCTCTGTCGCCGAAAATGCTTGTACTCACCCAATTGAGCAGGTCTAATGCTTCGGAGGGGTTACCGCGGACGGGGATGGATGCAATCGAACTTGTGAACAGGTTGGCATGGCTTCTAGCGAGGTTGTCAAATGCCTTGCCCCATGGTTCAGCGAGTTCACCAACACTTCCGCCAGCTTTAATGAGCTTCTTCAAAGCATGATGAGTATTCAATTCTGAATGAATTCCTCGCGTCACAAGCTCACCAGGCTGACCATGAGTCCCCATATGAATGGCAAGCTCTATGTTGTTTCTCGCAAACTCATCTGCAAGGGCTTTGAACTTTATGTCAATAGGCAAGTCCCGACTTAATTCACCCTCATGTCTGCCAGCTTCACCGAAGATCGAGACCAATCTGTTGTACGCCCAATCATCATACGGGCCTAGACTCATGCCGTTAATGTAGTCTTCCAAAGGTCGATCATCGTGCAAGAGTACGGCATTCTTACGATATTGATTCACAGTTTGAATGTCTACCACATAGCTGGGGGGGTTAGCTTGTTGATCACGCTTGGGATCGAATTTTGTACCCGGCGTATAAGTTGACTTGGTGAAACTTTGCGGTAAGCCACGGCGCCGATCCCTGATTCGAATCCAAAAAATGACTTCGCCTGGACCATGACCACTACTGGTGGACACCATAAATCGGTACAGCTCATGGTAGTCGCCCTGTCCAATCCAAGCAGGATGCTTTCCACCCCGCGGAGAGTCAACCCACGCGTCCATTGACTCCAGCCCCTTACTGATAGAAAACCGGCGTGCGAGTTTTGCGCAATCGAATAGCCGTTCGGCTACCAATTCATCTTGAATTTTGGTGTCAAACCAATCTGGACTTCGAGATGGAGGTCTCCAATTCAACGGGCTTGGTAAATATGGGTCAACCAAAGTGCGGCCATCATCCGAAACCTTAATGCGAGTGCAACCTAGAGCCAACGCATGGTTAACGCCATCATGGGAAGTGCAGAACGGCCTTTCAGTACCAATTCTCGCAGTAACAACAAGCTCCAAACAGCGGTCCCAGCACCTCGAATAATCCTCACGGAAGAATTCCGCTCCTACTGCCTCCATGCCAATTACTGCCACCACCCGTTCGTACCATTGCAGAAGGACATACAAGTCACGGAATACGATTGGCGCATTCAGGCCGGGTTGCTCATCATTACCGTCTGGATTCGTTAAGACGGCATACTGAATGGCCTGTATTGGCGAGACTAGATTAGAGTTCGTTAACTGCTCAAAGGCTGATAAAACCACGAGGGGATGCATCATTTCCTTCTTCACACCAGCTAGCAGGCTGCTGAAATACCGCCCTTGCCAGAGGTGCGGCGTTGCCCCTCTGGG
>CAYSIY010000013.1:0-22767 GCA_964431215.1 uncultured Limnohabitans sp.
CCACCATGGTGCTGGGCGCCCTGCTGGTGGCGGCCGCCCCCGGTCAGGCGGTGCTCTACCCGCTGGCCCTGGGCGCGGTGTCCATCGTGGCCTCCATCATCGGCTGCTTCTTCGTCAAGGCCAGCCCCGGCATGACCAACGTCATGCCCGCGCTCTACAAGGGCCTGGCCATTGCGGGCGTGCTCTCGCTGATCGCCTTCTATGGCGTCACCGTCTGGCTGATGCCCGACAACGCCCTGGGCGCAGCGGGCAGCCAGATGCGGCTGTTTGCTGCCTGCGTGGTCGGCCTGCTGCTCACGGCCGCGCTGGTCTGGATCACCGAGTTCTACACCGGCACGCAGTACAGCCCGGTCAGGCACATCGCGCAGGCGTCCACCACAGGGCACGGCACCAACATCATCGCGGGCCTGGGTGTGTCCATGCGCTCAACCGCGTGGCCGGTGATTTTTGTCTGCGCCGCCATCGTGACCGCCTACGGCCTGGCCGGCCTCTATGGCATCGCAGTGGCCGCCATGTCCATGCTGTCGATGGCCGGCATCGTGGTCGCGCTGGACGCCTACGGCCCGATCACCGACAACGCCGGCGGCATTGCCGAAATGAGCGAACTGCCCAGCAGCGTGCGTGACATCACCGACCCGCTGGACGCGGTGGGCAACACCACCAAGGCCGTGACCAAGGGCTACGCCATCGGCTCGGCCGGTCTGGCTTCGCTGGTCCTGTTTGCCGACTACACCCACAAACTCGAAACCTACGGCAAGGCGATCCGCTTTGACCTGTCGGACCCGCTGGTCATCGTGGGCCTCTTCATTGGTGGCCTGATCCCCTACCTGTTTGGCGCGATGGCCATGGAAGCCGTGGGCCGGGCGGCCGGCAGCGTGGTGGTGGAAGTGCGCCGCCAATTCAAGGAGATCCCCGGCATCATGGCAGGCACAGCCAAGCCCGAATACGGCAAGGCGGTGGACATGCTCACCGGGGCGGCCATCAAGGAAATGGTCATTCCCAGCCTGCTGCCGGTGGCGGTGCCCATCGTGGTGGGTCTGCTGCTCGGCCCCAAGGCGCTGGGCGGATTGCTCATGGGCACGATCGTGACCGGCTTGTTCGTGGCGATCTCGATGTGCACCGGCGGCGGTGCCTGGGACAACGCCAAAAAGTACATCGAGGACGGCCACCACGGCGGCAAGGGCAGCGAAGCCCACAAGGCGGCCGTGACCGGCGACACCGTGGGCGACCCCTACAAGGACACCGCCGGCCCGGCCATCAACCCGCTCATCAAGATCATCAACATCGTGGCTCTGCTGATCGTGCCGCTGGTGGTCCAGTTCCACGGGGGTTGAGTCAGCACGGCTGTTCGCATGGACCTCAATGCCCCGCGCAGCGGGGCATTTTCATTTCAGGCCAACTCCACATCCTCAATCGTGCGTCGAATGGCTTGCAATGCCGGCTTCAACTCTTCCAAAGCATGTGCGCCCAGGTTCAGACGTATGGCATGCGGGTCATGTGGGCCCACGGCAAATGCCGAAGATGGGGCGACGTCAATCCCCTGCTCGGCCAAGCGGACCGTCACAGGCTCTGCGCGCACCGTCGCAGGCAGCTTGACCCACACAAAAAATGAATCCGGATGCGCATGCAACTGCAGACCGGTCAAGCACATGCTCGCCAACTTTTGTCTGGCACGTGCCGCCCTTTGTTTTTCGGCTTCCAATCGCTCGACTGTGCCGTCATCCAGCCAATGGGCAGCCAGCAAGGCGGGCAAGGTGGGCTGGCTCCAGGCAATGGAGCGGAGCACCCGCACACAACGCTGGATCAAGGCGGGTGGCACCACCAGATAGCCCAGACGCAGGCCTCCCCCTACGCTTTTGCTCAGGCTCGAAACATACACCGTGCGATGCGGCGCCATCTGTCGCAACGGGGGTGGCGCAGATTCGACCAGAAATGCGTAAGAAGCATCTTCAATGATCCAGACCTTGTGCAGATCGGCCAATTCCACGAGCCTTTTTCGGCTGGACACATCCATGACCCAACCGGTCGGGTTATGCAGGGTAGGCATGCAGAAAATGGCTTTGATGGGACGCCGCTTGAGCAGTGCCGCCAGGGCCTCCAGATCCGGCCCGGAGCCCTGCCATGGCAGCGCCTGCAATTCCAGCGCCTGATGCTGGGCCAGCGCCGTAAAACCAGGATAAGTCAAAGCATCCACCACCACCACATCACCAGGCTGCAGCAATGCCATGACCGCACAGGCCAAGCCTTGCTGCGCCCCTGTCGTCAGCAGAATCTGCTCGACAGGTACCTGAAACGAGCGCCGTTCCAGATAACGCTGCAGCGCCTCTCGCGCCATCGGGCTTCCGGAAACAGGCTGGTGCAGCATCAGGCGGTCGGGATTCGGTTGCGCCATCAAATCCAGCATGGCCTGCCTGAGCATTTCCCCGGCTTGCGGCGTGGTGGGATAACTGAATGACAAGTCGATCCGTCGACCTGTGTTTTGGCCAGGGGTGATGAAAGCGTCCAGCGGGTGGCTCTCTTCCTGTTTCCACTCCCGCACAAAAGTGCCTCGACCCACCTCTCCGACCACCAAACCCATCTGTTCCAGATCGGCGTACACCTTCGTGGCCGTCGCCAAAGCCACACCGTGCTGTGCAGCAAATGCCCGGTGGGTTGGCAGCCTGTGACCTGGAAGGTACTGCCCCGCCCGAATCATCTGCACCCACCCATCCACCAGTTCCTTGTGCCGAGCGATGCGCATGGCGATCCTTTGTATCTATGACAATTTTTTTATTGTATTGACCCATTGCGGCATAAACCAGGGTTGAAAGGTTTGCCATGGTTGACTTGAACAGTTCCACACTCTCCGCCGCCGCGCTTTTTGCCATGGCCACATCCATCACACCCGGCCCCAACAACACCATGCTGCTGGCTTCGGGCGTCAATTTCGGATGGACACGCACCTTGCCCCATCTGGCTGGCGTCAGTGGTGGTCTGCTTTTTATTTTGTTGCTGGGGGCCTGGGGCATTCAACCCTGGCTGTTCCAGTTGCACTGGCTGCACGAGACGGTGAAATGGTTGGGCGCCATCTACCTCTGCTCCCTGGCATGGCGGCTCTTGCGGGCCGATGCCCGTGCCGCTAGCGGGCAGCACAGCCCAAGTACGCCCATGACTTTTCTGGAGGCCGCCATCTTCCAATGGGTGAATCCGAAAGTCTGGGCCATGGTGTTTGGCTTCTTCAGCACCTACGTGCCTGCACAGTCCAGCTTGCCTGCAGCCATCACCCTGTGCCTGGTGTTTGCAGTGGTCAATTTGCCTTGCGTTGGCCTGTGGGCTTTCGCCGGTGACCGCTTAAACCAATGGCTGCGCGCCGGTCAACGCCTCAAATGGTTCAATCGGGCGATGGGCATGCTTTTGCTGGGGTCAGTCATCGCAGCGATAAGGAGTACATAAAGCACCCGCACCCCATGCCCACCTCAAACGCTGCCTTCTTTTTCAATGACCAAGATCCGCGAGGCTACGCGCGGGTGTGCCACATGTTCGCAGCCTGCGTCGGCATAGAACAGGTCACCTGGCTCCAGGGTGGCAACTTTTTCAATTCCATCCAAACGGTAATGCATGTCCACCAAACCATCCATCACGGCGAAGACTTCTTGCCCATCGTTGACATGCCAAATGTAAGGCTGGTCAGTCCAATGCAAACGAACACTGACACCCTCCATCGTGGCGATATGGGCAGCATCCCAAGCACGCGTACCTTGAAATTCTTTGCTACGAATAACTTTCATGGTCATTTCCGAGGTATCCATACAGGGTCACTGACGCCGAAGACCTTCAGAGGGCCCCACACCAGAAAGAATACATCAATGGCTTTCAGACCATTTCCACGCTGCAAACCGATTGCAAAAACCAGAATCGATTGGTGACTGCAGACACTGCGGCACAATCGGGACCATGTCCGAAAGAGTCATCCCGCTGGTCGACCTGCGCCACCCCAGCTTGCCGCTGCCCACGGCTGTGGCTGCCAGCGGCAAGCACCCGCTGGACCGGCTGCAGCGTCCGCTGCGCGACCTGCGCATCAGCGTGACCGACCGGTGCAACTTCCGCTGCAGTTACTGCATGCCCAAGGAAGTCTTTGACAAGGACTATGCCTATCTGCCGCACAGTGCCTTGCTCTCGTTCGAGGAAATCACCCGGCTGGCGAATGTGTTCGTGCAGCGGGGGGTGCGCAAGATCCGCCTGACTGGCGGCGAGCCCTTGCTGCGCAAGAACATCGAAACCCTGATCGAGCAGCTCGCCGCCCTGCGCACACCCGACGGCCAGACTCTGGATCTGACGCTGACCACCAATGGCTCGCTGCTGGCGCGCAAGGCGCAAAGCCTCAAGGATGCCGGTCTGCAGCGGGTGACCGTGAGCCTCGACGGCCTGGATGACGCGGTCTTTCGCCGCATGAACGATGTGGATTTTCCGGTGGCCCAAGTACTCGAAGGCATCGAGCGTGCGCGTGCGGTGGGCTTGGGTCCGATCAAGGTCAATATGGTGGTCAAGCGCGGCACCAACGATCAGGAGATCGTCCCGATGGCGCGGCATTTTCGCGGCACAGGTGTGGTGCTGCGCTTCATTGAATACATGGATGTGGGTGCCACCAACGGCTGGCGCATGGACGAGGTCTTGCCCAGTGCTCAGGTCATCGAGCGCCTGCAGGCCCAATGGCCCATGGTGGCGCTGCAGCATTCAGCCCCCGGTGAGACCGCCGAACGCTGGGGTTACGCCAACGCACAGGGGCAATACGATCCGGCGCTGGGCGAGGTGGGCGTCATCAGCAGCGTGAGCCAGGCTTTTTGTGCGGACTGCAACCGGGCACGGCTGTCGACGGAGGGCCGCCTGTACCTGTGCCTGTTCGCCAGCCAGGGCTACGATCTGCGGCAGTTGCTGCGCGAAAAGCAAGCATCCGACAGCGACATCGCGGGCGTGATTGACGCCATCTGGCAGGGCCGTGACGACCGCTATTCGCAACTGCGCAGCGCCCTGCCGCCTGACACGGACGCTGCGCCGCTGCGCCGCGTTGAAATGAGCTACATCGGTGGATGACATGACAGCAACACCCGGCATCACGGCCCTGATCCTGGCGGGCGGTC
This sequence comes from uncultured Limnohabitans sp., assembly GCA_964431215.1. GTDB lineage: Bacteria > Pseudomonadota > Gammaproteobacteria > Burkholderiales > Burkholderiaceae_C > Limnohabitans_A. Next base: position 5,118 of record CAYSIY010000013.1, read on the forward strand.
GCGGCTCGCGCATGGGCGGCATCGACAAAGGCCTGCAGAACTTCCGTGGCCTGCCGCTGGCCCTGCAGACGCTGATGCGGCTGCAACTGCAAAGCCTGCCGCCACAGGACATCCTGATCAACGCCAACCGCAACCTGGCGGCTTACGAGTCGCTGGGGGCTTCCGTCTGGCCCGATACGCTCGACGGATTTGCCGGACCGCTGGCGGGCTTCCTGACCGGGCTGGAACGCTGCGAAACCCCCTTGCTGCTCACCGTTCCCTGCGACACCCCGCTCTTTCCGCTGGACCTGATCGAGCGGCTGTACGCTGCGCTGATCTCGGAAGACGCCGATCTGGCCATGGTGGCCGCGCGTGAGGAAGACGGCCAGCTCAGGCCCCAGCCGGTGTTCTGCCTGCTCAAGGTGGAGCTGCTCGACAGTCTGGTGGACTTCACGCACCGGGGGGGGCGCAAGATTGACGCCTGGACGGGCCAGCACCGCTGCGCCAGCGTGCCCTTTGACTTGCCACAGGACGCGCCCGGGTCCTTTTTCAACGCCAACACCCTCGAAGAACTGCAAAAGCTCGAATCGCTATGAGCGCACCCGACCGTCTGCAAGCCATCGCCGAGCGCCTCCAGGGCTACGACCCGCAGGCCCTCTCGGCCCGCCATGTGAACGCCTTCCTCGCAGAACTCGTGCAGCCGGTCAGGGAGATCGAGTCGGTGTCGCCCATGCAGGCGCTCGACCGCATCCTGGCCGAGGACGTGGTCTCGCCCATCAGCGTGCCGCCGCACGACAACTCGGCCATGGATGGCTTTGCCCTGCGGGGCAGCGAGCTGCTGGCCGACCAGGCCACACGGTTTCGGGTGGTCGGCACCGCATTGGCCGGCAAGGCCTGGGACGGCGAATGCGGGCCCGGCGAATGCGTGCGCATCATGACCGGTGCCGTCATGCCTGCCGGGCTGGACACCGTGGCACCGCAGGAGCTGGTGCAGATCGAGGGCGAGCAGATCACGGTGCCCGCTGGCCTGCTGCAGCCCGGCGACAACCGCCGCCTGTTGGGCGAAGACCTGATGGCCGGCCGCCCGGCCCTGGCCGCCGGCACCCGCCTGAGCCCCGCCGCCTGTGGTCTGATCGCCAGCCTGGGCCTGACGCAGGTGAAGGTCTGGCGTCGACCGCGCGTGGGCTATTTTTCCACCGGCGATGAAATCCTGAGCCTGGGCGAGCCGCCACGCGAAGGCGCGGTCTACGACAGCAACCGCTACACCGTGCTGGGGCTGCTCGCACGGCTGGGCTGCGAGGTGATCGATCTGGGCGTGGTCAAGGACCAGCCGGAACAACTCGAAACGGCCTTCCGGCAGGCCTCAGCACAGGCCGATGCAGTCATCACCAGCGGGGGGGTGAGCGTGGGCGAAGCCGACCACACCAAGGCCATGATGAAGAAACTGGGCGATGTGGCCTTCTGGCGCATCGCCATGCGGCCGGGTCGCCCCATGGCGGTGGGCCGCCTGACCGAGGGCGGGCATTCGGCCTTGTTGTTCGGTTTGCCTGGCAACCCGGTGGCCGTCATGGTCACTTTTGCGGCCTTCGTGCGGCCGGCCCTGCAAAAGCTGATGGGCTGGAACGCGCCGCCTCAACCCCTGCTGCGCGCCCGTGCAGCCAACACCCTGCGCAAGAAGCCTGGCCGCACCGAGTACCAGCGCGGCATTGTCGAGCGCCGTGCCGATGGGGAACTGTGGGTTCGCCTGACCGGCAACCAGGGCTCGGGCGTGCTCAGTTCCATGGTGCAGGCCAATGGCCTGATTGTGCTGGGCCATGAACAGCCCACGGTGCAGTCGGGCGACTGGGTGGATGTGATGATGTTTGACGGACAGCTCTGAAGTCAGGGTCAGGCCTCTTTTTTTGTCATCCTCGGGCCTGATCCGAGGATCCACATTTTTCAGGCATGGATTCCCCGGTCAAGCCGGGGAATGACGCACTGGGTCAAGCCGGAGAATGACACAGAGGATACTCGGGCCTTGATGTCCGCCGCCTCGGTCTACGGCGCAGACTCGCTGGCCACGGTCTTGTTCGGCCCGGGTACCGACTGACGGGCGAACAGCGAGTACATGGTCGGCACCACGAAAATCGTGAGCAGCGTGCCCAGACTCATGCCCCCGACGATCACCCAGCCGATCTGTGTGCGACTCTCCGCGCCCGCCCCTTCGGCCAGGGCCAGCGGCACCGCCCCGAGCACCATGGCCCCGGTGGTCATCAGGATCGGGCGCAGGCGCTGACTGGAGGCCTGAACCAGAGCCTCTTTCATGGCCATGCCGTGCTCGCGCAGCTGGTTGGTGAACTCCACAATCAGGATGCCGTGCTTGGTGATCAGGCCCACCAGGGTGATGAGGCCGATCTGCGAATAAACGTTGAGCGATCCCCCGCTCCACTTGAGGGCCAGCAGGGCGCCGATCATGGACAGCGGCACCGAGAGCATGATCACGAACGGATCGATGAAGCTCTCAAACTGCGCGGCCAGCACCAGGAAGATGAAGAACAGCGCCAGCACGAACACCATGACGAGTGCGCCTTGCGAGTTGCGAAATTCCCGCGAGGTGCCATTGAGTTCGGTGGTGTAGCCCGGCTTGAGCACCTGGGCCGCGGTCGCATCGAGAAACTGCAGGGCTTGCCCCAAGGAATAGTCGGGGGCCAGGTTGGCCGTGATGGTGACCGAGCGGCGCTGACCAAAGTGGTTGAGCTCGCGCGGACTGACACTCTCGCGGGTCTTGACCACAGCCGACAAGGGAATCATCGCCTCGTTGCGGCCACGCACATAGATGTTGTCGATGTCGTCGGGGGTGTTTCTGGCGCTGGGCTGGACCTGCACGATCACGTCGTACTGCTCGGCATCCTTCTTGTAGCGGGTGACCACGCGCCCACCCAGCATGCTCTCGATGGCGCGTGCCACCGCATCCACATTCACGCCCAGCTCGGACGCCTTGGCGCGATCGACCTCGATGCGCAGCTCGGGCTTGTTCAGACGCAGGTCCACATCGGGCGAGAGGATGCCGGGATTCTTGGCGATCTCATCGAGCATCTGCCGCGTGACCGTGTTGAGGTTCTGGTAACTGTCGGAGGTCTGGATGACGAAATTCACCGGACGCTCGCGAAAGCCCTGACCCAGTGAAGGCGGCGTGACCGGAAAGGCCGTCACCCCGGGCAGGCTGTTGAATCGGGGCGTCAGCTCGCGGGCGATTTCGAGCGTGGTTTTCTGGCGCTCCTCCCAGTCCACCGCGCGGTAGACCACCGAACCCTGGGCCACGGTCGGATTACCCATATTGGCAAAAATGCGGTCGAACTCGCTGTAACCCTCGCCCATGCGTTCGAGCACCTTGGCATAGCGGTCGGTGTATTCAAGCGTGGCACCATCGGGCGCGCTCACGGTGGCAAGCAGCACACCCCGGTCTTCCAGGGGGGCCAGTTCCTGCTTCATGGTCGGGTAGACCATGCCAATGCCCACCGCACTGCCGGCCATGACCAGCACCACCAGCCAGCGCCCCCGGGTCAGAATCCAGGCCAGCAGTCGGCCATAGCCGTCGGAGAGGCGGTTGAGCCCACGGTCCATGGTGCGGTCAAACCAGCCCGGGTTAGCGTTGTGCCTGAGCAGCTTGGCGCTCATCATGGGCGAGAGGGTCAGGGCCACAAAGCCCGAGACGATCACCGAACCGGCCAGCGCCAGCGCGAACTCGGTAAAGAGCTTGCCGGTACGCCCGGGGGTGAAGGACAGCGGCGCAAACACCGCCGCCAGGGTGAGCGTCATGGCCACCACCGCAAAACCGATCTCGCGCGAGCCCTTGATGGCCGCCGAGAACGGGTCCATGCCTTCTTCGATGTGGCGGTAGATGTTCTCCAGCACCACGATGGCGTCGTCCACCACCAGCCCGATGGCCAGCACCAGCGCCAGCAGGGTGAGGGTGTTGATGGTGAAGCCCGCCAGCGCCATCATGGCAAAGGTGCCGATCAGGCTGACCGGGATGGTGACGATCGGAATGATGGAGGCGCGGACAGTGCGCAGGAAGACGAAGATCACCAGCGCCACCAGCACCACCGCCTCGACGATGGTCTGGAACACGCTCTTGATGGAGCGGTCGATGAAGACCGAGTTGTCGTTGGCCACGGTGACCGTGATGCCGGGCGGCAGGTCGGCCTCGATGCGCGGCAGCATGTCGCGTACGCCCCTGGACAGCTCCAGCGGGTTGGCGGTGGCCTGGCGAATCACGCCCGCGGAAATGGCCGGCACGCCGTTCAGGCGCACCGCGCTGCGTTCGTCAACGGCACCCTCCTGCACCCGCGCCACATCGCGGATCCTGACCGGAAAGCCGCCGACGGTCTTGATGACGATGTCGGCAAATTGGCCCGGACGGCTCAGGTCGGTTTGCGAAGTGACGGTGAATTCGCGCTTGCTCGATTCGATGCGGCCGGCCGGCAGTTCGATGTTGCTGCGGCGGATGGCGTCCTCGACGTCGGCCGGGGTCAGTTTGTAAGCGGCCAGGCGTTCGGGTTCGAGCCAGACGCGCATGGCGTATTTGCGCTCGCCAAAAATCCGCACATCGGCCACCCCGGTGACCGTCTGCAAGCGCGGTTTGACAATGCGGTTGACCAGGTCGTTGATCTGCAGCGGGTTCATGGTCTCGCTGGAAAATGCCAGCCAGATCACCGGGAAGGCGTCGGCCTCGACCTTGGCGATCACCGGTTCCTCGATGCTCTGGGGCAGCCGGTTGCGCACACGGGCGGTGCGGTCACGCACTTCGGCTGCAGCGGTATCGGCGTCTTTTTCAAGCCGGAACCTGACGGTGATCTGCGACTGCTCGGCGCGGCTGATCGAGGTGATGACGTCCACCGCGTCAATGCCGGCAATCGAGTCTTCCAGCGGCTTGGTGACCTGCGACTCGATCACCTCGGCCGAAGCGCCGGGATACCTGACGGTGACCGTGACGTTGGGCTCGTCGATCTTGGGGTACTCGCGCACCGAAAGGCGGTCAAAGCTGACGGCACCGACCAGCAGGATCAACAAGGACATGACCACGGCCAGCACCGGCCGGCGGATGGAGACTTCGGCGAGCTGCATCTCAGCCTCGCTGGCAGGGGTTGGGACCGCTCAGCGGGGCGCGCGCCGCTGCTGCCGGCCCTTGGGCCAACGGCGGCTTGCCGGCACCCGCCCCCGGGGCAGACGAGCCTGCAGATGCCGCTGCCGCAGGGGCGGATGCCGGTGAAGAAGCGCCGGCCGCCGCAGCGCTGGCGGCCCCGGCAGGGCCACGGCCCGCCGCAGCCAGATCCACCACCCGCACCGGGGTGCCATCTTTTTGCAGACGCTGATGGCCAGCGGTGACCACGGTATCGCCGGCCTCCAGTCCTTCGGTGATTTCCACCTTGCCTGGCTGGCGCAAGCCGGTCTTGACCGCCACCCGCAGGCTGACCAGGCTGTCGGGTTTTTCGCCCGGCACCACCTTGACCACGAAGCTGCGGCCCCCCTGCGGGACGATGGCCTCCTCGGGCACCAGCAGCGCCCGCTCGCGCACAGCAAAGACGGTGTTCACGCGAACGAACATGCCCGGGCGCAACTGCCGCTGGCGGTTGTCAATGCACCCCCGGATGCCGACCGAGCGGCCATTGGCGTCGATCAGGGGGTCCACCGCCTGCACCACCGCAGTGAACGGCCGTCCGGGCAGGGCGTCCACACTGAGCTGGGCTTTTTGCCCTGTGCGGACCTTGCTCTGGAAACGCTCGGGCAAACGGAAATCCACCAGCACCGCATCGATGTCTTCGATGTTGACGATGTCGGCACCGTCCTTGAGGTAATCCCCGACGCTGACCTGCCTGAGGCCGGCCACCCCGTCAAAGGGGGCAACGATCTTCAGACGCTGCTGGCTGGCCAGCGCCAGCTCCAGCTTGGCCCGGGCCACCTCCAGGGCAGCGCCACTTTCATCGACCGTGCGCTTGCTGATGAAGTTCTGGGCCACCAGATCCTGGTTGCGCCTGTGGTTGGCTTCGGCGATGGACATTTCGGCCCGGGCCTGCGCGACTTGCGCGGCCTGCAGCTGGTCATCGAGCTGGACCAGCAACTGACCTTTGTGCACCTTCTGGCCCTCGGCAAACAGGATCGCCTTGACACGCCCGGCGACCTCGGGGCGCAGGACCACGCCCTGACGGGAACGCAGGCTGCCCACCGATTGCGCTTCATCGACCAGGGTGGCCTCCTGGACCAGAGCCACTTCCACCGCGGGTGGACGTTGTGCTGCTGACGCCGCCGAAGAAGCTGCGGGAGCAGGCGAGACGGAGGACGCCTGAGAGGACAAACGGTCTGCAGGCTGGCGCTGCAGCCACCAGGCCACACCCGACGCAACGCCAATGCCCAGGACAGCCACCAGGGCGTATTTCTTCTTGTAGGCCATGAACTGTGTCTCGAGAGGAAGGAATCGGATCAACGATTCATGAATGTAACAGTCCCGGAGGGCTCGCACAGGGCTGTGTGAGAGGCGCAAGCACGGCCAGGCCCAGGCTTGAGCGAGGCTTGACAAGAGCCGGGCTAACGCCCGAGCGCCTGCGCCACCCCCTGATTGGCCAGGGCATCGGCACGCTCGTTGCCAGGATCACCGGCATGGCCTTTGACCCAGTGCCATTCGATGCGATGTCCCGAAGAAGACACCAGGTGGTCGAGTTGCTGCCACAGGTCCAGATTCTTGACCGGCTGCCGGTCAGCGGTGCGCCAGCCTTTGGCTTTCCAGCCATGAATCCATTGGGTGATGCCCTGGCGCACGTACTGGCTGTCCAGGTAAAGGGTCACGGTGCAGGGCCGCTTGAGCGCCTTGAGCGCCTCGATCACCGCGGTCAGCTCCATGCGGTTGTTGGTGGTTTCGGGCTCACCGCCAAACAGTTCCTTGACATGCCCCCCCGAGACCATGCGCACGCCCCACCCACCCGGGCCGGGGTTGCCCTTGCAGGCCCCATCGGTATGGATTTCAACGTGGTTCAGGCGGGTGGCAGGGGTCAAGGCTGGCTTTCAGGGTTCGGGCAGGCACGCGCAGGCGCCTCGATCGAGGCGGCGGGCGCCGCCACGGCGGAGCGCGATGGTACCTTGCGCCAATTGCGGCCATGGACCAGCCGCCCGCCCGGCACCCGTTTGGTGGCCATGATGAGGTAAATGCCGCTCCCAAATGGCAGCCAGCGACGTCCGAAGGCATCCAGCCAGGCCCAGCGGCGCACCCAGCGCTCGCTGCGCCAGGTGGGGGTCCAACCGGTCGAGCGCTGCAGCTGGACCTCGAAACCCAGCAGATGCAGCCAGTCGCGCAGGCGGTGCGCCGCGATCGGCTGCAAGGGCCAGGTGGCGGGGGTTTCAGGCGCAGAGCATTGCTGGCTGCGCTGCAGTTGGCGTCCCCACAGGCTCCAGGGGTTGAAGCCCAGGATCAAGACCTGGCCTTCGGCGATCAGGACCCGCTCGACCTCGCGCAGACAGGCATGGGGGTCGGCCGAACGCTCGAGCGTGTGCGGCAGCACCACCAGATCCAATGACTCGGCCGGCCAGGGCCAGGCCCGGCTGTCGAAGGCCAGGGCCGGTTCGGGCCCTGCGGTATCGAACTCCTGAGCGGCAGGCCAGCGGTGGGGCATGCGGTTGCTTCGCAAGGCATCAAAACCTGGCCAGCCCGCCTGCACCGCGTGGTAACCGAACACATCGACCAGCAGGGCATCGGTCTGCGCCTGCTCCCAGGCCAGCAAGCGTTGCACAGTGGGCTCGCCCAGCGCATGCAGCCAGGCCGGTGCCGCAAGGGGACTTTCTATAATCTGACGCGCCATGCGATTGACTCCACTGCCTGCTTTCTCCGACAACTACATCTGGTTGCTGCAACACCAGCAGCAAGTGCTGGCGGTCGACCCGGGGGACGGACAGGCGGTGCTGCAGTGGCTCGCCCGCGAGCCGGGTTTGCAGTTGGACACCATTCTAGTCACCCACCACCACGCCGATCACACGGGCGGACTGGCGGATCTGGTGCAGGCCACAGGTGCCCGCGTGATCGGCCCTGCCCTGGAAAAACTGCCTGTACCCTGCACCCCGGTGGCCGATGGCGACACGGTTGGCTGGGGGCCTCTGGATTGGCGGGTGATCGAGGTGCCCGGACACACTGCGGGCCATGTGGCTTACTGGGCACAGCCCGAGGGCCAGGCCCCCTTGCTGTTTTGCGGCGACACCCTGTTTTCGGGCGGGTGTGGGCGTCTCTTTGAAGGCACTGCGGCTCAGATGCTCGCCTCGCTGGACCGGCTGGCTGCGCTGCCGGGCAACACCCGGGTCTGCTGTGCCCACGAATACACCCTCTCCAACCTGCGCTTTGCGCGCACGGTGGAACCGGGCAACACCGCTGTGATGGATTACGAGCAGGCGTGCCTGGCCCGGCGCGCACAGAACACCCCCACCCTGCCCTCCACTCTGGGACAGGAGCTGGCCATCAACCCCTTCCTGCGCAGCCGCAGCCCCGCTGTGCGCCGGGCTCTGGCGCTGCACGTCGGCATGCCGGTGCAAGAAGATACACAAGCGTTTGCGCTGCTGCGCGAATGGAAAAACCAGTTCAAATGAATCCATATTCTTCACCCCGTGGCTTGCGCCTGACTTGTCTGGGCTGGCTGCTGGGCAGCATGCTGTGGCTTGGCGGATGTGCCACGACGGGGGCAGACCTCTCCGTTGAAACGGCCCCGCCAGCCCTCGCCATGACGCCCACAGCCGAGCCCATGGTGGCGTCCAGGACCCCGTTGAGCGAGCCCGCCGTCCAGGCACCGCCTGCCCAGTTCAAGCCCGAGGGCAGTGTCGGTCTGCAGCCGCCGGTGGACATCTGGGAGCGCATCCGCCGCGGCTTTGCCATGCCGGATCTGCAGACCGATCTGGTGCGTGAGCGCGAGCAGTGGTACGCCGCCCGCCCCGACTCCATGCTGCGCATGACCGAGCGGTCGCGCCGTTACATCTTCCACATTGTCGAAGAGCTCGAGCGTCGCAACATGCCCACCGAACTGGCCCTGCTGCCCTTCATTGAATCGGCATTCAACCCCGAGGCGGTGTCCAGCGCCAAGGCGGCCGGCATGTGGCAGTTCATGCCAGCCACCGGCAGGTACTTCGATCTCAAGCAGAACCTGTTCCGTGACGAACGCCGGGACGTCCTCGAGTCCACCCGGGCTGCGCTGGATTACCTGCAAAAGCTCTACGGCATGTTTGGGGACTGGCATCTGGCACTGGCCGCCTACAACTGGGGCGAAGGCAGCGTCAACCGCGCCCTGGCACGCAACAGGGCACGCGGTCTCCCGCTGAACTACACCGATTTGCAGATGCCCCATGAAACCCGGCACTACGTGCCCAAGCTGCAGGCGATCAAGAACATCGTGGCCCAACCGCAGTTGTTCAATGTCCAGCTCCCCCTGATCCACAACCACCCGTTCTTCAAGACGGTGTCCATCGAACGTGACATCGATGTGTCTGTTGCTGCACGGCTGGCACAAGTCAGCCTCGAGGATTTCAAGGCCCTGAATCCGCAAATGAATCGACCGGTCATCCTGGCTGCGGGCATACCCCAAATCCTGCTGCCCTGGGACAACGCCGCCATTTTCGAGCAGAACCTCCAGCGCCATGCCGACCAGCCACTGGCCACCTGGACCGCATGGATCGCTCCCCGGACCCTGTCCGTGGAAGAAGCCGCCCGGCAAGTGGGGACGCCCGCAGCAGTGCTGCGTTCGGTCAACAACATTCCCCAAGGCATGAAGCTCAAGTCCGGCTCGACCTTGCTGGTTCACCGCAAAGGTGACCTGGACAACGATGTCAGCCAGCGCTTGGCCAACAATGCCCAGCTGAGTCTGGCACCCGAGGTGGTGCTGCGCCGTGTTTCCATCAAGGCCCGCCAGGGCGATACCCTGGCCAGTCTGGGGGCCCGGCATGGCGTGTCGGCCGCGAACCTGGCGAGCTGGAACAAGCTGCCGGCCACCGGGCAGCTCACAGCGGGTCAGACCGTGGTGATGCTGGTGCCCAGCGTGGCACCGCGCAACACCCTCCGCAGCAACCCACGCCTGGCCCAGCGCAGCAGCAAGAGCGCCCCTGCCGGCAAACCCGCCAGGCAGGTGGCGCAGACCAGCCGTTCCGATTCGGTCGGGCGCTGAAAACCGTCCGCACTCAGAAGGCGTTACGCGCCGTACGGACGCGTGCCACGAAGGCATTGGTGAAGGTACGCGCCAGCAACTGCCGACTGGCCAGCGGGTGGGGGGCCACCCGAACATGCATTCGCCAGGCATTGGCGACCGCCTCTTCCTGGATCAGGCCATCGCGGGCGTAGGCATCACGGAGCTTGAAAAATGCCCCCAGGTAAACCGCCCTGTCCGTGATCCATGGCGCCACCGGCACCATCTTGAACAAGTCGGTCGGTCCGGCCGTATGCAACCAGCGCAGGGCCTGCACCACGGCATCTGCCAACGCCAGCGCCACCTGAGGCTGACGCGAGAGGAAATCCTCGCGGGCCATCAGGCATCCTCCGGGCAGGGGGCCTGCAGCCAGTTGATGGGCTCCGGATGAGGTCCGGGCCTCGGCAATCAGGCGGAGCTCGCCGCGCTGTTCGAGCCAGTGCATCACCGGATCCGGATTGCACAAGGCGTCGATCTGGCCCTCCCATAAGGCACCCAATGCCGAAGCCGAGGTTCCGACCTCGACAAAATGCACATCCTGCATCTGCAGGCCATTGCGCAGCAGCCACAGACCACTCATCCAGTGGGTGCCGGAGTCGATTGCAGAAACCCCAATGCGGGCGGACTTCAGGTCCTGCCAGGACCGGGGGGCAGCACGCAGGGTGGAGACGCCCAGGCTGAGCATCGGGGTATTGGCCATCTGCACGAAAGCCTGCAAAAACGGGCCTTGCCTCTGCGCTTCGAACAGGTGCTCGAAAGCGCCGGCCAGCACATCGGCCTGACCTTTGAGCAGGCTGCTGACGGCCGCTTGACCCGAGTCGTGGGAGACCAGATGCACCTGCAAACCCTGCTGCCGGAAATACCCCAGACGCTCGGCCAGCACGAGAGGCAGGTGATACAGGCTGTTGCGCGCCCCCAAGGCCACAGTCACCTGCTGCGCCGCCCGGGCAGGCCAGCAGACGGCTCCCCCGGCCGCCACTGCCATCGCCAGCCATTGCCTGCGCCCGCCATCCATGCTCTCAACTCCTTTTGTCCTCGAGCGTAGAGCGAGAACAATGCGCGCGCATCGGGACCGTTCCTGACGGGGTTTTCACGTAAGGGCAGACCCGATCAGAGAGGGGGAGCGATCCGTGCGCCAAGCAATCAGCGCCAGGCCTTCAGCGGCGGTCGACCAGCGCGTGCGCGATGGTGCCCAGATCAACATACTCGAGCTCACTGCCGGCGGGCACGCCCCGGGCCAGGCGCGTCACGTGCAGGCCTTGTGCCTTGAGCATCTCGGCAATCACATGGGCCGTGGCCTCGCCCTCGGCGGTGAAATTGGTGGCCAGAATGACTTCCCGCAGTGCCTCCTGGCGGCAACGCTCGCGCAGCCGTGCCAGACCGATGTCGTTCGGGCCGATGCCATCGAGCGGGCTGAGCTTGCCCATCAGCACAAAGTAAAGACCCCGGTAAGTGCCTGTGCGCTCGATGGCCGACTGGTCGGCCGGGGTTTCGACCACGCACAGCTGGCCGCGCTCGCGCTGCGGGTCGGCACAGGTGTCGCAGACCTCGTGCTCGGTGAAGGTGTGGCACTGGCTGCAGTGGCGCACTGCGGCCACGGCATGGCTGAGCGCCTGGGCCAGCGTGGTGGCCACCTGCCGGTCATGCTGCAGCAGATGAAAGGCCATGCGCTGCGCCGATTTGACGCCGACCCCGGGCAGGCCCTTGAGGGCCTGCACCAGGGCGGCCAATGCGTGGGTGTCTGCCATGAAAGAAGCGCGGATCTCAGAAAGGCAGCTTCATGCCGGGGGGCAGGCCGGCGGTGAGCTTGCCCATCTTCTGCTGGGACACCTCCTCGGCCTGGCGCACGGCCGCATTGAAGGCGGCCGCCACCAGGTCTTCGAGCATGTCCTTGTCGTCGGCCAGCAGGCTGGGGTCGATGGTGACGCGGCGCACCTCGTGCTTGCAGGTCATCAGCACCTTGACCAGTCCAGAACCCGACTGTCCTTCAACCTCGATGTGCGCCAGCTCTTCCTGGGCTTTTTTCAGGTTGTCCTGCATGGCCTGGGCCTGCTTCATGAGTCCGGCGAGTTGTCCTTTGTTGAACATGGGGCTACTTTCTATCGGTATGAAAATCAAAGCGGCTGGATGCTGCCGGGCACGATCTTCGCATCGAAGTCGCGCATCAGCGATTGCACCAGCGGGTCGTTCTGGATGAGTGCGACGGCCGCCTGCATTTTGGCGGCCATCGCCTGGGCCTGGCGCTTGGCCGGGCTGTCCGTCACGGCGCCCTGGCTGACCTGCAGCTTCACCACGTGTCCGAGGGTTTGCAGGGCCGCCTCCAATCGCTCGCGGGAGGCGGGGCGAACCAGCGACTCACGGTCAACGCACAGTTGCCAGATGTGCCCTTCCCGCGCCATCAATTGCGACTGCAAGGCGAGCTCGCGCACCAGCGCGGTGATCGCCTCGTTGGCCTGAAGCTGTCCCACCACTTCGGCCCAGAAGTCGCCTTCCGGGGTGGTTTGCAAGGGGGCTTCGGGGCGCTTGAGGACCTCGGTGCGGCTCGGCGCGGTCGATGCCTGGGCAGGCACGGTCTCGCGCACGGGCAAGGACTGCAGACGCGCGGGCTCGCTCACTTCGGCAGACGAGCGCTCGGGCACATCCTCGAAGGCCTCCCAGGGCGGCAAGTCTTCCAATGCCGGGGCTTGACGGGTGTCGAACCAATCCTGCGCAGGCGAGGCTGATGCCACGGCGGCGGAAACAGGGCTGACGGCAGGTGCGGTTGCTGCCGGTGCAGTCGCTGCCGGAGCAGTCGCTGCCGCTACATTCGCAGCGGACACTGGCACCCTGTGCTCGGTCCTTGGGGGCGGGGCTGGTGGCCGAGAGCTCAGTTCAGGGCTTTTTTTTTCAGCCGTGGCGACTGCGCCAGCAGGTTTGAACGCCAGCAGTCTCAGCAACACCATGGTCAGGGCGGCGTATTCGTCGGGTGCCAGGCCCAGTTCAGTGCGCCCGTGCAGACACAGGCTGTAGAGCAGCTGCGTCACATCAGCGGACATCACCTGGGACAGTTCGATGATGACCGGCGCGTCCGGGTCGTCGCTGGCCTGATCGGCCAAACCCGGCACAGCCTGCAGCACCGCCATGCGCTGCAGCACGGTGCTCATGTCTTCGAGGGTGGAGGCGGCCGAGACCCCCTGCTGGCGCAAGGCCTCCACCAGCGCCACCACCGTGGCACCGTCCCAGCGGGCCAAGGCTTGCAGCAATTGCAGGACATGGCTGCGGTCCACGCTGCCCAGCATCTGCCGCACGCCCGATTCCTGCAGCTGGCCGCTGCCAAAGGCGATCGCCTGGTCGGTCAGGCTGAGCGCGTCGCGCATCGAGCCGCGGGCGGCACGCGCAAGCAGGCGCAAGGCCTGGGGCTCAGCCGCAATGTTCTCTTGTGTCAGCACGTGGGTGAGGTGTTCAAACACCGTCTCGGGGGCCATCGGCCGCAGGTTGAACTGCAGACAGCGCGAGAGAACCGTGACCGGCACTTTCTGCGGGTCGGTCGTGGCCAGCACGAACTTGAGGTACTCGGGGGGCTCTTCAAGCGTCTTGAGCATCGCGTTGAACGCGGTGTTCGTGAGCATGTGGACCTCGTCGATCATGAAGACCTTGAAGCGGCCCTGCACCGGTTTGTAAACCGCCTGCTCCAGCAGGCTCTGGACTTCGTCCACCCCCCGGTTGGAGGCAGCGTCGAGTTCGGTGTAGTCGACAAAACGACCGGCATCGATGTCGCGACAGGCCTGGCAGACACCGCAAGGCTCGGCCGTGATGCCCCCCTGCCCATCAGCGCCCTGGCAGTTGAGCTATTTGGCCTGGATACGCGAGACGGTGGTCTTGCCCACACCCCGGGTGCCGGTAAACAGGTAGGCATGGTGCAGGCGCTGCTGGATGAGCGCATTGGAGAGGGCCTGGACCACGTGCTCCTGACCGACCATTTCAGTAAAGGAGCGCGGGCGGTATTTGCGGGCCAGGACGAGGTAGGACATGCGACGATTCTATCGGGCACACACCCAGGTGCGGCCTGCGCCCTGAAGCGGGATGCGCTCCATGAGAAAAGTGTGTGGCCTCACGGAAAAGACCAGGCACTCGCCTACAATGGAACGCGACGGGCCTTCCCGCATGGGGAAGCGGCCAACCGGGTCAGGCGGGGAACCGAGCAGCCCTAACCGCGGAGCCAGTGCCGGGGTCAAGGCTCGTCACCCCTCTTCTTCCTCGCACTTTCACCACCACAAACGACAACGCCCTGCCAGGGCAGGGCGGTGGGTGGAGGCGATCGGGTCAGGCTGCGTGACGGCGCAGGACCGGGAATGCCAGGGTCTTGGCTTTGGCCGCAGGGGCCTTGCGCGAGACGGACTGGCCCGAGCGGATGAACTCCGAAACCAGCGCATCGGCCTCTGGCTGGGCGCCTGCGAGGCTGGTTTCAAAGCGCAAATGGGCCTGTTTGGCCATATGGGCCACAAAATTCTGCGGGTAATCCCTGACTGCAAACCCCCGCAAGGCCATGACTTTCATGAAAGCGTTGGCGGCTTCCTCGACGGCGGCCTGGTATTCGGCGGAATCCACTGGGTGCATATTGTCCTCGTCCACTCGGGATGAATGTTGTACACATGGCCTTAACGCCGGGGAAACACATCCGGTAGACAGGATTTGTTTAAATTTGTGTATCGCCCGCCAGGATGCCCTGGGCGGCTCGCCATCCACTGGCCAGACAGGCGGTCAACAGGTAGCCCCCGGTAGGCGCCTCCCAGTCGAGCATTTCACCGGCACAGTAGACGCCCGGGCAGGCCTTGAGCATCAGCCCGGAGGTCAGGGCCTCGGACCGCACACCGCCCGCCGTGCTGATGGCCTCCTCCACCGGCCGGGGCGCCTTGAGGCGGATGGGCAGGGCTTTGATGGCCGTGGCCAGCCTCTGTGGGTGGGTCCAGTCTTCGGGCAGTAGCAGCTCGTGCAGCAAACCGGCCTTCACGCCCTGCAATCCAAGGCGTCCCTTGAGGTGACTCGACAGGCTGCGGCTGCCCCGTGGCCGAAGCACTTCCTGCAGCACCTGCTGCGGGCTGCGATCGGGCAAGAGATCCAGATGCAGCCAGGACTCGCCGGCAGAGCCCAGTTCATCGCGCAAGAGGGCCGAGGCGGCATAAATCAGGCTGCCCTCGAGACCACTGGCAGTGACCACGAACTCTCCCTTGCGTTGCCAAAGCGCCCGGGTCGGGGTCGGTCCGACATGCAGCACCACAGATTTGAGAGGCTGTCCGGCGTATCGCTGCGCGAAATGCGTTGTCCAGCCTTGGCCATCGCGTCCCCAGACATCAAAGCCGCAATTGGCCGGCTGCAGGGGTGCCAACGGCACACCCCGGGCCCGCAACAGCGGCATCCAGCGGCCGTCCGAGCCCAGACGCGGCCAGCTGGCACCGCCCAGAGCCAGCAAGGTGGCCCGGGCACGCACCCTGGACCGTCCGTCTGCATGGCCAAACAGCAGATCTTCGCCGTCCCAGCCCTGCCAGCGATGGCGCATGTGAAAGTGCACGGGTCGGCCCGAATCGGGCTGGCGCAGGCGGCGCAACCAGGCCCGCAGCAAAGGTGCCGCCTTCATTTCGTGGGGAAACACGCGCCCGGAGGTGCCCACAAAGGTGTCCGCACCCAAGCCATCGGCCCAGGCACGCACCCGCTCGCCATCCATGCCATCGAGCCAGCGGCTCACCCACGCCTGTTGCGAGCCATAGCGGGCATCGAAGGCGGGGCGCGCCTCGCTGTGCGTCAGATTCAGGCCGCCTCGACCAGCCAGCAAAAACTTGCGGCCCACCGAAGGCATGGCATCGAAGACATGAACCTCACGTCCGGCGGCGCACAGCACCTCGGCCGCCATGAGGCCGGCCGGACCGGCGCCCACAATGGCGACATCGAGTCGGGTCAGGGGCATGGTGGAAGGCTCGGAATCGGTCATCTGCTGGAGGCGGCAGCATCTCCGGGTGACAGCGGAGATGGGCGGGTTTCTGTCAAAATAGCCGCCACTTTAGCTGTATCTTCACTCTTCACAAGGAACAGGCCATGGCCAGCGACCTCATCAAACACATCAGCGACACGTCCTTTGACGCCGACGTGCTGCAGTCCGCCACACCGGTGATCGTCGACTTCTGGGCCGAGTGGTGTGGCCCCTGCAAGATGATCGCCCCCATCCTTGACGAAGTGGCCAGCGCCTACCAGGGCAAACTGCAGGTCGCCAAGATGAATGTCGACGAAAACCGCGATGTGCCGGCCAGGTTCGGTATCCGTGGCATTCCGACCCTGATGGTGTTCAAAGGTGGCCAACTGGCGGCCACCAAGGTCGGCGCCATGAGCAAGGCCCAACTGACCGCCTTCATCGACCAGCACTTGGCCTGAACGCTGCACGAACCCTCAAAACCGGGCCAGAGCGCCCGGTCCAGCGTTTTTCGGAAGCTTCCAAAACCTGTCATAATCGGTCGCAGCGCCGCCCAACAAGCCAAGCCGCTGCCCCGAGGCCCACAATGTTCCGCCACCCGGAACCGGCCCGGACCGAATTTCCCCTCCCCCCGTTTTTGAGCCCACGACCCCGATTGAGGTCGCCTCCCTACAGGTCCATCCCATGCATCTGAATGAACTCAAGGCACAGCACGTGTCTGAACTGCTCAAGCAGGCCGAAGCCCTCGAGATCGAAAACACCGGTCGCATGCGCAAGCAGGAGCTGATGTTCGCCATCATCAAAAAGCGGGCCAAAGCGGGTGAACAGGTCTTTGCCGACGGCGTGCTGGAAATCCTGCCCGACGGTTTTGGTTTCCTGCGCAGCCCCGACTCCAGCTACACCGCGTCCACCGACGACATCTACATCAGCCCCAGCCAGGTGCGCCGCTTCAATCTGCACACCGGCGACATGATCGAAGGCGAAGTGCGCATCCCCAAGGACGGCGAGCGCTACTTTGCCCTGACCAAGCTCGACAAGGTCAACGATGGGCTGCCCGAGAACAACAAGCACAAGGTGATGTTCGAGAACCTGACGCCGCTGTTTCCCAAGGAGCAGATGCGTCTGGAGCGCGACATCAAGGGCGAGGAAAACATCACCAGCCGCGTGATCGACATCATCGCTCCCATCGGCAAGGGCCAGCGCGCCCTGATCGTCGCCCAGCCCAAGTCGGGCAAGACGGTCATGATGCAGCACATTGCCCACGCCATTACCGCCAACTACCCCGATGTGCACCTGATGGTGCTGCTGGTGGATGAACGTCCCGAAGAAGTGACCGAAATGCAGCGCAGCGTGCGCGGCGAAGTGATCTCCTCCACCTTTGACGAACCCGCCGCCCGCCATGTGCATGTGGCCGAGATGGTGATCGAGCGCGCCAAGCGCCTGGTCGAATTGAAGAAGGACGTGGTGATCCTGCTGGACTCCATCACCCGCCTGGCCCGCGCCTACAACAACGTCGTGCCATCGAGTGGCAAGGTGCTGTCGGGCG
>CAYSIY010000014.1:0-22035 GCA_964431215.1 uncultured Limnohabitans sp.
GACCGATTACGTCGTGCCGAACGGCGTGCGCATCGCGGACGCGAGCCGCGTGCGCCTCGGTGCACACCTGGCCAGCGGCACCACCGTGATGCACGAGGGCTTCTGCAACTTCAACGCCGGCACCCTGGGCGCCAGCATGGTCGAAGGCCGCATCAGCGCCGGCGTGGTGGTCGATGACGCCAGCGACATCGGCGGCGGCGCGTCCATCATGGGCACCCTGTCGGGCGGCGGCAAAGAGGTCATCAAGGTCGGCAAGCGCTGCCTGCTCGGGGCGAATGCCGGCATCGGCATCTCGCTGGGCGACGACTGCGTGGTCGAAGCCGGCTGCTACATCACCGGCGGCAGCCGCGTGCAACTGCCCGACGGCAGCACCGTCAAGGCCAAAGACCTCTCGGGCAAGAGCGGCATCCTGTTCCGCCGCGACTCACAAAGCGGTGCGCTGCACGCGATCCCCCGCAACAAGAGCTGGGGCGAGCTGAACGCGGAGCTGCACAAGAACTGATTTCAGGTTCTGCCCGGGTCCCAGGTGCGCAGGCCATGCCATGACTCATTCATAGTGCGACCACATACGCAGAACTTTGACGATTCGCTGCTCTTGCAGTACTTCGTAAACGAGTCGATGCTGAATATTGATTCGCCGAGAACAGGCACCGGATAGATCACCGACCAGCTTCTCGTATGGCGGCGGGTTTTGAAAGGGGTTCTCTTTGACGATGGACAAAAGCTCCTGGGCTTTTGTCTTCAGTCCACTTGCGGCGAGTTTTTGCGCATCCTTTTGAGCGTGTTTGGCGAAAACGACTACCCAACTCACCAGTCAAGCTCCTTGGAGCAGGCATCGACGGGCTCAGCCATTCCTTCTTTAATGGACTCGCGCATGCCAGGAACTGAAAGCAGATAAAGCGTTTCCTGAATTGCTTGCCAGTCCTCTGCCGCCAAGAGCACGGCGTCATGGCGCTTGCCAGCAATGGTGATGGGCTGGTGCGACTCAGCCGCCTGATCCATCAGGCGGTAGAGGTTGGCGCGTGCTTCGCTGGCGGTGAGTGTTCGCATGATGAGCTCCTAAGCCGTCAAGCGTACGTTAACCAGTACGACCCGTCAAATTGCTTGGTTTTACGCTCACTGACTAGGCCTTGGTCGCCCACTTCCAGGTGGAGCATGCGCTCGTGGGCCACGCCGGGTCGGGGCACCACGTCGTAGAGGGGGCTCAGTTGCCAGCCACTCCGGCGCGGGTCGCGCACAAAGGCGTGGTTGCGCAGGTGGTCGTCATCGTTGCTGACAAAGATGTTGAAGACCAGGCGGGCCAACAACTCTTCGGCGTCGGCCAGGATGCGCGAGGGGTGGACGTATTGGCGAATCGCGTGCGCCAGGTCGTGGTAACCCTTGTTGCGCGAGTCGAACTCGGAGCAGGCCACCAGGGTGAGCCCGCTCACATAGGGCAGTCGCCCTTCGGCCAGGCCGGGCAACCAGGCAAACACCGCCAGTGGGTCTTGGGTGGTGGGCATCAGAAGTCCAGCTTGTCCAGTTCAGCTTGGCTCAGAGCGCGTACCCGCTGGGTGCGCTCACGGGCGGCGAGCGCGGTGAGCGAAGGGTCGGTTTCTTGCAGCAGCTGGAGCAGGGACAGCCCCGGCGCAACGGCCTCCAGATAGCGCAGGATTTGCGCCAGCGTGCGGCCTGGGTCGCCTTGCTCGATGAGGATGGCGGTGGAGCGCGACAGGCCCGCCCGGGCAGCGGCATCGGCCTGACGCCATTGGCGGGCGATGCGCAGACGCGCGAGCTTTTCACCCAGGGCACGGGCTTCTTGCTGGCGGTCAGAGGTCAGCAACGGGGTTTCGTTTCGCTTCATGATTGAATGTCCGCAATCACAGACTTATTTGTCTTAATGTGTGTGATTACAGACATTTTGCTTGCTCGATGATGTAGACACTAGTTTTGTCGAGGCCCCGCTGCACTGGTCTGCGTCGCCCCGTACGCCTGATCACAACGCGTACGCCTGCGCCAAGCGCAGCGCCACAGCCTGTAGCTCTGGCTTGTCCAGACCACCGACCAACAACACGAATTTCTGCAAATCTGTCCTGATCTTTTCTGGCGTCTCAATGGCCTGCCCTGGCTGCAGCAAAGCCGACAGCTTCACGATGTCCATCAGGTGCTTGTTGATCTTTCGCCAGCCCCTTCACCATGGGTATTTCGCCTCCAGCTCGTCCAGCGCCATTTGCACCCGATCGTCTTGGCTGCCTTGCAGGCTGAGCCATAGCGACAATGGGTCCACCGTCATGGTGTCCGCCAGCAGGTCGGGCGCATAGCGCCACACTTGCACCGCCACGCCGTCGGCTGTTTCTTGCGGCTCAAACGCGATGCCGGCTTGCCGTGTCTGTTGTACGACTTCGGTGGTCATGGCGATCATGGGCTGAGGCGGTTCTCCCAGCATGCTCATTTGCGCCAGGGCGCTTTCGCCTGCCCAGCGCATAGGGGCTATTTGCAGGATGCGCGGGTCATAGGTCCAGAGCATGCGTTGTACAGGTGTGCGCAGGTTTGGCCTGGCTTTTTGCCAGAGTTCGCGGCGTGTGCCGGTCAGCTTGAGGCGTTTGGCGCGCCCATGTGCCTGCAGCTCAAAGAGGTCGAATTGCAGCAGCTCACGCACAGCGCGGGTGGCGCTCATGGCGGAGTAACCCAGACGGGCGGCCACCTCAAACGGGCTCCAGGTCTCGCTGACTTTGTGATTGACCAAAAAGTGGATGAGCAAGGCCTGAGTGGCCGGGCTCGCTTGCGTCTGGGGCTGTCGCGGAGCTGCTCCAAACCGCTCGGTCAGGTTCAGGCCCAGAGCAGGCGCAAAGAGCTGCTTGCCCGGCACCACAAAGGCAACGCCATGAGCAATGAGCTGTTTGCGCTCTCCGGCCATGACTTGGGGCAGCGCAACGATGATCGGCATTTGCAGGAACTCATGCAGTCGTGCTGCATGCTGCGCCTGCTGCTGTACAGCCAGCGTAGTCGGGGCCTTGACGCAGGCGAGCGTAACGCGCTGCCCCAGAAATTCGATGAGCAAAAGTTCGTATCGGTCCTGAAGGTAATACGGCAATGACACAGGCTGCTCGACCCGGACCAGGCGCACGGCATCCGCGCCAAAAATCTCGGTCAGGTATTGGCTGCTTTGCTGGGGCAGGGTTTTGTATAACATTGAGTATTGACTGTAACATGCGTTATGTTAGACGCCTAAAACAATGTTAAGTTGTTGGAAAATAAACGGTTCTTGACCTCTTGCCAGACTACCTCATCAAGCCACCAACCCCGCCAAAAACTCATCCGCCCGCGCCAGCTCGTCGCTACAGTACACGGGTCAACAGGAGACCCGTCATGCGCATCGAACCGATCCCGCCTGGCAGCCGCCCCGCGCTGGCTGAGCTGGAGGCCCGCATCCTGGCCGAGCGCGGGCGCATCTCGCCGCTCTACCAGGTGCTGCTCAACAGCCCGCCGATCGCGCAGGGCTGGGAGCAGATGCTGTCTGCGGTGCGCAATCGCAGCAGCCTGCCCGCCGACATCCGCGAGCTGGTGATCCTGCGGGTGGCAGTGCTCAACCGGGCACCCTATGAGTTCGAGGCCCATGTGCCGCATGCGCTGGCCGCAGGCCTTTTGCCCACCCTCATCGAGGCCTTGCGCGAGCCCCTTGTGCAGGCGTTCAGCGGCCTGGGGCCGGCCCAGCGGGTGGCCCTGCAACTGTGCGATGCCATGACGCGTGAGATTGAGGTGCCCGATGCGCTGTACCGGCAGGTGCAGGCGCATTTCGATGCGCAGGGCCAGCTCGATCTGGTGGCCACGGTCGCGGCCTACAACATGGTCTCGCGTTTGCTGGTGGCGCTGCACATCGGGCACTGAGCCGCGCTGTCGCCATAGAGACGCGAAAGGGGGTCGGCTAGGGGGTTTCCCAGATAGGCAGCCCGGGCCATTTCGTCCACATTGGAGCCTCCCTTTTCACTCTGATGCCCTCACCATGAACCCGATTGACCTGAACCGCCGCAACAGCCTCAAATGGATGGGAGCCGCAGGCCTGGCCGCCAGCGGTCTGCCGGCCATCGCACAAAGTGCCTGGCCCAACAAACCGATCCGCTGGATCATGCCTTTTGCCGCCGGGGGCACCTCGAGCATTGTGGGCCGCAGCATCGGTGCCGAACTGGGCAAACAGCTCAACACCTCTTTCGTCATTGACAACAAAGGCGGCGGCGGCGGTGTGCCGGCCATGCAGGAACTGCTGCGCGCCCCGGCCGACGGCTACACCTTCATCATGAGCCACATCGGCCTGATGGCCGTCAACCCGCTGATCTACCCGGACTCGGGCTACGACGTGGACAAGGACTTCGTGCCGGTGAGCCTGCTCACCCGGGTGCCCAGCCTGTATTGCGTGCACAAGGATGTGCCGGTCACCGACCTCAAATCCTTCATCGCCTACGTCAAGGCCCGGCCCGGCAAGATCAATTACGCATCGGCCGGCAACGCCAGCGCCGGTCACCTGGCCGTCGAGGCGCTCAAGCTGCGCACCGGCATGTTCATCACCCACATCCCCTACCGGGGCACCGGCCCGGCGCTCACCGATGTGCTGGCCGGCCGCATCGAGTTCTTCTCGGCCGGCACGCCGGCGCTGCTGCCGCACATCAAGAGCGGCGCCCTGCGCTGCATCGCGGTCGGCTCGGCCAAGCGCATCTCGGCGCTGCCCGATGTGCCCTCGGTCTCCGAGCTTTATCCGGGCTTTGAAACGGTGCAGTGGTACGGCATGCATGCCCGTGCCGGCACCCCGCCCGAGATCATTCGCCGCATGGAGCAGGAATGCGCCAAAGCCGTGCGGGCACCCGATGTGCTGGCCAAGTTCGAGGCCGAAAGCGCCACCGCCGACGGCACCAGCGCCAGGGAGTACGGCGACTTTGTGCGCAAGGAACAGGCCCGCTGGAAGGACATCGTGATCCAGGCCGGCATCAAGCCCAACTGAGCCCGGGGGGCCAGCGCCCCCACATGCCCAAAGGCCTAAAGGCCTAAACGCAAAAAGGCCGCCACTGACCGGGCGGCCTTTTTGCTGGCGGGCGCGGCGGCCTCAGCGCCTCAAAGCTGGCCCAGACGCAGCTCGGCAAGGGGCAGGCTCTCAAGCTGCCAAAGCCGGGCCAGCAACTGGCGGGCCGGGGCGTCGCCAATCACCGGCGAAGACAGCTCCAGGAACTTGTCGTCCAGATCGGCGTCGCTGAGCGGGGCCTCCGGATCGCCCTTGCGGCACGGAGCAAACTGCTCGATGACGCGCCCATCGTGCAGCGTGACCACGATGCGCGCCGCACGTTGGGCCGGAAAACCTGCGCTGAGCTGCGGATCGGCCACCAGCCGTGTGCGGGCCATCAGGCTGCGGATGTCGGCATCGGCCAGGCGCTGCGGCTCAAAGGCATTGAGCCGGACCGCGCCATACAGCAGGGCATGGGCCACCACATAAGGCAGGCTGAATTTGGCCTCGAAGGCGGTGCGCGGCTCGAAGTTGCCGGTCACGTCCAGCGCCGTCTGGTAGGTGTCGATGCGAATGTCCGCGATCTGCCCGGGCGTGAGTGGCTCGCGCTGGCGAATGTCCTGCATGGCGTCGATGGCGGCGAAGGTGTGGCCACAGCAGCCGTGGTTTTTCTGGGTGATGGACTGGATGTTGTAACGCTCGCCCAGCCCCTCGGTGGCGCGTGTCCAGTCGGCGGCCTCCGACAAGGCTTTGCCAAAGCCAGCCTCGCCCTCAAGGATGTCGATGGCCCCGGTGATGCCACTGACGACCCCCTGGCCGGCGGTGACGCCCACCCAGGCCGCATGGCCGGCATGCAGGGCCTTGGTCATGGCGTCCGAGCGAAAGGCCTGCTGCAGACCGGCGGCCAGGCTGGCGGCGGTGGCCAGGGCGTGGCGCATCGGTTCGGTCTGGCCGGGGGCCAGCAGGGCCGCCGTGGCCGCCGCACTGCCAAAGCAGCCCACTGTGCCGGTGGTATGAAAAAAGCGGTAATGCGAGGGCTGCACCGCCACCCCGATGCGGGTGGAGATTTCGTAGCCGATGATCACGGCCCGCAGCAGCTCGGCCCCGCTGGCGCCGCGCTCTTCGGCCACGGCCAGGGCCGCACTGATGGTTGGGCAGCCGGGGTGGTAGACCGCATCGCGAAAGATGTCGTCGAACTCGACCGCATGCGAGATGCTGCCGTTGATCCAGGCCGCCGTGGCGGCAAAGGCGCTCTGGCGCTGGCCGGGCAGGCTGGAGCGGCCATGGCCAAGCTCGGCGGCATGCGCCCGCATGAGCTGCGGCCCGGGCGGCTCGCCAATGCCCGGGAACAGGGCCGAAAACCAGTCGATCACCGCCCGCTTGGCATGGTGCGCCACCTCGTCGGGCAGGGGGCGGGCGCATTCCTGGCGGGCATATTCGGCAAGCGGGTCAATCACCATGGGCAGGGCTCCGGGCAGATTCAGTAGCTGAGGGTAATCAGGCGTTCTTCGGTCATTTCGCGGATGGCGTAGGCCGGGCCTTCCCAGCCAAAACCGCTGTCCTTGACGCCGCCAAAGGGCATGGCGTCCACCCGTGCGCTGGACGCTTCGTTGATGTGTACGCCGCCAAAGCGCAGGGCACGGGCCGCCCGCATGGCGGTGTGCAGGTTGGCGGTAAACAGCCCAGCCGACAGGCCAAAGGGCTGGGCATTGGCCTGGGCCACCGCCTCATCCACCGAATCGACCTCGATGACCGACATGACCGGGGCAAAGATCTCTTCGCACACCACCTTCATGTCGGGCTTCACATCGGTCAGCACGGTGGGCTGCAGCACACTGCCTTGCCGTTCGCCGCCACACAGCAGACGGGCACCGGCGGCCAGCGCCTCCTGCACCCAGGCCTGGGCGCGGCGGGCATGGTGTTCGCTGATCATCGGGCCGATGACGGTGCCCGGGTCGGCCGGGTCACCGGCCTTCATCTGGCGGGCGGCGTCGAGCAGGCGTGGCACAAACTGCGCGGCAATGCTGCGCTCGACATACAGCCGCTGCACCGAGGTGCAGACCTGCCCGGCCTTGCGCAGACCGGCATTCAGGATGCGCGCAATGGCCAGATCCAGGTCGGCGTCGGCACAGACGATGGTGCTGGCGATGCTGCCCAGCTCCAGCTGGGTTCGGCGCAAGCCGGCACCGCGCTGGATCTCGCGGCCGACGCGGGTGCTGCCGGTAAAGGCATAAAAGGCGATGCGCGCATCGGCCACCAACTGACTGCCGATCCGCGCTCCGTCGCCATGCAGCAAGGCCAGCAGCCCCGGCGGCCAGCCCGCCTCCATCAGCAGGCGGCACAGCAGCACCGCCGTCAGGGGCGTGTATTCAGAGGGCTTGATGACCACCGCATTGCCCCCGGCCAGAGCCGGCCCGACCTTGTGGGCCAGCACATTGAGCGGCGAATTGAAGGGCGTGATGACGCAGACCACGCCGCGCGGCGAACGCATCGTGAAGCCGATGCGGTCCTTGACGCCCTCGCCCGCCTGCAGCGGCACCATTTCGCCCTGCAGGCGTTTGGCCTCTTCGGCGCACAGCTCCAGGGTCTGCACGCAGCGACGGACCTCGTTGTCGCCGTCGGCCCGGGTGAAACCGGCCTCGTGGCGCATGAGCGTGATCAGGGTCTCGCTCTCGCGCTGCACCAGGCGCGAGGCTTGCAGCAGCAAGCGGTAACGCTGGTAGGGCGTGAGCGCACTGGCCTGCTGGGCCTGCACCGCCGCCGCCACCGCCGCATCGACCTGCTGCGCACTGGCCACCGCCATGCGGCCATAGGGCTGACCGTCGTACTTGTCGTGCAGGTCTTGCGTGGCATCGCCGTCAACCCACTCGCCACCGATCAGCAACTGTCCATGCATGGCGTCCATCAGGCGGCCCCTGCATAGGTCTGCTGGTTGCCCCGGGTGGACACCTGCAAACCTTCCATGAAGCGGCTGCGGATCTTGGCAGCGTCGCGCTCGGTCACGCCCGCTGGCGGCGCGTTGTCGGTGCGGGCGCAGATGAACAGCGGCTCCTGGGCCTTCAGGCCGGCATCGATCAGGGCCTCAAAATGCGCCTCGTCGCGGGCCCAGACGCTGTGCGCCAGACCGGCCCCCCGGGCCATGGCCACCAGGTCCACCCCGCTGGCCGTGAGGGTGGGCTGGCCCCCGGTGATCTGGTAGCTGCCGTTGTCCCAGACGATGGCCACCAGATTGGCCGGGCGCAGGGTGGCCACCGTGCCCAGCACGCCCAGTTGCATCAGCAGGGAGCCGTCGCCTTCGAGGGCAAACACCTTGCGCTGCGGCTGCGCCAGCGCCACGCCCAGCGCAATCGGAATGGCCAGGCCCATGGTGCCCAGCATGTAGAAGTTTTGCGGGCGCTGGCCGGCGGCCCAGAGGTCAAAGTGGGTGTGGCCAATGCCGCCAATCACCGCTTCTTCGTGGGCCAGTCGGGCGACCAGGCGGCGGGTCAGGTCCGAGCGGTTCATCACGGCGACCTCGTCGCGACCGAGGCTGGACATCAGGGCGTCATGCATGGCGGGCTCCGGTTTGGGGCCGCTGCACGCGGCCCGTGAGCAAGGGGGACAGGATCATGGCGGCACCGGCCTGGGTGGCGTAGGCCTGCTTGATCATGCGGTCGGCAATGAACTCGACGTCCTCCTGCCGCTCAATGGCGTAGTGCTCCATATTGAGGGACTGGAGGATGGGCCGCATGGTGCGGCACACCATCACCTGGCCGAGCTGGAAATCGCCCAGCGTGCCGCGCTCGGAAATCAGCATCAGCAGCGGAATCTGGTAGGGCACGGTCAAGGAGGCCAGCGCATTGGGCAGGGTGGCAAAGCCGCTGGTCTGCATGAGCACGATGCCGCGCAGGCCGCCCATATAGGCGCCGGTGACGATGCCCACCGCCTCTTCTTCGCGCGCCGGGCAGATCACCGTGAAATACGGGTCCTCGTGCAGCAGACGGATCAGCGGGGCCAGCACCTTGTCGGGCACATAGGTGATCAGGCGAATCTCGTGCGCCTTGAAAACCCGCACCAGCGTCTGGTCCCAGGTTTCGCCAGACGCGCCGGCGGTGGGTGTGGACATGTTTCTCTCTCCTGTGGGGGTCTGCCGGGCAGACCGGGGCAGGGTGGCCGCCGCATGGCCGCAGCACCCCTTGCAAAAGCCAGCCCGGACTGTAAGGGCAGCCGCGTGCCGGCGCGAGCCCGGTGGCGACAAGGGGGTATCACATTGCGTGATGGCGCGGGCTCAGGCCCCACCGGGCTCCGACAGGGTGGCCCCGAGCCAGCGCCCCGAGCGCACCAGCTCGCGTGCGCAGTCGGTCAGCACCACGCGGGTGGCCAGGGCGACCGGCGAAAGCTCGTCGTCCGACAGGCTGCACAGGGCGTTGGCACGCCGCGCCTGCGCATCGGCCAGCTCGGCCAGCACCAAGCGGCGGGGCGCATCCGGGTAGCGGCCCAGGGCCGACCAGGGCTGCAGCGTGCCCCCGATGCCCGCCAGCACCGCCTCCATGAGCATGGGCAGGGAGTCGATCTCGGCCACCAGCCGGGGCTGCATGCGGGCGCGGGCAAACACGGCTTCGAGCGCACTGCGCAGGCCATGGCCCCCGGTGGGCATGATGAGCGGCACATCGCGCAGACGGGCCGCTCGCACCCGTGCGGGCCGCTTGAGTGGCCAGGCGGGCGGAACATGCTCCGGGGCACACATGAAATACAGCTTTTCCACCAGCAGCGGCGTCACGCTCAGGCGGCGCAGGGGCTGGGTCTGGAAGAGCACCGCCAGATCGAGCTGGCGCGCATGCAGCATGCTGGCCAGATGAACCGACAGGCTCTCGACCAGGTGCAGCCGGATGTCGGGGTAGCGCTCACGCATGGCCTGCAGCAGGGGCATGCCCAGCACGGCAGCGGTGGTGGGGGCCAGCCCCACGCTCACCGAGCCCGAGAGGCGGGCCTCCTGCGCGGCCCGCACCGACTGCTCGGCATGGCGCAGGCTCAGTTGCGCTTCGCGAAAGAAGGCCAGACCGGCCTCGGTGGGCAACACGCCCTGGCGGGTGCGCTGCAGCAGACGCGCCGAGAGCTCGCCCTCCAGGCGGCTGATCTGCTGGCTCAGCGCCGACTGCACCACGCCCAGGTCGAGGGCGGCGCGGCTCATGCTGCCGAGCTCCACCACCCGCACGAAATACCGCATCTGCCGCAGTTCCATCGCTGCCTTGTTTCGTCAAGTTGATCCAGGGCGGGATCTTCGCACGGCGAACTGGCCGATTCAGGCCTTGTTCTGGAGGACGGAATAAACAAAGTAAACGGCGGCACCGAGCCCTGCCCAGGCCAGACACCGACGAAGCGTGTGGTACGCCCTGTAGCGGCTTAAAGCCATCAAGGGCAGGCTCAAAAGCAGCACGCCCACCTGCGCCAGCTCCAGCCCCAGATTGAAGGCCAGCAAACCGAGCCATCTCGACGCCGGGTCCAACTGCAGTTGAGCCAGCTCATTGCCGAATGCCAAACCATGCACCCAGCCAAACAGACCCGCCACCCAGGTTTCCCGGGCGGCAAACAAGGGTCGCAAAGCATGTGCGGCAGACACTGCGATGCTCAGCGCAATGAGCACTTCGGTCGCCAATACCGGAACAGGAACCAGGCCATAAAGTGCCGCCGCCAAGGTCATGCAGTGGCCCAGGGTGAACGCTGCGGTCACCGCAACAAAACGCCGAGCCGTGTGCCCCATGCCCTGGTAGAGGGTCCACCGGGGGCCTGCGCCCGGGCCTGCCGAGCTGGCCATCAGCGGTGCGACCAGGATCAGCATCAGCAAAAACAACAAGTGGTCCACACCCCGAACCATGTGTTCGGCACCGTAACGCAACAGGCTCACAGGGCCTTGCAGCCACCCCCCCGTCTCCAGACGGATGTCCAGCGGGCGCCTCTGGCCTGACACCACATCATTGGCGATGACCCCGACATGCACAGCCCGTCCGTGATGGATGCCGGTGCGCCAGTCCTGGTCTATGGCGACCCAGGCTTTGTGGTTGACGACCTGATGAAGCACCGCGTCATAGTCGAGGCGAAATGAGCGCGTGGCCTCCATCGGGGCGGAGGCTCCCGGAATCAGCTCAAAGCGAACCGTCAGCTCGCTGTAACGACCCACGAGCGCGTCTTGCTGCGCTTGCTGGTGCACCGACACAATGCGGGTGCGCCAGTCGGGCTGGCCTTGCGCGCTTCGCGCCGCAATATGCCGCAAGAAGTAAGCCGCAAGGGCCTTTTCGTTCATGAGCTCCTGCGGCGTGCTGGCCTGCCAGGCACTTTGCAGTTCGGGTAATGGAATGGCGGCGCTGCCCGCCACCCGGTCTGGCAGGATCTGCAATGTGATCTGGGTGTGGGGCATGGGGTGCGCCCCGACGGACCCCACAAACCCCAAGATCAACAAGCTCCAGCAAAACCCGGTAAAAACGCGCGCCCAGTCTGCACATCTGCCCGATCGAACGTCTGGCATGCAGCCTCTAGCTGTTGCCACCATAGTCCCTGGTTTTGTCGCGCCAAACCGTGTGGGGATGTGTCGGCGACAAGACAATGCCTCTCTGGGTGGAGTATTCAATCCAGACGGAGGGGCCGTCGATGCGCACGTAGTCATTCTGGGTCAGCAATTGCGTGGTGCCCGAAAACGAGATGTAGGTGTTGTCGATCTCTGTCGTGTAACGGGCCAGCAGGGCCGCCGCCTCGGCGGGTGAAAGGTCATCGGTGTAAGTGCGAATGGCCGCCAGCACCAGGGCCTTTTGGGTGGCATTGAGCGCACCGACCTTCAGGCCGGAGGGTGTTGCAGGAAACTGTCCGTCTTTTTGTGGGCCAACCAAAATGTCGGTGAATGTGCCGGCCAGCCTGGCGGCCGTCTTCTCGCTCTCACCCAATGCGTTGAGCATGGCACTCAGGGCGCTGCGCTCCTGGGCCAGGGGCTCGTTGGACACACCGCCCCAGGTAAAAGCAGCAAAAGGCTCTGAAGAGCGAAATGCTGGCGTAGCGCCCGTGAGCTGACCATTGACATAGGTATTGG
The DNA here is from genome assembly GCA_964431215.1 of uncultured Limnohabitans sp. Classification (GTDB taxonomy): domain Bacteria; phylum Pseudomonadota; class Gammaproteobacteria; order Burkholderiales; family Burkholderiaceae_C; genus Limnohabitans_A. Next base: position 12,027 of record CAYSIY010000014.1, read on the forward strand.
CGAAAGCCAGGTGGTGACCGCCAAATTGCAGCGACCAGGTGCCTGTGGCAGAGGGCGTGCCCAACAGGGCGATGTAGTAATTGCTTGCCCCGTACGCGCTGCCACCACCATTGGCCAGCAGGTACTCGTCGGCATTGATGATCTGCTGAACCTCGTCCCATCCTTCGTAGGCCGGTGTGCCTGCGGCAGCCTTGATCAAGGCTTTGGCGTACTGAATCTGTGTGGCGGTCATGGCCCCGAAATTCAGGCCCACCCGCTTGTTGGCCGACGCCACCAGCGATTGCGGCAAGTTGGACCATTTCTGGGCTTCAGCCAGGGTGTAACTGCGCTGCACAGACGCCACCTGGGTGGTGCTGAGCTGTTTCTTGAACTCATCGGCCAGGCAGACCAACTGGGCGTGGCCGCTTTGTGTTGCACATGCCGGGACGTCAATGACAGCGGGGTTCGAGCCGCTGGTCGTGGTTGTGGGTGTGGGCGTTGCTTGCGAAGTACTGGCCGTGGCAGCCCCCCCTCCGCAGGCGACGATGGTGACGCCGGCAACCAGACAAAGTGTCGCGGGCAACATGACATGGCCGACCGCCAAGAGTTTCAGGGGTTTCATCGTGTCCATCCAGCTTTTCTATCCATCACGGGCAAAGGGTCCGGGCCAGGGCACCTGCGGGTGCGCCGGGCTCGGGCTCTGCGTTGCAGCTCATACACGCCCCGCCACCGAATAGGTGATCGGCACCTTGCGCGTGGCCAGGAACTGTTCGAGCGTTTCGCCGCGAAAGGCGGCATAGACGGCAGGGTTGGGCACGCCCAGCACGGCGGCCATTTTTTCGAGCACAAAAAAGCTCACCCCTCGGCGCACCATCTCGATCCACTGGCGGCCCCGGATCAGCGCTTTTTCTTCTTCATCGAGCCCATGCTCGCTGGCCAGGGCCTCGAAGTCCTTGACAAAGCGTGCCCGATGTTCGGGCCGCGTCAGGCCGTGCAAAAAGCGGTTGATGCGCAAATTGGCGTGGCTGCGGGCATGGGTGAACGGGTAGGTGCCCGGCAGATTTCCTGCGCCTTCAAGCTCATGGCCCATGTGCTGGCGGTGCGCGGCCACGGCGGCGGCATCGGGCTCGCCGCCCAGGTCTTCCAGCACCAGGGTGGCGATGTTGGTGACGGACGGCGCATAGGTCTGCTTGTGCACGAGCCGGACCTGCTCGGACAGCGCCCCGCGCATGATGAGCCACATGATGACTTCGGCCCCCTCCATGCCGCCTTTGGCCGCATAGTCGGCAATGCGCAGGTTCACCAACTCCTGGGGCGCGTTTTGCAGCAGATCCAGAAACTCGGCGTCCCAGGCCTCGTTGAGGAAACCCGCCCGCTCGCCGTGCACCTGGTGCGACAGGCCGCCCGTGGCCATGATGGCGACGCGCAGGTCTTGCGGGTAGCTCTCGATGGCGCGGCGCAGGGCCTGGCCCAGCTTCCACATGCGTCGGGCACTGGGCACCGGCAGTTGCAACACCCCCACTTGCAAGGGCACGACCTGGCCTGGCCAGGGGCCGTTGGCATCGCCCAGCATCGACAACGGCGACAGAAAGCCGTGGTCGACCGGCTTGCCCTGAAAAAACGACAGGTCAAATTCATCGGCCACCAGCGACTGCCCAATGTGCTGCGACAGGCCCAGGTGCCCCATGGCGGGGGCCACATCGCGCGGCCCGCCGCCTTCGTCGGCGGCCACATAGCGGTCGTCAATGCCCAAGGTAAAGGCCGAGTAGTGATCAAAAAAGAAAGACGTGACGTGGTCGTTGTAGATCGTGAAGATCACGTCGATCTTTTTCTCGTGCACCCAGCCCCGGATGGCATCGAAGCCTTCAAAGATCGGCTTCCAGGCCGGGTCCTGCTGCTTGCCCGTGTCCTTGGCATAGCCGATGGTGGGGGAATGCGAGGCGCCTATACCGCCAACAATGCGTGCCATGGGGAGTGTCTTTCCTGAACCATCAATCGAGGGCGGCCTTGGTCTTGGCGATCACGCCGGCCTGGCGGGTTGATTCGGCCTGAATGTAGGCATTGAACTGTTCGCGGGTGGGCGTGAAGGACTCGTAGCCAAAGGACACGAACTTCTCGCGCACATCGGGCTCGGCCAGGGCCTGGGCAATGTCGGCCGTGATCTTGTCAGCCACCGCCTTGGGCAGGCCCTTGGGCGCGGCAATCGCCGTCCAGCCGCTGACTTCAAAGTCCCTGGGGCCACCGGCTTCGGCCACGGTGGGCACATCCTTGTAGGCGGGCAGACGTCGGGGCGCGGCAATCGCCAGAAACTTGAGTCGGCCCGCACGGTACAGGGGGCCAGCGGTGGCGCTGGAGCCCAGGGCAAAGGCGAGTTCGCCGGTGGCCACGCCGGTGTAGAGCTGGCTGGTTTCCTTGTAGATGACGTGCTGCATCTCGGTGCCGGTCACCGTCTCGAACAGGGCCGAGCCCAGATGCACCGGATTGCCCACCGACCAGGAGCCATAGTTGAGCTTGCCGGGGTTGGCCCTGGCGTCGGCCACGATGTCGGCCACGTTTTTGTATTTGCTCTCGGTTGCCGCCGTGAAGAAGAAATAGGCCTTGAACAGGGGCAGCAGCACGTCAAAGTCCGTCGCGGCGTTGTAGGGCAGCTTTTTGAACAGGTGCGGATAGGCCGTCAGGTGCACGTTGTCGAGCTGGATCAGGTCGGTGCCGTCGGTGGCACCGCGCTTGAAGGCATCGATCGCAATGAAGCCGTTGCCGCCCGGGCGGTTTTCGACCGTGACCGGCTGGCCCCAGGCCTTGGAGAGCTTGTCGGCCACCAGGCGGGCCACGCCCTCGGGGCCGCTGCCCACCGGGAAGGGGGTGATGATGCGGACCGGCTTGGCCGGAAAGGTCTGGGCCTGGGCGGCCAGGGCCAAGCCCAAGGTCAGGGCGGTGCCCAGGACAGTGAAGGCGCGTTTGAACATGAAGGTCTCCTGTTGTTGATGTGGGTCCATCCGCCGGGCGCGAAGGGGCCGAAGGCGAATGGATGGCGATTCTGAAAAGCCCGACCGCGCCTGAAAAGATGTCGGGATGCCTTGCGCGATAACATGGCGTTATCACAGAGCCCTTTTTGCGCCATGAAACTCCATGCCCTGCACGCCCTGGTGGCCGCCGTCGAAGAAGGCAGCCTGCGCAGCGCCGCCCGCCGCATCGGCACCTCGCAGCCGGCCCTGAGCAAGCTGGTGCGCGAGCTCGAAATCGAGCTGGCCGCCCCGCTGCTGGAGCGGCACTCGCAAGGCGTGCGGCCCACGCCGCAGGGCCAGGTGCTGTTTGAGCACGCCCTCAAGGTCACGCGGGAGCTGGCCGCCGCCACCGACCAGATCCAGCAACTGGGCGGACAGATGCGCGGGGAGCTGAATGTGGCCGCCGTGCCGGTGGCCATGATGCTGCTGATCCCGGAGACCCTGCGCACCTTTAGCCGCGCTTACCCGGACATCCGGCTGCGGGTGAGCGAAGAGCTGTTTGTGGAACAACTGCAAAAGCTGCGCAACGGCCAGGTGGACCTGGTGGTGGGCGGCATTCCGGAGGGCTTGCCCAGCGGCGAATTCGTCACCGAACGGCTGATGGACACCACCATGGTGGCGGTGGCCCGGCGCGGCAGCCGCCATGCGCGGGCCCGGCGTCTGCAGGAGCTGGCCCAGGCACCCTGGGTTTACACCGGCACCTCGGCACAGACCGGCTACGCCAGCCGCCTGTTTGAACGCCACGGCCTGCCCGCGCCGCCGGTGGGGGCCATGGTCAACTCCACCCTGGCGCTGCTGGCCCTGATCGGCTCGGGCGACCTGCTGGGCCTCATGCCACAACAAATCGTGCACCAGCCCCTGGCCGGGCAGGACATCGTGCAGGTGCCGCTCGAAGAACCCGGCCTGCCGCTGACGGTGGGCGTGATGGTGCACAGCAACTCGGTGGTGTCACCGGCCATCCGCCAGTTCATCGCGCACCTGCATAGGGCGGCGCATCAGTTGTGAGGGGCTGCGGCTTTGGTTGGCGGGTGCCCTGTCTGGCACCGGTGCCTGTGCCCTGATCAGAATTACCGGGCAGCCAGACTTATTCTCGTTCTTGCCCCTTGCGGCCCTGGCGATGACCTACCTGAAATCGTCTTCTTTTTGATGCTTGATTCTAGCAATCGTGATGTCGCCATTGGGCAAATGTCGGAACCGAGCGATGTAGCCACTGCTACCAAAATCAATGATGGCTTCGCGGTGGTACATCTTGCCCTCTACTGGACGGAACCGTTCGGGCATGGTGGCGATTTTTTGGAGCGCGTCACGAATCACCCAAACTGCCCGCTTGGCAACATCTTTGTCTTGAGTTGCCAGGAAGTCATGAAGCCGTTTGAGGTCTGAGATAGCTTGCGCAGAATACTTTATGGATGGCATACGGGCGCAGGTAATTCTTTATCCGCGCCCCATGAATCCATCCACGCCATGACTTCATCATGCGTGGCATGTAGCCCTGTTTCGTCGAAGTGCTTGAGGGCAGCATCACAGCTCTCAAACCATGCGTATTCACGCTCTTTCTGCGCGATAAGCTGATGGATGGCCTCGGTAGCAAGCGCATGAGGGGTTCGCTTTTGGCGCACCGCTATCGCCTTGAGCTTTTCCCGTGCGGTCACATCCAGGCGGATGGACATAGGAACTGTGGAAGCCGTCATGGTGTTTGTCGTCGGTTGATTGCAATGCAGTGCAAAGTATAGTCATTGACTACGAGGGGTCAATCCGACTTGCCGGCAGATCGGTCCAACACTCCCCACTGATCGCCAACCTGCACACGGAAGACGCATGACAGCATTCAGCAGGCGTTTTTTGCCAGGTGCTGTTGGGCGTAGCTGCGCACATCACGGCGCTGGCCCCGAAGACCTGGTCAAGGCGGTGCGCCATGTCGCCGGAAATGCCGGTGGCTCTGGTTACTACTGACGGTGGACGCGATGGTGCGCATCAAGCCGGTGGTGTCACCGGGCGGCGCATCAGTTGTGACAAGGGCGGTGGTCTGATGGGGCTTCAGGCACTGCGCGCCCGGTGCTCACGCGCCAGTGCCACATACGCCTCCAGGCAGCCCGGGTTGGCCATGGCGTCTTTGTTGACGACTTTCTCCAGCGGGTGGCCAAGCATGAGTTTCTTGATCGGCAGCTCCTGCTTTTTGCCCGAAATGGTGCGCGGGATTTCGGCCACCTGGACGATCGCATTGGGGATGAAGCGCGGGCTCAGGGCCGTCTTGATGGCGTCGTGGATGCGGTTTTTCAGGGCGTCGTCGAGCATGCTGCCCGGGCGCAGCACCACAAACAGCGGCATGTAGCTGTCCTGGCCCAGGTATTCCAGGTCCACCACCATCGAGTCCATGACTTCGGGCAGGGCCTCGACGGCGCTGTAGATCTCGCTGGTGCCCATGCGCAGGCCGTGGCGGTTGATGGTGGCGTCGCTGCGGCCAAAGATCACGCAGCCTTCGCCCTCGCCTTGGGCATTGCCGATGCGCAGCCAGTCGCCATGCCGCCAGACGCCGCCCATCTCGGGTGGGCCATCCCCACCGCCGGGTTTTCGGCCATGGCCTGCGGGGTACATCTCGAAGTAGCTCGCCAGGTAGCGGGCGTTGTCCGGGTCGTTCCAGAAGTACAGCGGCATGGACGGGATGGGCTGGGTGCAGACGAGCTCGCCCACTTCGCCGACCACCGGTTCGCCCGCTTCGTTCCAGGCCTCGACCGCGCAGCCGAGTTCGCGGCATTGCATGACGCCCGGCTCCTGCGGAAGTTCGCGGTGGCCGCCCACAAAGGCCCCGGCAAAGTCGGTGCCGCCGGAGATGTTGCACCACCAGATGTCGGTGCCAATGGCCTTGAACTGCTCGGAGCCCCAGATCTGGGTTTCGGGCGAGAGGGGCGAGCCGGTGCTGCCCAGGGCGCGCACGCGCGAGAGGTCGCCGCACTGAGCGAGGTCGATGCCCGCCTTCTGGCAGTTGGCATAAAAGGCCGCGCCCGCGCCAAAGAAGGTCACACCCAGATCGGCGGCCAGCCGCCACAGCACGCCCCAGTCGGGGTTGTCCTTGCTGCCGCCGGGGTTGCCGTCATAAATGACGCAGGTGGTGCCATTGAGCAGCCCGGCCACCTGCGCATTCCACATGACCCAGCCGGTGGAGCTGTACCAATGAAAGCGCTCGCCCCAACTGTTGGGGTGGTAGCTGCAGCCAATGTCGTTGTGCATGATCTTGTTGGCCAGCGCCACGATGACGGTGCCGCCATGCCCGTGCACGATGGGCTTGGGCAGGCCGGTGGTGCCGCTGCTGTAGACGATCCACAGCGGGTGGTCAAAGGGCAGCCACAGGGGCTCGAAGGTCTGCACGGCTTCATCGTCCCGCGCCAGGGCTGTGCTCATGCGCACGCTGTCGCCGAGCTCGCCCCTGGCGAGGTCGGCGGTGCCCAGCGCGTCGTGCAGCACCACATGCCGCACGCTGGGCAGCGCGTCCTTGAGCGCCTGTACCACGGCCATGCGGTCATGGTCACGGCCGCCGTAGCTCACGCCATCCACCGCCATCAGCACCTTGGGCTCGATCTGCCTGAAGCGGTCAAGCACCGCGTGGGTGCCCATGTCGGGCGCGCAGATGCTCCACACCCCGCCCACGCTGACCGTGGCCAAAAAGGCGACCATGGCTTCGGGGATGTTGGGCAAATAAGCCGCCACCCGGTCACCCGGCTGCACGCCCTGGGCCTGCAGGTGCAAGGCCATGGCAGCCACCTGGCGGCGCAGCTCGGGCCAGCTGAGCTCGCGCTGCTGGCCTTTTTCATTGCGGCTGATGACGGCCGCAAAGCCCGCCGCGTGCGCCGGCTGCACATGGCGCAGCACCTGGTGGGCGTAGTTGGTGCGTGCGCCCGGAAACCAGACGGCACCGGGCATGACGTTTTTGGCCAGCACCGCCGTGTGCGGCGTGGGCGATTGCATCTTGAAATAGTCCCAGACGCTTTGCCAGAAGGCGTCCAGGTCGGTGATGGACCAGCGCCAGAGCGCGTGGTAGTTCGGAAAACTCAGGCCTTTTTGCTCATGCAGCCAGTTCTGGTAGAGGCGGATTTGCGGCACATAAGGCGGGCGGGCGAAGGGCGGCGGGCTCATGCGGCGCAGGTTAACGGTGCCACGCGGGCGGTGCAGCGCTTTGGTGACAGGCCTTCAGCGGGCGTTTACTTGGCGGGTGCTGTTTGGGCCAACCCCTCAAGGAGAAGTTTGACCCGCGTCCTCATGCCGCAACAGATCGTGCACCCGCCCCTGGCCGAGCAGGAGTGCGTGTTGTCGACTTTCTATACCAGTTAAAGTATATTTCGACCATGCCCACAAACGAAAAACCGCTTGAGTCGATAGGAAGCAGCCACAAGGACTTGATGGCCTTGCCTGCCCACGTACGGCAGCTTTTCGGCTTTGCTTTGTCGTTGGCGCAGGCGGGCGACAAGCATGAGGCGGCCAAAGTGCTCAAAGGCTTTGGTGGGGCAGGGGTGCTTGAAGTGGTTGACGACGATATTGGCGGCACCTACCGTGCCGTGTACACCGTCAAGTTTGCCGAGGCAGTGTTTGTTCTTCACTGCTTCCAGAAGAAAAGCAAACGTGGCATCGCCACTCCGAAAGAAGACATGGACATCATCCACGCTCGGCTGAAAATTGCCCAAGCGTATGTAAAGGAGTTGCGGAAATGAAAACCCGACTGATTGAAGGCGTTGAAGTGCATCGTGGTTCTGGCAACGTGTTTGCCGACCTTGGCCTGGTCGACGCCGACAAGCTCAAGATCAAAACGGGCTTGGTCATCGAAATCAGAAAGGCCATTAAAAGCCTTGGCCTGACTCAACAAGAGGCGGCCAAACGCATGGGCATTACCCAGCCCAAAGTCTCTGACATGATGCGTGGTGACTTCGCCAACCTGTCCGAGCGCAAGCTGATGGACTGCCTAACGCGACTTGGCTACGACATTGAAATCAAGGTACGTCCTGCCAAAGCGGAAATTGGACACCTTATGTTGGCAACTGCATGAGGGTGGATATCGGGGGCGGATTGAGCAGCCTGGCCACAGGGCTTCAGCGGGCGTTTTTCATGCGTTCGCTTTTCCAGTAGACATCATCGCCGCCGTTCATGCGATTGAGCACACGGGCCAACACAAACATCAAATCCGACAGGCGGTTGAGGTACTGGCGCGGGGTGTCGTTGAGGGCCTCTTCGTTGCCCAGGGCCACCACCTCGCGCTCGGCGCGGCGCGCCACGGTGCGGCACACATGGGCCTGCGCGGCCGCGCGGTTGCCGGCGGGCAAGATGAACTCTTCGAGCTTGGGGAGTTGGGCGTTGTAGTGCGCCAGCGCCTCGTCGAGCGCGGCCACAGCCTCGGCCTTGAGCAGCTCGAAGCCCGGGATGGACAGCTCGCCGCCGAGGTTAAAGAGCTGGTGCTGCACCTCCACCAGCAGCTCGCGCACGTCGGGCGGCAGGTCTTCGCACAGCAGCAGGCCGATGTGCGAGTTGAGCTCGTCGACATCGCCCATGGCGTGCACGCGCAGGCTGTTCTTGGAAACGCGCTGATTGTTGCCCAGGCCGGTGGTGCCGTTGTCGCCGGTGCGGGTGGCGATTTGCGTGAGTCGGTTGCCCATGGTGTTCTCGGGTAAAAATTTGAGCGCTATTTTGCGGTATAGGCGGTGGAGGACCCCATGGAGGCTGCGTTTTACACTTCGGCCTTGCTCAATAAGTACTGCTTTGGACAAACAAGCGTGCCCAAGCCTCGCGGGGGCTCAGGATCTGCATATCGCTCCGGGCACCCCAGCCCAAAACCCGCCGGTCGCCAGTGATGAACACCTTAGCCCCCGCGGCTTGGGCCGCTCGCACCAAGCGCTCGTCGTTGTCGTCTGCTGGCTCATCCACGTCTGCTGCACAGGTCGCTTCGGCCCAGATGGCATCAAACAAGGCCAGTGACTGCGGCAAGTGCGGAAACTTGCGACTGAGCACTTCATGAGCCTCGCTCTTGACCAAACGTGTCGTCAACAAAGCGTTGCGCCGTGCTGACTCGATCAAGATTTCTGAACACAGGCCCGCAAACACCGTGGCCGACAGCCATACATTGGTGTCCAGAAAAACCCTCACGACACATCCCGCAAAATGTCGTCTTCTGTCAGCCAGCCCGACTGTCTGGCCACAGGCCCCAGCTCGGCATGGGCTGCCTGCAAGGCCTGGCGCAGTCGGTAGCCACGCAAAGACTCTGCCAACAGCTCGCGCACCACCTCGCTTTTGGTCTTGCCGGTTTGTTCACACGCCATCTGCAAGTCGCGCTCTTCGCGTTCGGTCAAACGCACAGTCAAGGTACTCATCTTCATCCCTTCGTGGCCCCAGGGTCGCAGGCGTGTTGCATCGTAATACAAACACCATGCCTTCTGCCATAGGCCTTCTGGCGGCGTGATTCATGCGGATCAAAACCCCTTCGCGATTCCACCACGACCGGGGTGACAGGCTTTTTTTGGGGCTGCGTTTTACACTTCGCCCTTGCCCGACCCGTACACGGCCTCCAAGGACTGCCCATGAACGCCCCCACCGCCGCCGCCCACCTGAGCATTGCTTTGCGCGATGTGCCCGCCGCCTTTCTGGACGCCCTCAAGGCCCGGTTTGGCAACAACTGCTCCACCGCGCAGGTAATCCGCGAACAGCACGGACGCGATGAGTCGGCCTTCACCACCGTGCCGCCGCCGGCCGCCGTGGTCTTTGCCGAGTGCACGCAGGACGTGCAGGACGCCGTCAAGCTGTGTGCGCAGCACAAGGTGCCGGTGATCCCCTTTGGTGTGGGCTCTTCGCTGGAGGGCCATTTGCTGGCGGTGCAGGGCGGCATCAGCATTGACCTCATGCGCATGAACAAGGTGCTGGCCATCCACCCCGAAGACCTGACGGTGACGGTGCAGCCGGGCGTGACGCGCAAGCAACTCAACGAAGAGATCAAATCCACCGGCCTGTTCTTCCCCATCGACCCCGGCGCGGACGCCACCATTGGCGGC
>CAYSIY010000015.1:0-22025 GCA_964431215.1 uncultured Limnohabitans sp.
TTGCTTGTCCAGGTGGCCGTACATCAGCACCGTCTGGCCGCTGCCTTCACCCGCGTTGCGGGTGGCATCCACCTCAAAGAACAGCACTGGCGTGCGACCGGGCAGGCGGATGATGTCGAGCCGCAGGCCTTCGACCTTTTGCGCCTCCACCCACTGCGCGGCCTGGCGCAAGACCGTCTCGATGTGGCCGTGCGCGGCCCAGTCGGCATCGAAGGCGGGCGACTTGGCCGGAATCTCGATGTACTGCTTCAATTCATTCAGGATGCTGCGGTCCCAGGCCTGCGTCACGTCGGCCAGCGCCCTGGCGCTGTCGAGGGCGGCTTCGGGCATTTCACGGTGCATGGGGGCGTTCATGGTGGACTCCAGTGCGGGCGGTCTCAGGCCGGAATCAAGCAGGCCATCAGCGGTATTTTTGCATCCACGCCAGCCCGCGTGAGGTGCCGCCGCTGCGGGTGTCGGCCGGCATGTACTCGCAGCCCACCCAGCCGTCCCAACCCGTCTCAGTGCCGATGCGGTCGATCAGGGCAAACAGGTGGTCCCAATTGAGCTCGCCCGAGCCGGGCTCGTGGCGTGCCGGCACATCGGCCAACTGGAAGTGGCCGACGCGTCCGGTGGGCAGGTACTGGCTGATTTTGGTGGACAGGTCGCCCTCGACGATCTGGCAGTGGAACAGGTCCATCTGCACCTTCAGGTTGTTCGCGCCCACCGCCTGCACGATGGCATGCGCATGGTCCTGGCGCTGCAGATGAAAACCCGGAATGCTGCGCGTGTTGATGGGTTCGATCATCAGCTCAAGCCCCTGCCCGGCGGCTTGATGCGCGGCCCAGGTCAGGTTGGCGATCAGGGTCTTGTCGGCCTGTGGTGCACTCAGGCCATCGGGCCGCACACCGACCACGGTGTGGATGCGCGGGCAGCCGAGCGCCTGCGCGTACTCAAGCGCCAGGGTCAGCCCGGCGCGGAATTCGGCCTCTCGCCCGGGCACACAGGCGGTCCCGCGCAGGCCCCGGTCCCAGCCGCTGACCATCTCGTCTTTGGTCAGGCCGCCCGGTGGCATGTTGAAGAGCACCTGTTGCAGGCCGTGGCCCTGCAGGCGCGCGGCCAGTTCGGCGGGGGGGTAGGCGTAGGGAAAGAGGTATTCCACCGCCCTGAAACCGTCCTTCGCGGCCGCCTCGAAGCGGTCCAGAAAGGGCAAATCCGGATACATCATGGTCAGGTTGGCGGCAAAGCGGGGCATGGTTTTTCCTGCGAGTTACCAGCGCGCACCGAAAGTGGCACGCAGTTCTTCGATGTCGCTGCCGCTCAGCGGCGCGGTACCCGGTGCCAGCCGCATCAGGCGGGCGGTTTCTTCCAGTTCTTCGAGCGTGGCCATGGCGGCGGCCGGGCTGTCGTGCCACACATTGGGGCCCAGGCGCGGCAGCATGATGGCGCGGATCGGTGTGCCGCGCGCGGCGTACGCGCGGATCAGCGCCGCCACCTCGTCGGCCGCCGCCGGGCTGCCGGGGCGGTGGTAAGCGGTCAGCGGCACATGGCCGACCTTCATCACGAAGTAAGGCGTGATGGGGGGCAGCAACTCAGACCCTGTGGCGTTCAGGCTGAGCGCCACCAGGTGCGTGCTGTGGGTGTGGATCACGCAACGCGTCCGGGCATCGGTTTCGCAGGCGGCGGCGTAGATCTGGCGGTGCAGGGCCAGAGTCTTGCTGGCACGCTCGCCACTGACCTGCACGCCGTCTGGCCTCACCTTGGCGAGTTGCCCGGGCTGCAGAAAACCCAGACAGGCATCGGTCGGGGTGATGAGGAAACCGTCATCGAGCCGCACACTGATGTTGCCCGCCGTGGCATGCACGTAGCCGCGCTCGAACAGGCTGCGCCCCACGCGGCAAATCTCCTCGCGGGCGTGGGCTTCGGTCAGGGGGGCGACGCTCATGCCAGCACTGTAAAGGCTTTGCTGAAGAAGTCGTCGGTGCCGAAGTTGCCCGACTTGAGCGCAATGTGCAGCGGCCCGGCATCGCCCCGCGCATGGCACCAGGGGACGCCGGGGTCGATCTGCGGCCCGATCTGCAATTGCGAAATGCCCAGGGCCTGAACGCAGGCTCCGGAAGTCTCGCCCCCGGCCACCACCAGTTGCTGCACCCCGGCCTGGGCCAGCGCCCGTGCCACAGCAGCCAGCGCATGTTCGACCAGCGCCCCGGCTTGGGCTACGCCCAGCCGGGCCTGAATGGCCTTGACGACTTCGGGCTCGGCGGTCGAATACACCAGCACCGGGCCGTGCGGCAAGAGCGGCGTCGCCCAGGCCATCACCCGAGCCACCAGCCCCTCGGTGTTACCGGTCAGTTGCAGCGGGTCGAGCGCCAGGGCGGCCCCGCCTTGCGCCTTGAAGTGCGCCACCTGCCGCTGGGTCGCCTGCGAGCAACTGCCCGAGACGATGGCGCGCAGCCCTTGCGCAGGGGGCAATTGGCTGGCGGTACTCGATGGCGCGAGGCCCCAGTTGCCCGGCAGGCCGATGGCCACGCCCGAGCCCGCTGTGACCAGCGGCAGGCCCTTGAGGGCCGGGCCCAGGCGCAGCAGATCGTCGTTGCTGGTGGCGTCCACGATCGCCACGCCCACGCCGTCGGCCCGCAGCGCCGCCATGCGCTCGCCGATGGCCTCGGGGCCACGCGCCACCACGGTGTGGTCGAGCAGGCCCACCTTGCGCCGGGTCTGCGCCTGCATCACCCGCAGCAGGTTCGGGTCGGTCATCGGCGTGAGCGGGTGGTTCTGCATGCCCGACTCATTGAGCAACACATGGCCCGCAAACAGGTAGCCCTTGAAGACCGTGCGCCCGTTGTCCGGAAAGGCCGGTGTGGCGATGGTGAAGTCGGTCCCCAGGGCGTCCATCAGCGCCTCGGTCACCGGGCCGATGTTGCCCTCGGGCGTGCTGTCAAAGGTGGAGCAGTACTTGAAGTAAATCTGCGGTGATACACCATTGTGGCCTTGCGCCTGCAGCCAGCGCAGCGCATCGAGTGACTGGGCCACCGCCTCCGCCGCCGCCACGGTGCGCGACTTGAGCGCCACCACCACCGCATCGACGTTGGCTTTCAAAGGACCGGTGGGCACCCCAATCGTCTGCACCACCCGCATGCCGCCGCGCACCAGGTTGTTGGCCAGATCGGTGGCGCCGGTAAAGTCGTCGGCAATGCAACCGAGCCGCAGGCTCATGTCTGGCCTTTCGGCAGCTCAATGCCCGGAAAGATCTTGATGACCGCGCTGTCGTCTTCCCGGCCAAAGCCCGCCGTGCTGGCCTGCATGAACATCTGGTGCGCGGTGGAGGACAGCGGCAGCGGGAACTTGCTGGCCCGGGCCATGTCCAGCACCAGCCCGAGGTCCTTCACAAAAATGTCGACCGCCGACAGCGGCGTGTAGTCGCCCGCCAGCACATGGGCCATGCGGTTTTCAAACATCCAGCTGTTGCCCGCGCTGTTCGTGATCACCTCGTAGAGTGCCTCGGCGTTCACGCCTTCGCGCAGGCCCAGCGCCATGGCTTCGGCGGCGGCGGCAATGTGCACCCCCGCGAGGAGCTGGTTGATGATCTTGACCTGGCTGCCGGCCCCAGCCCGGTCGCCGAGCTTGTAGACCTTGCCGGCCATCGCGTTCAAAAACGGCTCGGCCAGCGCATAGGCCTCGGGCCTGCCGGCGGTCATCATCGTCATCTGGCCGCTGGCCGCCTTGGCCGCGCCGCCCGAGATCGGCGCGTCGATGTAGCGAAGGCCCAGGCCTTCGAGCCGGGCTTCGAGTGCCACCGACCAGCTCGGGTCCACGGTGGAGCACATCACGAACACGCTGCCGGACTTCATGTGCGCCGCACATCCACCGTCTCCAAACAGCACGGCCTCGGTTTGCGCGGCATTGACCACCACCGAAATCACCACCTCGCAGGCCGCGCCCAGCTCGGCCAGGCTGGCGCACGCCACCCCGCCGTCCTTGGCAAAGGCCTCGGCGGCGTCGCGCCGCACATCAAACACCTGCACCATGTGCCCGGCACGCCGCAAGGACGCCGCCATGCCCGCGCCCATCGCGCCCAGGCCAATCAGTCCCACAGAGGTCATGGCCATCAGTCCAGCGAAATCTTCGCGAACTCGGACACTTTTTTCCACTGCGCGGTATCGGCCTGCATGAAGCCCGCCATGGCCTGCGCACCCAGCCAGGTGGGCTCGGCCCCGGCCCGGAGCATGGCGGCCCTGACCTCTTCGTTGCGCGCCACCCGTTCGAGCGATTGCTCCAGCTTTTGCTGCACGGCGGCCGGCAAACCCGCCGGTGCGGCCAGACCGAACCAGGCAAACACCTGGTAAGCCTTGATGCCCGCCTCTTCCATGGTGGGCACCTGGGGCAGTGCGCTGCTGCGCTGGGGCGTGGTGACCGCCAGCGCCCGCAGCTTGCCGCCCTGGATCAGGCCCAGCGCCGAGGGCAGGTTGTCGAACATGAAGCTCACCTCGTCGGCCATCACCGCCGTCAGACCCGCTGCGGCCCCCCGGTAGGGAATGTGCGTGACGAACACGCCCGCCAGGCTCTTGTAGAGCTCGGCGCTCAGGTGCAGCGAGGTGCCGTTGCCATTCGAAGCGTAGTTGAGTTGCCCGGGCCTGGCCTTCATGCGGCCGGTCAGGTCGGCCACGCTCTGCATGCCCGAAGCCGGGTTGACCACCAGCACATTGGGCACGCGGCCCAGCAGCCCGATGGGCGCGAGGCTGCGCGGGTCATAGGGCAGCTTGCTGAAGAGCGCGGGGTTGATGGTCAGCGGCGGCGAGGCCATCAGCAGGGTGTAGCCGTCCGGGGCAGCGCGTGCGGCCTCGCCCGCGCCCAGATTGCCGCCCGCGCCGGGCTTGTTGTCGATCACGATGGGTTGGCCCAGCTCCTGCGCCAGCCGGGGCGCCACCAGCCGTGCCATGTTGTCAATCAGGCCTCCGGGCGGGAAGGGCACCACCAGCTTGATCGGGCGTGCCGGCCAGCTCTGGGCATGGCCCGGCAGGTGCACGGCGGCCAGGCCCAGAAGGCAGGCCAGGGTCAGGAGGCTGTTTCGGCGTTGCATGGCGACCTTTCTTGAAATTGATCAGGTCATCATACAAATAATGAGCCGCTCGGGCATGAGGGTTTGTGCGGGGTGGGGGTATGGCATCGGTGTTAGCCTCTGCCCCGAACCCGCATTTCAGGATCAAGGAGCGCCAGATGGTGGACGACGAGCGTTGTTGTGGAACCGGAACCTGCATCATCAATGCCGAAGGCTATTGCTGGTGCGGCCAAAAATGGGACGGCGAAAAAATGTGCTTTCCGGACCGCCAGAGCCAAGGCAGCGACGCCCCGGCACTGACCCAGGACGACACGGCCGAGGGCGACGGGGGTGGCGAATGAACAGCGCCGCTCTGGCCGTGATGGTGGCCGGCCTGCTGCCCATCGTCTGTGCCGGCATCGCCAAATGGGGGGCCCGCGACTACGACAACCGGGACCCCCGCGCCTGGCTGGCCCGGCAGGACGGGCGACGCGCCCGGGCCAACGCCGCCCAGAGCAACAGCCTGGAGGCTTTTCCCTTTTTTGCCGCTGCAGTGGTGCTGGCGCTGCAGGCGGCCAACGATGCCGCGCAGGTGGCGCAAGTGGCGCAATGGGCCTGGCTCTTTGTGGCGTTGCGCGTGCTCTACATCGTCTGCTATGTGGCCGACCGGGCCACGCTGCGCTCCATCGTCTGGTTGCTGGGCGTGGTCGTGGTCATTCGCCTCTACGCTCTGGCGTTCTGACCCCCAACCCGATGCCGCCCGGGGAGACGCCGGACGCTTTGGCAGCTGGGGGTGGAGGGGGCTAAACTGCCTGGTTTTGCAGTCTCTTGTCCATCCTATGAACATCCATCCGATCTGGCGGCAGGCCATGCCGCTTTGCCTGTGCCTTGCGGGGCTGTGCGCCGGCCCGGCGACCTTGGCCAATCCGGCTGTGTCGGCCCCCCGTCCGGTCCTGACGGTGCAACTGGCCAGCCCCGCGTCGGCCAGCCTGGAGCGAACCGTCAAGGCCAATGGCTCGCTGGCCGCCTGGCAGGAGGCCATCATTGGTGCCGAAGCCCAGGGCCTGCAGATCAGCGAAGTGCGTGTGAATGTGGGCGATGCGGTGCAGCGCGGGCAGGTGCTGGCCACCTTGCAGTCGCTCACCGTGCGTGCCGAGCTGGCCCAGGCCGAAGCCACGCTGGCCGAGGCCTCGGCCAACGCGGCGGAAGCCGCCGCCCAGGCCCAGCGTGCCCGTAGCCTGCAGCAGCAGGGGTTTTTCAGTGCCGCGCAACTGACGCAGGCGCTCAGCGCCGAAGCTGCCGCTGCGGCCCGGGTGCAGTCGGCCCGGGCGCTGGTGCAACTGCAGCAGCAAAGGCTGGCGCAGACCGAGGTGCGTGCGCCCGATGCCGGCATCGTCTCGGCAAGGCAGGCCACGGTGGGGGCGGTGGTTTCGCCGGGTGTGGAACTGTTTCGCCTGATTCGCCAGGGCCGCCTGGAGTGGCGTGCCGAAGTCACGGCCACCGAGCTGGGCGACATCCGGCCAGGGGCCGTGGTACGGCTTACGGCGGCCAGCGGGCAGACCCTGACGGGCCGCGTGCGCAGGGTCGGGCCGTCGGTCGATCCGCAGACCCGGCAGGCGCTGGTCTATGTGGACCTGAACGGCCCGCTGGGCTCGGCGCGGGCCGGCATGTTTGCCCGTGGCGAGATCGTGCTGGGCAGCAGCAGTGCGCTCACGGTGCCGCAGGCTGCGGTGGTGGTGCGCGACGGCTTCAGTTACGTCTTCAGCGTGGGGGCCGACCAGCGCGTGGCCCAGCACAAGGTGCAGACCGGCCGCCTGCAGGGCGGGCAGATCGAAGTCCTGTCTGGCCTGCCGCAGGGCGTGAAGGTGGTCGCCAGCGGCGGTGCTTTCCTCAACCACGGTGATGCCGTGCGGGTGAGCGATGCGCCTGCGGCGGCTGCACGCTGAGGGGTCGCCATGATCAACGTTTCCGCCTGGTCGATCCGCAACCCGATCGCCTCGGTGATGCTGTTCGTGCTGCTCACGGTGGCCGGCTTCATCGCCTACGGCTCCATGAAGGTGCAGAACTTCCCCGATCTGGATCTGCCCACCATCAGCGTCACGGCCAGCCTGCCGGGCGCTGCGCCCGCGCAGCTCGAAACCGATGTGGCCCGCAAGCTCGAAAACGCCATTGCGCCGCTGCAGGGCCTCAAGCACATCACCACCAAGGTGCAGGACGGCGTGGTCACCCTGACCAGCGAGTTCCGTCTCGAAAAACCGGTGCAGGAGGCGCTCGACGAGGTGCGCTCGGCGGTGCAGGGTGCCCGGGCCGATCTGCCGTCCGACCTGCGCGACCCGGTGGTGCAAAAGATCAACCTGGCCGGCACGCCGGTGCTGGCCTACACCATCCGTTCGAGCCGGCTGGATGACGAGGCCCTGTCCTGGAAGGTGGACAACGAGATCACCCGCAAGCTGCTGTCGCTGCGCGGCGTGGGCGCGGTCAACCGGGTTGGCGGGGTCACGCGCGAGGTGCGGGTGGCGCTCGACCCGGCCCGGATGCAGGCGCTGGGCATCACGGCGGCCGAAGTCTCGCGCCAGTTGCGCCAGGTGCAGCAGGAATCGTCGGGCGGGCGCATGCAGCTCGGTGAGGGGGAGCAGCCGGTGCGCACCCTGGCCACGGTGCAGACCGCCGCCGAAGTGGGACGCATCGAGCTGGCCACCTCGCGCGGCGCGCGTGTGCGGCTCGACCAGCTCGCCACCGTCAGCGACACCCTGGCCGAAGCGCGTGCCTTTGCCAGCCTGGACGGCCAGCCGGTGGTGGGCTTTGAGGTGGTGCGCAGCCGGGGCGAGAGCGAGGTGGCGGTGGGCGCGCTGGTGCGCCAGGCCCTGGCCGACTACCGCGCCGCGAACCCCGATCTGGAGATCACCGAGGCCTTCGACTTCGTCACCCCGGTGGCCGAGGAATACGACGGCTCGCTCAAGCTGCTCTACGAGGGCGCCATCCTGGCCGTGATCGTGGTCTGGCTGTTCCTGCGCGACTGGCGTGCCACCTTTGTGTCGGCCGTGGCGCTGCCGCTGTCGGTCATTCCGGCCTTTATTGGCATGGCCTGGCTGGGCTTTTCCATCAATGTGGTGACGCTGCTGGCGCTGTCGCTGGTCATCGGCATCCTGGTGGACGACGCCATCGTCGAGGTTGAAAACATCGTGCGCCACCTGCGCATGGGCAAGACGCCCTACCAGGCGGCGATGGAGGCGGCCGACGAAATCGGCCTGGCCGTGATCGCCACCACCTTCACCCTGATCGCGGTGTTTTTGCCGACGGCCTTCATGAGCGGCATTGCCGGGCGCTTCTTCAAGCAGTTTGGCTGGACGGCCTCGCTGGCGGTGTTTGCCTCGCTGGTGGTGGCGCGCGCCCTCACGCCCATGATGGCCGCCTACCTGCTCAAGCCGGTGGTGCATGCCGAGCGCGAGCCCCGCTGGCTCTCGCGCTACATGGTCTGGGTGGCCTGGGCCACGCGGCACCGGCTGGTGACCATGGCGGCGGCCACGCTGTTCTTCATTGGTTCGTTGATGCTGATTCCGCTGTTGCCCAAGGGCTTCATTCCGCCCGACGACAACTCGCAGACCCAGGTGCATCTGGAACTGCCGCCGGGCAGCACGCTGGCGCAAACCCGCACCGCCGCAGAGCAGGCCCGCCAGGCCCTGGCGGGGGTGCCGCAGGTGCGCAGCGTCTACACCACCATCGGCGGCGGCAGTGCCGGCAGCGACCCCTTTGCCGGTGGCGGTGCCCCCGAAGTGCGCCGCGCCACGCTCACGGTGCAGCTCACCCCGCGCGGCGAGCGTCCGCGCAAGCAGCCCATCGAGCAGGCCATCCGCGAGGCGCTGCAAACCGTGCCGGGCGTGCGCACCAAGGTCGGCCTGGGCGGCTCGGGCGAGAAATACGTGCTGGTGCTCACCGGCGACGACCCGCAGGCCCTGCAGGACGCGGCGCGTGCCGTCGAACAGGGCTTGCGCACCATCGAGGGCCTGGGCTCGATTGCCAGCAGCGCCAGCCTGGTGCGGCCCGAAGTCACGGTGCGGCCCGACTTTGCCCGTGCCGCCGACCTGGGCGTGACCACCGCTGCAATTGCCGACACCCTGCGCGTGGCCACCCTGGGCGACTACGACGCGCAACTGGCCAAGCTCAATCTGGCGCAGCGGCAGGTGCCCATCGTGGTCCGGCTCGATGACGAGAGTCGGCACGACCCGGCGCAACTTGAGCGCCTGATGGTGCCCGGCAGCCGCAGCCCGGTCATGCTCGGCCAGGTGGCCGATGTGGGCATGGGCGGCGGCCCGGCGGTGATTGACCGCTACGACCGCCAGCGCAACATCAATTTCGAGATCGAGCTCTCGGGCATGCCCTTGGGCGACGTGACGCAGGCGGTGCAAAAGCTGCCGGCCCTGCAAAGCCTGCCGCCGGGCGTGCGCGTGGTCGAGGTGGGCGACGCGGAGGTCATGGGCGAGCTGTTTGCCAGCTTTGGCCTGGCCATGCTGGTGGGCGTGCTGTGCATCTACATCGTGCTGGTGCTGCTGTTTGGCAGCTTTTTGCACCCGGTCACCATCCTGGCGGCACTGCCGCTGTCGCTGGGCGGCGCCTTTGTGGGCCTGCTGCTGGCCGACAAGAGCTTTTCCATGCCGTCCCTCATCGGCCTGATCATGCTCATGGGCATCGCCACCAAAAACTCCATCCTGCTGGTCGAATACGCCATCGTGGCGCGGCGCGACCAGGGCATGAACCGCTGGGACGCGCTCATGGACGCCTGCCACAAGCGCGCCCGCCCCATCATCATGACCACCATCGCCATGGGCGCGGGCATGCTGCCCATTGCGGTGGGCTGGGGGGCTGCGGACGCCAGCTTCCGCTCACCCATGGCGATTGCCGTGATCGGCGGCCTGCTCACCAGCACCGTGCTCAGCCTGCTGGTCATTCCGGTGGTGTTCACTTACCTGGACGATCTGGCGCAATGGGCGGGGCGGCTGTGGCGGCGGCGGGGGGCGGGGGCGCAGGTCGGCCCATGACGCGTGCGGCAGACCCGCTGCCCTTGCCAGCCCTGGCCGCTGCGGCTCAGACCGAGCTGCCCAGAAGCCGCTCCAGCCGTTCAATTCGATGGCGGTGGGCGGTGGTGATGGCATAGAAGTGCTCCTGCAGTTGCGTCGATTGCCCCACCCGCAAGAGCAGGCCCTGACGTAATTCATCCTGCACCACGACCTCCGGCAACACCGTCAGCCAGCCGCTGTCGCGTGCGATCAGCCGCAGCATGGCCATGTCATCCACCTCGGCACGCAGGCGCGGCTTGACTTCTGCGGCCATGCACAGGGCGTCGAACTGCCGCCGGATGGCGTGCCGGGGACCGGGCAGGGCGAGGTCGAGCCCGTCCAGGTCTTCGGGCACCCTGAGCGTTCGGCCCGCCCATGCCTGCGCCGGCCCCACCAGACAGATGGCCTGGCTGCCCAGAAAGCGGCAGTGCAGCGGCCGTTCTGCCTCGCTGGGCACCGCCTCGTTGGCCAGCACCACATCGAGCTGATGCTGCACCAGGCGCACCAGCAGGTCTTGCAGCGTGCCCGACTCCAGGGTCAGGGTGACCGAGTTGTCGGTCAGCAGCGGTTTGATCCAGTTCTCCTGGTAATTGCGCGAAAGCGTGGCCACGCTCCCCAGCCGCAGGCGCTCCAGCCCCTCGTTGCGGCCTTGCAGGCGGCCCAGCATTTCCTGCCCCAGGCCAAAGATGTTCCCGCAATAGGTCAGCACCAGCTGGCCCGTTTCGGTCAGCGTCAGTCGCCGCCCTTCGCGCACAAACAGGGGCTCCCCCAATCGCTCCTCGAGCTGGCGTATCTGGGCCGACAAGGCCGATTGCGAGGTGTGCAGTTCCTGCGCCGCCCGCGTCAGATGACCCGTGCGTGCCACCCGCCAGAAGTAAAACAGGTGGTGAAAGTTGAGCTGTTCCAGGTTCATTGTTCTTTTTTCAGGATCAATTCATTCTGATCATTGAATTTTACAGAACTATCGCCCGTCGGCATGATCCCGTCCATCTTCATTTGTCCGAGATTGCGATGACCGAGCTGACAACCCTGAAAGTCGCTTTTGCACTGGCACCCGCGGTGCTGATGGCGACGGCCGCGCTGGCGGCGCGTGTTTTTGCAAGGCCTGTACCCGCCTGGCGTTTCTTCCAGTGGATGGCGGGCGCCGGCTTGCTGGCCGCTTTGGCGGGCTTGGCCACCGTGCTGATCGGGGGGCCAGACACCGCGGGCGTGTTCGGTACCGGTCTGGCACAGAGTCAGCCCGGTGCCTGGCTGGCCCTGCTGGTGCAACTGCTGGGCACGGTGATTGGCGCGTTCTCGGCCCGTTATCTGGAAGGCGAGGCGCGCCAGCAGCGTTATGTTGCCGCGCTGGCCGGCGTGCTGGCGTCGGTGCAGGTTCTCTTGCTGGCCAACCACTGGCTGGTGCTGGTGGTGGCCTGGGCTGCGGTGGGCCTGGCCCTGCAGGCGCTGCTGTGCTTTTATGCCGACCGGCCCTTTGCCCTGCTGGCGGCCCACAAAAAGCGCATTGCCGACCGTCTGGCGGACGCCTTGCTGCTGGCTGCCGCCACCTTGGCCTGGCTGGAGGTGGGCAGCGGATCCTTCACCGACCTCAGGGCCCATCTGGCGGCAAACGGGGCCAGCGGCATGCTGCAGGCCAGCGCGGTCTGTCTGGTGCTCGCCGTGATCCTGCGCACCGCCCTCTTGCCGGTGCATGGCTGGTTGATTCAGGTCATGGAAGCGCCCACCCCGGTGTCTGCCTTGCTGCATGCGGGCGTGGTCAACCTCGGGGCCTTCGTGCTGATCCTGCTGGCACCGCTTCTGGAAGCTGCGCCGCTGGCGCGCGCTCTGGTGGTGGTGGCCGGTCTGGGTACGGCGGCGCTGGCCGGTCTGGTCATGCTGACCCGGGTGAGCATCAAGGTGCGCCTGGCCTGGTCCACGGTGGCGCAGATGGGTTTCATGCTCATGCAGTGTGGTCTGGGGCTCTACACGCTCGCGCTGCTGCACCTGATGGGCCACTCCCTGTACAAGGCCCACACATTTCTGGCGTCCTCGTCGGCGGTGCGCGAGAGCAAGCTGCAGGCCCTGCGCGGTCCGGTCAGGGTGGTGCCGCTGAGTCTGGTGCTTGCCCCGTTCGTGGCGGGCGTCCTGGTGCTGGGCGTGCAGACGGCCGCAGCGGCGCTGATGCCGTCCGCGAGCCCGCTGTGGCCCTGGTGGTGGAGTGCGCTGCTGGCCTTGGCCTGGGCACCTTTGCTGTGGCTGTCCAGCCCGGCCAATGCCGCCAACCCCGTCGCCGCTGCACGGGGCACCCAGGCCGTGGCAGGTCTGGCGCTGGTGGCCGGTCTTTCGGCCCTGGCCAGCCTGGCCCATGCCCTGCCGCTGGGCGCGGGCGATGCCTCGGGCAGTACCGCCGCTTTGGGTCTGCTGGCCCTTGCGGGCATGGCGGGGCTCTACCTGTGCCTGGCCTTGATGCAATGCCGGCCCGCCATGCTCGAGAGCTGGCGCCGCTGGAGCTACGCAGGCTTTTATGTCGACGAGTTCTACACACGTCTGGCCTTGCGCCTGTCCTCGGGCGCATGGGCGGCATCGAGCCAGACCGGCAGGCCCGAACTGCCCACCGAAGCCGCCAGCGCCACTGCAGCGAAATGAAATTTTCCGAATCACACAAGAACTGAGAGAAAGCACCATGGAAACTCTGGATCCAGTCCAAGCCCCCGACCCCGTGAGCCCCGGTGCTGATGGCCCGCCGCAAGAGGGGCTGCGCGAGCGCATCGAAGCGGCCTGTCAGCAGGCGTGCCGCGCCATCGCCCCGGCCTGGCCGCTCGACCGTGCGATTGCGGTCAACCCGCACTGGTCGCGCATTGGCATGCCGGTGCGGCAGGTGGCGGCCCGCATGGCCGTGCTCGGTGGCATACAGGTCTTTCCGGGCCGGACCTACCTGCAACAGGCCTGGCAAGAGCAGCGCATCACCGCGGAGGATCTTGCCTGTGCACTGGCTGAGCTGCCCGCTGCGCGGGCGGCCAGGCTCAGTGCCGAGCATTGCGTCACGCAACTGCGGCATCCGCTGTCACTGCCGACTTTGCCGTTGCTGATCGATGTACTCGATGACGACCCCCGGCGCCATCTGCGCCTGTCCTGGCGCAGCGCCGTGACGCACCAGGTCAGCCAGACCTGTGCGGCCTATTTCGATGAGCAGCAGGCCGATTGGCAGCCTGCCCGCCAAAGCGGACTGTATGCGTTCTGGCGCGACACCATCACGCACGACCACGGCATCGGCATGCTCATGGGGCTGCCCGATCTGGGCCGCCGCCTGAGCACCTTGCCGCAGACCCGCGAACAAGCCGAGCAATGGGTGCTGCAGCGCCTGGGCTTGCCAGAGGCGGTGTGGGCAGACTATCTGGAAGCGGTGCTCCTGACGGTCAACGGTTGGGCTTCCTGGGGGGCCTACCTGGGTTGGCAGGCGCAGCTGCAAGGGGACACCGACAGCCATCTGCGCGACTTGCTCGCCATTCGCCTGGCCTGGGGCGCGGTACTGCTGGAGTGCAAGGATCAGGCCGCTGCACGGCGCGCTTTTGCCGCACTTCAGACGCAATGGGCGCAGGCGCGCGAGTGCCTGGATCGGGCCGAGCAGGCCCTGCTGGTGGACGAAGTCTGGCAGCGTGCCCTGGAGGTGGGCTACCAGCGCGAGCTGGCCCACAAGCTCGTCGGTGCTGTGGGCGCTCATGCGGCGCAGACGGTGTCATCGAATGTGCCACCGATCGAAGTCCAGGCGGCGTTTTGCATCGATGTGCGCAGCGAACGCATGCGGCGCGCACTTGAGGCCGCCTCGCCGGGCGTGCAGACGCTGGGCTTTGCCGGTTTCTTCGGCTTGCCGGTGGCCTACACCCCGCTGGCCACATTGGCGCGTCGGCCCCAGTTGCCCGGCTTGCTGGCCCCGGCTCTGGAAGTCACGGACTGCGTGCTCGGAGGTGACGAGACCACAGTCAGCCAAGCCGCGCAGCAAGCGGCGGTGCAATCGCGTGGGCAGAGTTTCGCCCGCAGCCGGCCCTGGCTGTCGGCCAGCCGCTGGCCTGGGGCGGCCTTCTCTTTTGTGGAAACGGCCGGCTTTGCCTATCTGGGCAAAGTGGGGCAGTGGTTGGCCCCCCAGGCGAACGCGCGAGCCCAGGACGATCTGGAAGGCTTGCCCATGCGCCTGCGCCCCACGTGCCGCCCGGCGCTGCTGGGTCTGGATACCGCCGCCAAGGTCACGCTCGCGGGCAAGGTGCTGCACGCCATGGGCCTCGAACAGTTCATCGCGCCACTGGTGCTGCTGGTGGGTCATGGCAGCCAAAGCGAGAACAATGCCCATGCGGCCGCGCTGGACTGTGGTGCCTGCTGTGGCCAGACCGGTGAGGTCAATGCCCGCGTGCTGGCCCGGCTGCTCAATGAACCGGCCGTGCGCGAAGGCCTGCGTGGCAGCGGGCTGAACATTCCGGATGCGACCCGTTTTGTGGCGGCACTGCACAACACCACCACCGACGAGCTGGAGGGTCTGGACCTTGATTTGCTGCCAGCCGAGGCCAAAACCCGTTGGGACCGTCTGCAGCCGGTGCTGGCCCAGGCCAGCGACCAGGTGCGCCGCGAACGGGCACCCACACTCGGGCTGGACCCGCTTGTGCCCTCGGCGCAACTGCGGGACCAACTGCGCCGCCGCGCCAGCGACGGGGCGCAGACCCGCCCCGAGTGGGGCCTGGCAGGCAATGCCGCCTTTGTGATCGGGCCCCGCCAGCGCACGCGCGGCGTGGTGCTGGACGGTCGCTGCTTCCTGCACGACTACGACGCCTCGCAGGACGCTGACGGCAGCGTGCTGGAGCTGCTCATGACGGCCCCCATGCTGGTCACCCACTGGATCAACTGGCAATACCACGCCTCGACCTGCGACCCGCAACGCCTGGGCAGTGGCAACAAAGTGCTCCACAACGTGGTGGGTGGGCAGCTGGGCGTGTTTGAAGGCAACGGCGGCGACCTGCGCATTGGCCTGTCGCGACAGTCCCTGCACGATGGACAGAGGTTCATGCACGAACCGCTTCGTCTGACCGTGGTGATTGACGCACCGCAAGCGTCAATCGAGCGCGTCATTGCTGACCACGAAGTGGTGCGTCAATTGCTGGTGCACGGCTGGCTGCATCTCTGGCGGTTCAGTGCCGACCAGTTGCTGCGCTACGAAGCCGGAGACTGGGTGGTGCTGCACAGGTCCGGCCAGGATCAAGGCCCGGCGCAAGGCTGAGGGTCAGGGCTGCAGGGGTGTGGCGCAGCGGCCTGTAGCCCAGGCGTCAGAGCGCGCCACAGGCGCTGGCTAAACTGAGCCAACCGCCGCCAAGCCCTTGCAAGCCATGAAACTGCACTACATCGCCCACCAGTACATCGCGCCCGCCTCCGGCCAGGACATTGCGGTCATCGATCCGTCTACGGGCGAACAGTTTGACGCGATCGCCCGCGGCAACGCCGCCGACATTGACCGCGCCGTGCAAGCAGCGCGTGAGGCCTTCCATGGCGCCTGGGGCCGCCTGAGCGCCACCGAGCGTGGCCGCCTGCTGCAGCGCCTGTCGCAGCACATGCTGGCGCACCTTGACGAGCTGGCCGCCATCGAGTCGCGAGACTGCGGCAAGCCCACCACCCTGGCGCGGGGCGACGTGACGGCGGTGGCGCGTTACTTCGAGTTTTATGCCGGGGCCGCCGACAAGCTGATGGGCGAGACGATCCCCTTCTACAAGGGCCACACCGTGTTCACGCTGCGCGAGCCCTTTGGCGTGACCGCCCATGTGATTCCCTGGAACTACCCGCTGCAGATTTTTGGCCGCAGCGTGGCCGCCTCGCTGGCGGTGGGCAATGCCTGCGTGGTCAAGCCGGCCGAAGACGCCTGCCTGTCCATCCTGCGGGTGGCCGAAATGGCCGCCGAGGTCGGCTTTCCGGCCGGGGCGCTCAACGTCGTCACCGGCTACGGCCACGAGGCGGGCGACCTGCTGGTGCGCCACCCGGGGGTGGACCATGTGTCCTTTACCGGTTCGCCGCGCGTGGGCCAGCTCGTGGTGCAGGCCGCGGCCGAGCACCACGCGCCCGTGACGCTGGAGCTGGGCGGCAAATCGCCGCAGATCATTTTTGGCGACGCCGACATGGACGCCATGACCACGGTGGTGATCAACGCCATCGTGCAAAACGCCGGCCAGACCTGCTCGGCCGGCAGCCGCGCCCTGGTGCACCGCCCGGTCTACGAGGCGGTGGTCGAGCGCCTGGCCCGGTCGTTTGCCGCCACGCGCACCGGCCCGGCCAGCATGGACCTGCATTGCGGCCCGCTGATCCGTGCCTCGCAATTGCAGCGCGTGCGCAGCTTTATCGATCTGGCCCGAAGCGACGGCCTGCCGATCGCTGCGCAAGGCCAATTGGTGCCCCAAGCGCCCCAAGGCGGCTTTTATCAGGTGCCCACCCTGATCCGCGACGTGCCGATCAACCACCGCATCGCGCAGGAAGAAATCTTCGGCCCGGTGCTGGCCATCAGCCCTTTTGACGACGAGGACCACGCCATCGCGCTGGCCAATGGCACCGAATACGGCCTGGCCGCCGCCCTCTGGACGCAGGACGGTGGACGCCAGTTGCGCATGGCGCGGCGTCTGCAAGCCGGGCAGGTGTTCGTCAACAACTATGGCGCGGGCGGCGGCATCGAGCTGCCCTTTGGCGGCGTCAAGGCCAGTGGCCATGGCCGCGAAAAAGGCTTCGAAGCCCTCTACAGCTTCACCACCCTCAAAACCGTCACGATCAAACATGGATAAATCGCCCCGCATCGGCATGATCGGCCTGGGCCTGATGGGTCTGGGCATTGCCACCAACATCGTCAACAAAGGCTTTGCGCTGACCGCCATGACGCACGCAGGCAATCAGCCGCTGGATGCGCTGATCGCCGCAGGCGCCCGGACCGCAGGCACGGCACAAGCCGTGGCGCAGGCCAGCGACATCGTCATCCTCTGCGTCAACGGCTCGGCCCAGGTCGAGGCCATTCTGGCCGGTGACGCCGGTTTGCTGGCGGGCTTGCGCCCAGGCATGACGGTGATCGACTGCTCCACCAGCCTGCCTGCGTCCACGGTGCAGGTGGCGGCCATGCTGGGCCAGCAGGGCGTGCGATTCATGGACGCGGCCATGACCCGGACCCCCAATGAGGCCATGCAGGGCCGCCTGAATTTGCTCGTCGGTGGTGACGCGGCGCTGCTCGAAGCCGTGCGCCCCTTGTTGTCCACCTTTGCCGAAAACATCGTGCACGCGGGCGCCGTGAGCGCGGGCCACAGCATGAAGCTGCTGCACAACTTTGTCTCGCTCGGTTCGGTGACCTTGCTGGCCGAAGCGGCTGCCTGCGCACGCCGCAGTGGCATGGATGACGCGGTGTTCGTCGAGGTGCTCGAAAAAGGCGGTGGCTGGGGCGCGGCGCTCGAACGCCTCAAGCCCTACTTGTTGCGTGGCGAGACTTCAGGTCTGCGCTTTTCCATGGCCAACGCCCTCAAGGACCTGGGCTACTACGCCGACATGGCCCAAGGCGCCGGTGCGCACGATGCCGCTGCCCAGGCCCTGCAGGCCACGCTGGCCTCGGCCTGCCAGAGCATTGACCCCCAGACCCTGCTGCCGGAGCTGGTGAGCGTGCTGCAGAAGGGGGCGCTGCAAAAGGGGGCGCTCCAATCCGGTGCGTTGCGGGCCTGAGGGCCGTGTGCCTTGCGGCGGGTGCTGAACCATAATGCCATTCGAAAGCGTTGCTCAGGCTCACGTATCATTTGGCGAAGTGGCGGGGTGATGCCTACCTTGTCTCTTTCATCACACGGAGTCCCCATGAAATCGTCCGCAGTCCGAATGCCATCTATCTGGTTTTTGTCCGTTTTTGCGACTGCAGTTTTCGCCAATCCTGCAGAGCAAACCGAGAAAGCCCTTCAGGCCGGAGGACGCGCCAGCGGCAATGCAAGCGCCAGTGCGGGGCATAGCCTGGCGGCAACGGGCCAACTGACCTCCGGCGTCGTTGCCACACCGATACTGGCCAGCGGTGCGGTGGCTGTGAGTGCCGGCAGCGCGGCCATGCAGGCAGGTAAATCGCTGATGGATGCCGCCAATCGCCGCATAGGTGAGCCACTGCCCATCACCGAGGAAAGCGTGTCCATCTTGCCGCCCAACAAAGCGCTGCAAAGTCCTGCCAAGCCCAACAATTGAGGTGCGCCATGCGTTTTGTTGTTTCAACTTTACTCAGCCTGTGCGTTGTCTTCTCCAACGCTTGGGCTGTTGGTTTCAGTGCGGCCAGCAGCGGTTCTGGCGAAACCACGCACTTCAAGGCGGAAGAGGTGATCTCTTTTGCAAAAAAGGTGGAGCGTACATTGGCCAGCAAGGGTGCCCATGTCGCCATCCTGGCCCGTATGGGACGCCCACTGTCGGAAATGCCCCCGGGCATGCGCTTCACGCATGTCGCTTTTGTGGTGTATTCCAGCATCCAGACCGCCGATGGCCGGACTTTGCCGGGCTACTCGATCTACAACCTTTACCAGTACGACGATCAACCCGACAAAAGCCGCTTGGTTCAGGATTTTCCAGTGGACTTTTTTTCGGCTGTGGCGCAACTCGAAGCCGGCATCCTGATTCCATCTGCCGAATTACAGCAGCGCCTGCTCAAGGTCATTGCCTCCCCCGCGTATCAGTCCTTGCATGAGCCCCGCTACTCGGTCATTGCCAACCCGTACAACCTGGGCAGACAAAACTGTACGGAGTTCACCCTCGATGTGATCAACGCAGCGATTTACCAGACCACCAACATCAAACAGCTCAAACAGGCTGCACAGAAGTACTTTGTGGCGCAGCCCGTTGATGTGAATCCTTTCAAGTTGATGATGGGCTCCATGTTCATGGCCGAGGTCTCCATGGCTGACCACACGGCCAAGCCTGTGACAGCCACCTTTGAACGCATCAGCGACTACCTGCTCAAGTACGACCAGGGTGCCCAGGTACTCACAATACTGCCCTGACAGTTTGTGCTGCAGGAGCGCACAAAGTTCGACCCGGCACGGCTGTCCAGACAAGTCAGCGGCTCAGGTGCCGCGTACCGTCAGCACTGCCACCGGGGCCATGCGCACGATCTGCTCGGCACCGCTGCCCAGCAGCACCCGGCCCACACCGCGCCGACCGTGGGTGCCGACCACCACCAGATCGGCCCCCCAGTTGGCGGCTTCGTCCGCCACTGTCTGACCCAGTCGCTGGCCCGGCTGGTCGATCAGATGGGTGTCCAGCGGCACCCCTTGTGCCTGCGCGGCCACCACCGCTTTTTGCAGCACCTCCGTCGCGTTCTTGCGGGCGGTGGCCATCAGCTCACCCGAGTATTCGTAGCCGCTGAGGTAGCCCAGTTCGTCGATCGCGTGCATCGCGCGCACCTGGCTGTGGTTGTCACGGGCGAGCTGCAGCGCGTAATCCAGCGCCTGCGACGATGTGCTGCTGCCATCCACGGGCACCAGGATTTTGTGGAAAGGGGGCATGAGGTTTCTCCTTGAGGACGAAACCGCATGCTGGCCGCAACGCGCTCGCCTGGCGATCTGCCGCCGGGTGTATGCCCTGCGGCCAAGCGGTGGCCCATGCCACCGACAAAGCGGCCCGCAAGGTCGAGCATGCCGGTCTTTTTAAAGGAGATGCGCATGAAAACCCCCTTTCTGCAAGCCAGCGTGATTGCCAGCCTGCTGACCGTCACGGCCAACGCCTGGGCGCTGTCATTGGCCGAGCGCGGACGCACCGAATACGAGCACCAGTGCGCCAGTTGCCATGGCGCCACCGCCAAGGGCGACGGACCCATGCGGAGCTTTCTGGTCAAGCCCCCTTCGGACCTGACCACACTGGCGCAGCGCCATGGTGGCAAGCTGCCCGAGTCGTACCTGCGCGAGATGATTGACGGACGCAGCATGAACGAACCCGGCCCCCACGGCAGCCGCGAAATGCCGGTCTGGGGCCAGCGCTTTCGCGAAGAGGCGCGCGAGACGCGCATGGGTCGCTGGATGCCCGAGCGCGAAGTGCGACAGCGCATGGACTCGCTGGTGGCCTACCTGCAGAGCCTGCAGCTCAAGTGAGCTTCAGCGGCCTGGCTGGCGTGCCTGCAGCAGGGTCTGCGCCAGCCGCTCGCCCTCCTGCACCCAGAAGGCCGGATCGGCGCTGCGGATGCGGGTCATCGCGTTGCCCATGTGGTCGGCGGCGGCCTGACGCGCCGCTTCGGGGTCGCCCGCCTCCACAGCCTGCACGATGGCCGCATGCTCATGCTGCACCTGTTGCGCAAAGTCCAGCCGCCGCGCTTCGTTGGCACGCGTGACCTGGGTGGCCCCGTACAAAAACTGGCCGAGGTACTGCAGCGTCTGCAGCAAAAAGGGATTGTTGGCCGCTTGCGCAATGGCCCGGTGGAACTGCACATCTTCGCTCACGCCATCGCCGCCACGCTGCACGGCGGCATCGAGCGCCTGGACGGCCGCCCGGATGCGCCCCATGTCGCTGCTGCTGCGCCGCTGCGCAGCCAGCGCGGCCACTTCGGCTTCGAGTGCGCGGCGCACCTCGACCATCTGGATCACGGCTTGCTGCGAGGCCGCATGGCGGGGCTCGAAGTGCAGCGGCGCAAAGGAGGCCGAGGCCTGCACGAACACCCCGCTGCCCTGGCGCGAATCCACCAGACCCAGTGACTTCAGGCGCGAGACCGCCTCACGCACCACGGTGCGGCTCACGCCGAACTGCAGGGCCAGTTGGGCCTCGGTGGGCAGTTTGTCGCCCGGTGTCAGCCCGCCCCGCCGGATTTCGGCGGCAAGCTGTTCGGCCACCTGGTCGGACAGGCGGGCACCGCTGCTCACGGGGGTAAAGGGCTGGCTCATTCAGGGGTCATGCAAAAAACAGTGCCAGCATAACGTCTGCGCCGGTCCGGCCCGCGAGCGCCGCCCCCAACACTCGCTAACCCCAGGCGAAACCCCAAAATTACGTTTAGGTAAACAGATTTATCTATAGTAAATTACAGCCTTCGCCTGCAGGGCCGTACCTCGGGCAAGGTTCTGACCATGGCAGGAGACACCCGATGGGGGCTGACCTCAAACCGATCTATCCGTACCAGGCGCCGACCGACCTGAAGGCCGTGCCGCCGCTGCGCAAGCCGCTGATCGTCATCGGTGCCGGCCCGGTGGGCCTGGCCGCTGCCATCGACGCCCGCCTGCGGGGGCTCGATGTGCTGGTGTTCGACGACGACAAGACGGTGTCGGTCGGCTCGCGGGCGGTTTGCTATGCCAAGCGCTCGCTCGAAATCCTCGACCGCCTGGGCATTGCCGACGCGGCCTGCGACATGGGCGTGAGCTGGAACATCGGTCGAACCTTCCTGGAGCAGGACGAGGTCTACCAGTTCAATCTGGTGCCCGATGCAGGCCACAAGCGCCCGGGCATGATCAATCTGCAGCAGTACCACATTGAGGACATGCTGATCGCCCGCGCCCTCGCGCTGGGCGCGGACATCCGCTGGCAACACAAGGTCACGGCCGTCACGCGCCACGACGACCATGCCACCCTGACCGTGGAGACGCCCGACGGCCCGTTCGACATCGAAGCCGACTGGCTGGTGGTGGCCGACGGCGCGCGCAGCCCGATCCGTCGCCACCTGGGGCTGGACATCGAAGGCCGCGTCTTCCAGGACCGCTTCCTGATCGCCGACGTGGTCATGAAGGCTGACTATCCCGCCGAGCGCTGGTTCTGGTTCGATCCGCCCTTTCACCCCAACCAGAGCGTGCTGCTGCACAAGCAGAGCCACAACGTCTGGCGCATCGACTTCCAGCTCGGCTGGGACGCCGATCCCGAAGAAGAAAAAAAGCCCGAAAAAGTCATTCCGCGCCTGCAGGCCATGCTGGGCAGCGATCGGCCCTTCGAGCTGGAGTGGGTCAGCATCTACACCTTCCAGTGCCGCCGCATGACCGACTTCC
>CAYSIY010000016.1:0-20970 GCA_964431215.1 uncultured Limnohabitans sp.
GCGGTGTACCTGTGAATGGCGTGGGTGCGGTCAGCGCAGCCCCCTTGGGCAACGCAGCGGTCTTGCCGATCAGCTGGATGTACTGCCGCATGATGGGGGCCGAAGGCCTGCAACACGCCACCGAAGCCGCCATCCTGGCCGCCAACTACATCAGCAAGCGCCTGGCACCGCACTACCCCACGCTCTACGCCAGTGAAAACGGCCATGTGGCCCACGAATGCATCCTGGACCTGCGCCACTTCAAGGACACGTGCGGGGTGATGGCCGAGGATGTGGCCAAACGCCTCATGGACTACGGCTTTCACGCGCCCACACTCTCCTTCCCTGTGGCCAACACCCTGATGGTCGAGCCCACCGAGAGCGAAACGCTGGCCGAGATTGACCGCTTCATCGACGCCATGATCGCGATTCGCGAGGAGATCCGTCAGGTCGAGAACGGGGCCTGGCCGCAGGACAACAACCCGCTCAAGAACGCCCCCCACACCGCAGCGAGCCTGATGGCAGCCGACTGGAATCGCCCCTACCCGCGCGAAGTGGGTGCCGCGCTGCAGGGCCGCATGCCGGGCAGCGTCAAATACTGGCCACCGGTGGGCCGAGTGGACAACGTGCATGGCGACCGCAACCTGTTTTGCAGCTGCGTGCCCCTCGAAGCCTATGGCGCCCAGGCTTGAGCATGCTCCAGGTACAACGCGTGGACTACCGCCAGGCGGCCGATGCACAGGCCCTGGTCATGCTGCTCGATGCCTACGCCCGTGACCCCATGGGCGGCGGCGAAGGCCTGAGCGATGAGGTCAAGCACCGTCTGTGCAGCGATCTGGCCGCACGTTCGGACGCGGTGAGCTTCATCGCCTGGCAGAGTGGCCAGCCCGTGGGACTGATCAACTGCATCGAAGGCTACTCCACCTTCAAGGCCCGGCCCCTGATGAACATCCATGACGTCGCGGTCTTGCCTGCGCACAGGGGCCAGGGCGTGGGTCAGGCCCTGCTGGCCGCCGCCGAGGCGCACGCCCGCGAACGGGGCTGCTGCAAGCTCACGCTCGAAGTGCTCACAGGCAACACCCCCGCCCTGCGCAGCTACGAGCGCTTTGGTTTTGCGCCCTATGTGCTGGACCCGGCGGCCGGACAGGCCAGCTTCATGCAAAAGTGGCTTTGAAGGAGCGGCCCGGATTTCACATTTTCCTGTCGCATTTTCCTGTGACACGGTTATGATCACCCACCCGCATCGGGAGAGACTGCCAGCCCTCAGACGGCCCAGGCAGCGCCGAAGGAGCAACCGCCCCGGAAACTCTCAGGCCAAAGGACCGATGCAGGTCGGCACCCATCCCCCGATGGGCAGCCACACACTCTGAAGAGCGGCCAGGGTTCGTCATCCCGGTCCACCGCAGGAGCAAGTTCCCTCCGGGAACGAATCTCTCAGGTCTCAAACAGAGGGGGTCATGCAGTCCACATGCTGTGCGCTGCCTGTCCTCCCATTGAGACGTTTGCCAAGAGAGAGCTCCATGAACAAGCACACGCCCGCAAAACACCTGGTCGTCATCGGCGGCGGCATCACCGGTGTCACCTCCGCCTACGCCCTGGCCCGTCAGGGTTTTGAAGTCACCCTGATTGAAAAAAACCGCTACGCGGCGATGGAAACCTCGTATGCCAACGGCGGTCAGCTCTCGGCCTCGAATGCCGAGGTCTGGACCCATCCCTCCACCCTCATCAAGGGCCTCAAGTGGATGATGAAGGCCGACGCGCCGCTGCTGATGAACCCCAAGCCCAGCTGGCACAAGTTCAGCTGGATCGCCGAATTCGTCGCCAACATCCCGAAATACGAACGCAACACCATCGCCACCACCCGGCTGGCCATTGCCGCTCGCGAGCACCTGTTTGACTGGGCCGCCTCCGAGGGCATTGATTTCGACCACAAGCGCGAAGGCATCCTGCACATCTACCGCGACAAAAAAGGCTTTGAGCATGCGGGCCGGGTGTCGAAACTGCTGGCCGCCGGCGGCCTGGAGCGCCGTGCCGTGACGCCCGAAGAAATGCGTGCCATCGAGCCCACGCTGCAGGGCCAGTACCACGGGGGCTACTTCACCGAGAGCGACTCCACCGGCGACATCCACAAGTTCACCTTTGGCCTGGCCCAGGCCTGCGAACGGCTGGGGGTGAAAATGCTCACCGGTCACGAGGTGCTGTCGGTCCGCAGCGACGGCACCACCGCCAGCGTACAGGTCCGCCACAACGGCCTGCTTGAGACCCTGAGCTTTGACGGCATCGTCATCAGCGCCGGCGTACACAGCCGCCGTCTGGCCTCGCAACTGGGTGACCGCCTCAATGTCTACCCGGTCAAGGGCTACTCGATCACCGTCAACATGCCCGATGCCGCCAGCCAGGCCGCCGCGCCGCAGGTCAGCCTGCTCGACGACGAGACCAAGCTGGTCACCAGCCGCCTGGGCGTGGATCGTTTCCGCGTGGCGGGCACCGCCGAGTTCAACGGCTTCAACCTCGACATCCGCGCCGACCGCATCGCGCCGCTGGTGCGTTGGGTCAACGCGTGTTTTCCGGGCATCGACACCCGCAAGGTGGTGCCCTGGGCCGGTCTGCGCCCCATGATGCCCGACATGCTGCCCCGCGTGGGCGCCGGCCAGAAAGCCAATGTGTTCTACAACACCGGACACGGTCACCTGGGCTGGACGCTGTCGGCCATCACGGCGCACCAGCTCGCAGGGCATGTGGTCCAGGGCCTGGCCCCCAGCGTGCGGGCGCCTTCGGCGCTGGCCACCGCGACAGCTTGACGGCCGACCTGCGCGGGCAGGTGCTCGGGTAGATGCGCGGGCAGATGCCCGTGCTCCCCTTCAGCCCTGCGCCATGGACAGATAATCGGTGCATGCCGCGCCTTGCCGACTTCAGAGTGCTGAGCCTCATCCCGCCGATGACTCAGCTCAACACCCCCTACCCCTCTACCGCTTACCTCACGGGTTTTCTGCGCTCGCGGTGGTCTTGTCGCTGGGCTTCACCTATATGGCGTTCGTGTAGCTGCCAGACGCTGATTGCTACGACAGGGGAAGGTTGGAAGATTTTGCGGCCTTTTCCCTTATATGATGGACGCATGACCGAGGACATCGACATCATCCACTCGCCGCTGGAGCAGACCTACAGCGCAGACGGCCACAGTGTGCGCATTCAAATCTACCGTTGCGCAGATACCCAGTGGAGCCTTGAAGTGGTGGATGAACGCGGCACATCCACCGTGTGGGATGACCTGTTTGAAACTGACAAGCAAGCGCTTGAAGAAGCCTTCATGGCCATCGAGACCGAGGGGATTGGCAGCTTCATCACCAAGGCCAACGAAGAGGCCAAAGCTGCAGAACCTGAGTTGCTGAAACGCCTTGGGCAGGCCAGCCAAGCCACAGCCCAAGGGCTGCCAGACATGATGGCCCCACTGTCCGACGAGGAGCTTGAAGAACTCGATCAGTTTTTGCTCTACGGCGTGGACAACGATGAAGGCATGACGCTGGACACGCTGGACGGGTATTTGCATGCCATCGCCATAGGGCCGCAAACCATCATGCCCAAGCAGTGGTTGCCCAAAGTCTGGGGTGAAGATACAGCCATGATGCCGCCCATGGACAGCATCGAGCAGCTCAACCGCATCATGGGCTTGGTCATGCGACACTACAACAGCATCATCCAAGGCTTTGAGCACAAGCCGCCGCTTGTGGTGCCCTACTGGAACACCTGCCAATACGACATAGGCGAGTTCGAGGATGCGGAAATGTGGGCCTATGGTTTTAGCGAAGGCGTGGCTTTGAACCGTGCCGCATGGAAGCCCTTGTTTGACAGCCCTCAGGGCCAGCAGTGGTACAGGCCCATTGGCTTGCTGGGGGAAGAAGACTTTTCTGCCGACCAGGATGAACTGACCAGAATGCCCCAGCAGCGCGAGCAACTGGCCCAGCAGATTGAAGACAGCTTGGTGAACATCCACGCCTTTTGGTTGCCGCTGCGCGAGGCCATCCACGAGCGGGAAACGTCACAACGCTTGCGCACCAAGGTAGGCCGCAACGAACCCTGCCCCTGTGGCAGCGGCAAGAAGTTCAAGAAGTGCTGCGGATCAGCGGCAGAGTTGCATTGAAACCCATTTAATCCACTCATTACAACGCAGCAATTATGAAACTCAATGAATCATTACTTAAACATCCCATTCGATATGGAATAGCAGGGATCGTTATTTTGCTGATACTCTTTGCGATGAATTTTCGAAAATCGGATATCTCAACTAGCGTCGCAGAGTGGGGGCAATTTGGTGATTACATGGGAGGCTTACTAAATCCACTCTTCGGCTTAATCTCGGTCGTGCTTGTTGCGGCAACACTAAGAAGCCAAACACAAGCAGCAAGATTACAGGCATTTGAAAATCAATTCTATGCCTTAATTGAACTGCATGCCTCAATTGTCCAAAGTATAGATAGAAAGATGAAAGATAAAACGATCATGCACGGTCGTGATTGCTTTCGACTTTTCTATAGAAAAATAGTCAGAATATCTCAAACAGATAATGTCTCAATGTCAACAGCATATCAACGATTTCTTGAATCAGACGGCTGGGAGATTGAGCACTATTTCCGCACTGTGTACCATTTGTTT
The DNA here is from genome assembly GCA_964431215.1 of uncultured Limnohabitans sp. Taxonomy (GTDB): domain Bacteria; phylum Pseudomonadota; class Gammaproteobacteria; order Burkholderiales; family Burkholderiaceae_C; genus Limnohabitans_A. The sequence goes on from CAYSIY010000016.1 coordinate 4,630, forward strand.
AAGCATGTAAAAGATGGAGCAGCGCAAATAGAAGCGACAGAGAGTCAACGAAAACGATATTACGATTTGATCAAGTCACAAATTTCACAATACGAACTTGTTCTTTTGTGGCTCAATGTTCAGAGTATCAACAAAGGCAATTGGGAAACCATATTGAATGAATCCGAAGCAAAACCATTTGAACACTTAAATCGAGCAAACTTAATTGAGAACCCACCACCAATTACGAAGGAAGAGGCCGACGCATAACTTAATCCACTGGTGAGCTGATTAGTGTTAAGTGCGCGTAATCGCTACGTTGCGAAGGCAGCGCCAAAGGTCACTTTGCGCAACGAGCACCCCTCTACTCAGATGCATCAATCAGGCTGGAATGCAAGGTACCCAAAAAACTGCGCCAAGCGGTTAGCTTCAAATTCAGTCAGATCGCCAGGCAGTTCTACACTCAGTGTGAAATCTGGGCGGAGAGCGAAAGAGTGCTCAATGGTCTCTGGGAAAACCCGTGTGTCTTCCTCCTTCAAGTCATGCTCGATCACATCGATTTCCTCACCCGCCAACAGGCGCGCGATGATCGTGACTCGCTCAGCAAACACGAACCGTGATTCCCTGCCCCTGCGACCGGCCACGAAAGTACCGAGGCCTAGGCTTTGGAGCTTCTTGAATGCGGCGGTAACCTGTGATCGCGTCAGGTCGTATCCAGCATCCATCAAATGAATACAGAGACGCTTGGTAGAGATTTCCCAGCGGCCTCGCTGATAGGTGCGCAGGACTTCACAAACGGCTGCAACATCTTCGTCAGACTCACAGAGTTTACGCAGTTCCTCTCCCACATTTTTCTTTATTTCATTCATTTACTCACCTCGATTCATGCTCGTTTTATTTCTCACGATCTCAGTCATATCAGCGGATATTCAACTCCTGTAGATCGAGCCCCTCAACGCTACTAACTCGGAAAATCAGTACCGAAGATTTCTCTCCATTTCTGCTTCGCCGACCATTCACGCTTTGGACTGGCCATTTCATGGTCGATTGCTTCAAGTGAAAGGTTATAGCAGCGCTTCGCCTTGTACTGAAAGAGGCCTTTGCCCCAGACATACTGCCCACTGCCAGGTGCACGCCAGTATTCTTGATTCTCGTCTTGTTCTGCCATCCACTTAAAAAAGTCTCTGCACATCCAATCGTAGTAAACGTACGACTTGTCTCTGTACTGATAGTTTTCGATAAACTGGTAAGCCAGCGTGTCGATCAACATCCCACCTATCGGCACGTTCCACACACGCTTCCATGCACGCATCATGCGGGACAAAGGGATCAAGTTGTAGTTACAAGAAACGTTTCGCGTACGAATTGCTTCTATCTCAGGACGTGGATTTGTTGCTCGCCACGAGCCTCCGTCGTTTGCATCAGGAAATGTAAAGCTGTCATCCTTGTTCAAAAATGCGGGCACGAGTTCGAACGTTATCCCATCATTGAAGGGGATCAAGATAACTTGCCCATCTGCGCTTATGCTCGTAGTCGCATAAGTTTTTTCCACCGATGCTTTTACTGCCTGCAACAATGCCGACTGACCGTTTCCCTTGTATTTGTCGTACTGCTCATATGTCGAGTAGGGCAGTTGCATAATCATGTCCACATCGCTAATGGATTTTGTCGCAGTATTTCGACCATACGAGCCAACATAGAGACTGTGAGAGGTTTCAGACGTAGTTTTCCAATAATCCGTGTTCAACCGTCGCGTGATGTTTTTGTATCGCGTCGAAATCGTCCCTCCGTCGGTTATCTGTAGATTCCCGTTGAACGTACTAAACCAATCACCAAGTCCCATGTATTCCACTCCTTAAGTTCAGTACCCCGACACTTCCAAGACTCACTGGCAAATCACCTTCGCCATTACTAAAATGATCCAGCATGGCCGATCAAGTTCGACAAAGAAATAATGTCACCTGCCCAGAAGCGAACCAAATAAGGGCTCCGAAGCATGCCAAGATAATTGCTACGGTAAAACTAAGTGGAAGCTTATCTCGGAGCAAGGTGAACTTGAGTTGTTCGTCTAACCAGCCGGTCTGCTGCTGCCAGAAGAATTTGTAATGCGCATACCAGTCGCTCAAAAAAATCTGTTTGACGACATTGGTTTTCAACACTTTTTCTTGAATGGTTGCATGGCGCTCGGCATGATTAGGAAGATCAGTGCCATCAGGCATAGGCTTAACTTCATAATAAAGAACTCTAAGCTCATGAAATCTCTCAGTCAGAGCTGAACCAACCTCGGCATACTTTGATTTTTCTCGGTCATAGAGCAGGATGTTAGCTGTGCCGACGGAAATAATGATGAAGGTCGCAGAGACCCATTTGGCCTCGAAAGCAGGAATGAACAATGCTAATATCGCCGCCGTTGCTGATAAAAATGCCACCCAGCCTGGAAGCTTCTCTATGATGTCGTATGTTGCTAAATGCTTCTTAGCACCGTACCCAGCGTTGTAGGCGGTTTCGGCGATTAGTTTTAGAAGGGCTTCCTTTTGCATAGTCTTTATTGAATTTTGGTACGCATCTTAATTCGGCTGATTTTCTTTTTCCTGATCGAACTCGCCATCTCAACAAGGTTCTTGGACGTACCTGATTAGATTCATCCGCAAGGATACCTTCCTGATCGTGGGTATTATTGACACTCCAATCAATGTCAGCTCCTGACTAAACAAATAACGAGGTAGATGGCTTCCAACCACTTGCAAGCGCATCCGCCTTTATCAACCACTTTTTCAGTCTTTGCTCTTTTGGCACAGACTCTCCCCAATATTCAACAAACAGGGCATCATCCAAGTATTCAGCAGCCTCGCGAATTTGGGGTTCAAGCAAGCGGAGCGCTCGCTCAATATAAATGCCCCCCTCATCGTCGTTCTCGGGATTCGCCACGCTGCCAGCAGAAAACAAGTCTCTGGCCTGATGGCAAAGAACGCCTCGATATGTCAGCAGGTACAGCACCACATCATCGTATTTATCGCGGGCACGGCCTGATTTCACGATGGATGGGCAAAGCAAAACGGCCTCAGCACGTAGGCGGGTCTTTTCTTCGGTCGAAAGTTTTGTGTACAGCCGTGCTTGAATCGGGAGCGCATGAGTGGGTTCATCTGTGTCCTCAAGCCACCAAAGGCGTTCACCCTTTTTTAGCCGCCCTCTTGCATACAGGCGGATGTGCTTCATTTTTTCGTCCATGGGCAAACGCCTAAATTCGTCATAGCGAATGCCCATTTGCTGGAAAAGGGGCGGCGTACCGCCTGAGGGAGGAAGTTCGACCTCAAACCGAGGAACGTGTGAAGTCCTTACATGAACAACGCAGTCTTCGTACCCACTCCAGCGCACTTCGGGGCTGCCGCCGGTCTTGCCGAAAACAACATAGACGTGCTCCACGGATTGAACACGGTTTGTCTCCAAGACACTGTTGGCAATGCTCAGCCAAGTGTCGTTGGTAGTGAACTTGACCTCAATACCAAATCGACCTGCGGCAATGTCTGGAAAGCCTTGTGCTGGAGGGTTTGGATCAACATGAATTCCAAATGCAGCAACGGCTTTGGTGACTTCTTCACGGACACGAGTTTCAAAACTTTTCGCAGATGCGAAGCCTGCTTTGACGGCCTCATTGGTCAAGGCGGTGCATACGTCATTCAGGATGGTCTTGAAATCGTCTTCGGTCATGCTGTCGGCTCTCCTAGCTCTATGGCTAGAAAGCGTAACACGCCCGGACTACTCCCAGAACGTGAGCGAAGAAATTTGTGCGCCTATTTCAGGCAGAGGGCGACTGCACGGGCGATGTGCCATGCCAAAACGGGAGGCACAGCATTACCGACTTGGCGCTCTGTCTCTCGTAACTTGGAGTCGAAAATAAATTTATCGGGGAAGGATTGCAGCCGTGCGGCCTCGCGCATAGAAATACGGCGCGGAAGTTCGTAGTGGAACTGAATGTTCCCATGGCACTCAGCACGTATGGTGTAGCCGGGACGATCAGCAACCATTCTGCGGCTGCCTTGCTCAGCGCTTTTGCTGGCACGGCTCCAGATGTGATTAATGTTCTCGTCTTCAGCGGCGGTGACAAGATCACCAATTGCCTGCGCCACCGTCACATGGGTTTGCCGATTGTGTGTTGGCTTAGGTGGCTGAAACTTTGGAATACCCGGCCTTGTGCCAACGATAATGACACGCTCGCGGCTTTGAGGAACACCATAGTCTGCGGCGTTGTAGAGCTGGAATGAAACGTCGTAGCCCAGCGCCTTGAAGTCGGTCAGAACTCGCTCAAGCGACTTGGCGTTGTGCTTCATCAACAGGCCTTTGACGTTTTCAGCAACAAAGACCTTGGGGCGGATCCGAGAAACGACTTCCACCATTGCACGGTACAGGCCACTTCGTTTTCCATCAACCCCCAGACCCTTGCCATTGACAGAAATGTCTTGGCAAGGAAACCCACCGATCACCACATCTGCCTCAGTTGGCACTTGGTCAATCAGCTTCCAGATATCGCCGTGGTGAATGTGTTTTCCCACATTACGGGCATACGTTCGGCAAGCAGCCTCGTTGAAATCGTTGGCCCAAAGAATATCGAAGGGGTTTTTGGCGTAACGTTTGCCCAAGAGGGAGAACCCTCCAGCAAAGCCCAAGTCCATGCCTCCGCAGCCAGAAAATAAGGACACTACCTTGATCTGGGCTTTGGTTTCCGCGCTGGTTGTACGGCTACGCGCTGGCTCACGCACCTCCACTGTTTCGTTTGGAGCTGTGAACGATTGACCTCCGGGAACAAAGATGGACATGGCGGATATTCCTCTAGGCTGCTTCATCATGAATTGGTGCGGTCACCATATACTGTTATTTTATACAGGTCAAACACTTCTGTGCAGACAGTCTTTCAAAAAATCCACTGCATTTGAATCTGTGAGCGTGGTTCGTGGTCGGTAGGCTCTGTGAGCAACGCTTTCGAGTGCGATTGTGCCTGTTCTTGGGAGCCTTTTTCTCGGTCAAGCCGCCACTCCCAATCTCCCATGTAATGCGCAGGCGTGTAGAAGCACTCCCGCACCTCATTGGCCAGCGTGTCACCCACGATCACCACCGCCGGAATGTTCCACAGTGAAAGCTGGGTAAAGCACATGAGTGCTGCGGTACGGTCTATGTCTTGGCACTGCGCCCACATGGCCCGCACAGGATTCTTGCCGCTTTCGATCAGGGTTTGGGCAATCGCCAGCACCATGCCCCCAGCGCCACATGCGGGCTCGCACACCCTCACAAAGTTTTGACCAGCCGGTGGCTCCACGCCGTTGAGTCTGGCCATGAACTGGCTGATGGTGTTGGGCGTGAAGAACTGCCCCGCTCTTTCGTTGCCGAGGTCAAGCTCCATGTACAGGTCCCCGAGCACGTCTTGAGGCGTAGGCTCCAGCATGTTGACCACCAGCCCCAGCAGTTCGGCAAAGCCTTGGGCCTGTTCGTGGCTGTAGCCCCGGATGATGCCCGTGTACTCGGACTCCAGCGTGGCTTTGCGTTCAGCGTCTGGCTCCATGACGTTGTTCAGGCTGATGGCGCTCAGGGTCACAAAGTCACGGAACACCTCGTAGCGCCTCTTGTGCTGGGCCAGTGCGTTGAACTGCCGGATGAATTCGGCGCGGAGTTGTGCAAATGTCCGGTGCGTCATAGCAAGCTGGGCACCTTTCTGCGCTGCACAGGGCGAACGTACTTCGCAAGAGTCGAGTCACTACGATGGCCAGTAACTTCCTTGATCTGAAACGTAGGCAACCCTGCCATGGCCGCTTGGGTGACAAAGCCAGACCTCAAGCTGTGCCCGGAATAGTTCTGCGCATCGTGGCCACGCACCCTGCCAATGGCCGCTTTGACGATCAGCGCCACGCTTTGGGCCGTCAAACGGGCTCCAATGTGGTCGTGTCTGGAAATCGAACGGAAGACCAAGCCTGTTTCAATGCCTGCCAGCGCAAGCCAGCTTTGCAGGGCCTTGACCGGACACACCGCTCCCCGCGCATTCGGAATGAAGACGGTACGGCCTACGCCCTCCTGGTCAGTCTTGCTCCGTGGAAGCAGTACTTCAACACCCGCCTCCATAAAGCTCAGGTGTTCGACTCGGATGCCGACCAGTTCCGAACGTCGGAATGCCCCGGCAAAGCCCATCAACAGCAAGGCTCGATCTCTGGCCGCTTTGTTCGGCAATTGCTTGTCTGCCAGTGCGAGGGCTGCGATCAAATCGTCTTTGACCAAGGCATGTACCCTGCGCTGGGCCGTGCCCTTGGTGCGCCGGATGCCCTGCATCACCGCTTTGACTTTGCTGGTCATTACGGGGTAACGTCAGCACATTCTCGCGGCCCTGCCCCGGCACGTCAGCCACCGATAATCCAGGCCTTGCCCGAAACCTTGTTCCATGTCTCCTGCCACACACATGAAGGTGCTGAGCCTCATCCCGCCGATGACTCAGCTCAACACCCCCTACCCCTCCACCGCTTACCTCACGGGTTTTCTGCGCACGCGGGGGGTCGATGCGGTGCAGGCCGACTTGGCGCTGGCGCTGGTCCTGAGGCTGATGAGCCGCACCGGCATGACCGGGCTGCGCGAAGCGGCACTGGCCCTGCCTGAAGCCCGGCGCAACGGCTCGGTCAATTTCTTTCTTGACCACTTTGAGCGCTACGCCCAGACGATTGAGCGCGTGATTGCCTTTTTGCAAGGGCGCGACAGCACACTGGCCCACCGCATCGCCAGCCGGGCGTATTTGCCCGAAGGCCCACGTTTTGCCGCGCTGGACGCCTACGACGATGAAGAAACCGGTGACCCGCTGGGCTGGGCGTTTGGTGCCCTGGGCGCCAGCGACCGGGCCCGCCACCTGGCGACGCTCTACCTCAACGACCTGGCTGATGTGCTGCAAGGCGCGGTGGACGAGCGCTTTGAATTTGTGCGCTACGCCGAGCGACTGGCCGCTGCCCAGCCGACCTTTGATCCGCTGGCACAGGCCCTGGCCGCCCCCCCGAATCTGGTGGACCGCACACTGGCCGAACTGACCCTGCAGGCCCTGGCGCAACACCAACCCCAATTGGTATTGCTCTCGGTGCCCTTTCCGGGTTCGGTCTATGGCGCGCTGCGCATCGCGCAGACCATCAAGCAGCACCACCCCGAAGTGCGCATTGGCCTGGGCGGCGGCTTTGTCAACACCGAGCTGCGCGAACTGGCCGAGCCGCGCCTGTTTGACTTTGTGGACTTTGTCACGCTGGACAGTGGCGAGCGGCCGCTGCTCTCACTGATCGAGCACCTGCGGGGCGAGCGCAGTCGGCAGCGTCTGGTGCGCACCTTTGTGCGCGAGGCGGGACGCGTCCAGTATTTCAACTGGCCCGAGCCGGACATTCCTTTTGAGGAGGTGGGCACCCCCACCTGGGACGGGCTGCCCATCCACGACTACCTGAGCCTGCTGGACCTGCTCAACCCGATGCACCGCCTCTGGAGCGATGGGCGCTGGAACAAACTCACGGTGGCGCAGGGCTGCTACTGGAAGAAATGCAGCTTTTGTGATGTCAGCCTGGACTACATTGGCCGCTTCGAAATGGCCAGCGCCAGCACCCTGGTTGACCGCATCGAGCGCATCGTCGATGAAACGGGCCAGACCGGTTTCCATTTTGTCGACGAGGCGGCCCCACCCAAGATGCTCAAGGCCCTGGCCCAGGAGCTGCTGCGCAGACGGGTCGCCATCAGCTGGTGGGGCAATATCCGCTTTGAGAAAACCTTCACCCCCGAACTGAGCGAGCTGTTGGCCGAGAGCGGCTGCATCGCCATGTCCGGAGGTCTCGAAGTGGCCTCCGACCGCTTGCTCCAGCTCATGCAAAAAGGCGTGAGCGTGGAACAGGTGGCCCGCGTCACCCGCGGCATGGCCGATGCCGGCATTCTGGTGCATGCCTACCTGATGTATGGCTTTCCGACACAGACCGTGCAGGACACGGTGGACGCACTGGAGTACGTGCGCCAGCTCTTTGAGAGCGGCTGCATCCACAGCGGTTTTTTCCACCGTTTTGTCTGCACGGTGCATTCACCCGTGGGCCTGAACCCCGAGGCCTATGGCGTGAAGCTGGTGCCGCTGCCGCCCGTGAGCTTTGCCAAAAACGACATCGGCTTCATTGACCCGACCCCCCTGCCCAAGGGGGTGGACCACGACGTGCTGGGCCGAGGCCTCAAAAAAGCCATCTACAACTTCATGCACGGCGTGGGCCTGGATCAGGATGTGCGCGACTGGTTCGAGCTGCCGCGCGGGGTCTGCCCCCGACCGACGGTCAAACGGGGGCACATCGCCCGCGCCCTGGCCCGCTGAATTTCACCAGGGGATGGGCTGCCCCCGGTGGTCCAGAAACAGCGCCCGACCCGTCGGCGCAGCCGCATCCAGCGCCTGCAGCAGGCCCTGCACCGCGTGCTCCGGAGCCAGCGCATCCTCGCCCACAAAAGGCCGGCTCAAGGCCGAGCGCACCGTGCCCGGCTGCAGCGCAGCCACCACCGCCAGGGGGCGCTGGCGGGCCAGCTCAATGGCCGCCGTCTGCAAAAGCTGGTTGAGCGCAGCCTTGGCGGCGCGGTAGCCGTACCAGCCGCCCTTGTGGTTGTCCTCGATGCTGCCCACACGCGCCGAGAGCTTGGCCCAGATCACGCGCTCGCCCCGGGCCAGCAGCGGGCTCAAGTGGCGCAACAGCAGGGCCGGCCCCACGGCATTGACCTGCAGGCAGCGCAGCAGGCGCTGGGCATCGAGTTCCTGCAGGCGTTTTTCGGGGCCGTGGCCGTCGAGGGTCAGGGCACCGGTGGCGTCCACCACAAGGTGCAAAGGCCCCTGCCCCTCCACCTGCCCCTGCACCCGCGCGGCCAGCGCCGCCAGGCTGGCCTCGTCACACAGGTCCCAGTCGATCGGCTGACCGCGCGAAAACGCCAGTACATGAGTGCAACGCGGGTCGGCCCTCAAGGCCTGCACAAAGGCCTGGCCGATGCCGCCGCTGGCGCCGATCACCAGAGCCCGGTAGCCCTGCGGCAGGCTGTGCATCGTGGCGGTCATCGACGGGGCGCTGCGTCGTACACACAGCGAAAGCCAATGTAGACCGCATAAAAGTCGGCCGCCTTCCAGGCCTCGACATCGGCTTTCATCTGGTAGGCCGGGTACCACCAGGAGCCGCCCAGGGTCTGGCGCTCGTGGCCACGGGCATCCAGCGCCCATTCCCACACATTGGCGCCCATATCGTGCAGGCCGTTCACCCCCGCCCGCGTCTGGGTGACCGGGGCGGCGCGGGGCCAGGGGTCGGGGTCGCTGGTGTTGGCACCTTGCGGGCTCTCGCCCGTGTGCCAGGGGTAAGTCTTGCCACGCACCCAGGGGCTGGGCGCCAAAGCGCGCAATTCGGTAAAGCCTGCACGGCGCCATTCGGCAGCGGTGGGCAGACGGCCACCGGCCCACTGGCAATACGCGGCGGCCTCCGCATGCGTGAGGTGCACGGCAGGCAGCTCGGGCGCTGCAGGCACCCCGTCGGGCTGACGCCAGGTCCAGCCCGGGCGGCGCTGCCAGCCCCCCACAAACTCAAAACCCCCACCCTCCTGTTCGGCGCGGGTGCGCACGCCAGTGGCCTGCACATAGCGGGCAAACTGTCCAATGGTCACTTCGGTGCGGTCGATCTGCAGCCCGCCCAGATCATCGAGCGTCACCCGCTCCCCGATCTGGGCCTGGGCCAGCCCCTGCATGCCAGCCAGGGCCATGGCCACAGAAAACGTTGCCCCCCAAAAGCGCGTGGCTCCCTTCATGCCGAGGCCTCCTTGTCGGGCCACCAACGCCGCACCACGCGCTGCAAGCGGGGCCGCAGTGGCAAAAAAGCACGGTAGGCCCCTTCGAGCAACCACGACATCGGCGGCCAGGCCAAGGCCCAACCCAAACCCCGCCAGCCGGGCAAGGCCCGCCAGAGCCGGGCAAAGGCAGCACCGCCACTGAAAAGCCGCCCCCGTGCATCGCGCACATGAAAGCGCCGCATCGCCTGCTCGCAAGAGAGGCCCGGCCCCAGCGCAGCGCCCGCGCTCACGTCCAGCCAGTGCACTTGCTCTGCGCCGCGCAGTCGGCGGTAGAGCGCGATTTCCCGGCGGCACAGCGGGCAACTGCCGTCAAAGTAAACGGTCAAGGCGGGCAAGCTCGGGCGATCGGTCTCAGGCATGGGCCGACATCATGCCGCGAGCCAGCAGGCGGCCTTGTCGGTCCACCAGAAACCCCTCCCCCATGGCGGGATAGGCCTGCGTGAGCGCGATTGAGTGCAGTCCAGGGCTCGGTGCTGGCATGGTGTTCCTCAGTGCAGGCTGAAAGCATCCATCGAGAGGGAGCGCATTTGCACCTCGCGGGTGATGTAGGCCGGCGCACTGCCACCGGGCTGGCCCCAGCCCGCAGCCCCCAGCGCAAAGTAAATCGTCAGGAAGTGCTCGTCGGTGGGGTGCGCCCGCACCGCCTGCGGAGCGCGGGCACGGTAGTCCAGCAGGGCCTGCAGATCACCCTGCATCAGCGTGTCATGGACCCAGCCGCAAAACGCCGTCACGTAGGGCTCGGTCGGGCCGTCTTCGCGCCGCAGCTCATACAGGTTGTGCGTCATGCTGCCCGAACCCGCCAGCAAGATGCCTTGCTCGCGCAAGGGCGCCAGCGCCTGGCCCAGGGCGTACACGCCCGCCGGGCCGGCCTCGGCGGGCAGCGAAACCTGCACCACAGGCACATCGGCCTCGGGATAGAGGTGCATCAGCGGCACCCAGCAACCGTGATCCAAAGGACGCTCGGCATCGGCCTGGGCGGGCAAGCCGGCGGCCTGCAGCAGCGCCAGCACCTGCCCGGCCAGCTCGGGCGAGCCCGGTGCCGGGTACTGCAAGGCGTACAGGGCCGGCGGGAAGCCCCCAAAGTCGTGCCAGGTCTTCGGCCTGGGCGAAGTCATGACGGCAATGCCCGGGCTCATCCAGTGCGGCGACATCATCACGATGCCCTTGAGCCGATCTGACGACGCATGGGCCTTCGCCCAGCGCCGCAAGGCCGGCCCCGCCTGGCCAGCTTGCACCGCAAACAAGGGCGAGCCGTGGGAAACAAACAGCACCGGCATGCGTTCGGTCTTCATGTCTTGGCCTCCTCGGACATCTTGAGGCGGCGCAGCTCGGCCTGCACCTCGCCCTGCAGGCGCTCCAGGGCTTTTTCGATGGAAAACAGGCCCACCGCACACCAGGGGCAGGCGATGTCGGAGACAAAATCGATCTTGAGCGTGGTAACCATGCGGCGTTTTTCAGGGGGCAACAAGCCGCTGATCTTGCCGCAAATCCGTGACAATCTGCAGGCACACCCCTTTTGACCGTTCGGGCCTAGCCTGTGCAAGCCCATCACACCCTGCACCCCATGAAGATCCTGACCCTCCACGGCATCAACCTCAATATGTTCGGCAAGCGCGACCCGGCGCAGTACGGCACCGTCACATTGGCCGAGATCGACGCGCAACTCGTCGCGCTGGGCCAGGAACTGGGGGTCGAGGTCGAGTGCTTCCAGACCAATATCGAAGGCGAGATGGCCGAGCGCATCCACCGCGCCCACAGCGACGGCACCGCCGCCGTGCTGATCAACGCCGGGGCCTGGACACATTACAGCTACGGCATCCGCGACGCGCTGGCCATCCTCCAGTGCCCGATCATTGAAGTGCACATGTCCAACATCCATGCCCGCGAGGCGTTTCGGCACCACTCGGTCATCGCCCCCATCGCCAAGGGCCAGATCGCCGGCTTCGGGGTGGACAGCTACCTGCTGGGCCTGCGCGCCGCCCTCAGCGCCATCCAATAAATTGGGGTCAGATCCCGATTAATTGGTCCCGCAAAGCGGCATTGAACGCATCGGCCGCTTCGTACATCACCCAATGCCCTGCCCCCGGCACGGTGTGCCACTGGCCCCAGTGCGGTGCCCAGCGCGGCAAGGCCTCGCGCACTTCGGCCAGGCGGTGGCGGTACAGGGCGTCGTGTTCGCCATAAATGGCACTCACCCGGGCCTGCAGGAGCGGCAGGGTGTCGGCCACGATGGAGGTCGATGACAGACGCCTGCGCGGCATGCGGTCGCGCGCGACGTTGGCGGCGTGCAGCGCGAGCGCCAGATCGTCCAGGCTGTCCTCGTGCGCGAACATGAGCGCCCGCAGATTGTGTCGATGCACTTCGTTTTGCTGCTCGGGCGTGGGCAGGTGCCGCCAGCCCTTGAGCGCAATGCGCTCGGGCACCGTCAGGCCCAGCCCGGGCGCACCCACCAGCACCAGGGCTTGCGCATCCTGCGGGTATTGGGCCAGCCACAGGGCGGCGGTCATGCCGCCAAACGAAAAACCCACCATCTGCACCGGCCCCTGAGGGGCCAGCGCCAGCAGACCGGCATGCAGGTGCTCGGGCAACTGCGGCGCATCGCTGCAGCCTGGCGGCAGGTCCGAGTCACCAAAGCCCGGCAAATCGGGCACCAGCACCCGCCAGCCCGCATCGCGCAGCGGCCCGATGTTGCGCACCCAGTGCGTCCAGCTGCCGCTGCCGCCATGCAAGAGCACCACAGCCGGGTGACGGGCGTCTCCCCACACATGCCAGACCGTCTGCACGCCGCCATGCAGCGTCACGGCGCGATGGGCCCCGGCCAGATGTGCCGAAATGGGAGCAGCCAAAAAACCGGGCAAGGCAGCGGGCTGGAGTTTCATGGTCAACCCCGCGCAGGATGTTGCAGACGCCAGACCTTGTGGCTGACCACCACCGCCGCCAGGCTGGTCAGCACACTGGCCCAGAACACCGAGACCAGGCCCCAGTGCTCACTGAGCAAGCCGCCCAGCAGACCGCCCAGCACGCCCGGGCAGCCGTAGGCCAGAACGGTGTAGAGCGCCTGCCCCCGGCCACGCAGCCGACCCGGAAAATGGTGCGACAGCAAGGCAATGCAGGCCGTGTGATGGGCCGCAAAGGTGATGGCATGCAGCGCCTGCGCAAGCACCAGCACCCACAGCACATCGGCCCAGGCTGCCGTCAGGGCCATGCGCAGCACCATGGCGGCCGAACACAGCAGCAGCCAGCCGGTCAGCGGCAGCCAATGCAGCCAGCGCGACTGCCAGAAAAACCAGCCGATCTCCACCAGGACCGACACCGCCCACATCAGCCCGATCAGCGTCTTGCTGTAACCCAGCGAATCGAGATAGAGCGAAAAAAACACATAGACCCCGATGTGCGAGAGCACATGGAGAAAGGCACTCGCAAAAAACCAGCGCACCGCAGGCAGGCGCAGCACCGGCCACACCGCCACTTTGGACGGCCCGGCCTGCACGGCTTCCTTGAGGTCGGGCAAGGCCAAGGCACTGAGCAGCACCGCCAGCAGGCTGACGATGGTCAGGGTCGGAAACTGCTGCATGCCAAAGGCCTCGAACCAGGCACCGGCCGCCAGCACCGTGACCAAAAAACCGATCGAGCCCCACAGGCGCACCCGGCCATAGCGTTTGGCGTCAAAGTCTCCGCCCTGGCTGACCAGGTGGGCCATGGCCGCTTCGCTCATGGGCATCATGGCACTCGTGTGCACAAACATGACAAACAGCACCAGCCCCAGCCACAGGGGCGAAAGGTCGAACCAGAGCAGACAGGCCGAACCCAGCGCCACCCCGGCCCCGATGCGCAGCAGGCGCACGCGTTCACCGCTGTGGTCGCTCAGCCAGCCCCACACATAAGGGGCAAACAGCCGCGTGCTGGCCTGCACCGAGGTCAGCACACTGATGAGCACCAGCGACAGCCCCAGGTCCTTGAGCCACAGCGGCAGGTAGGGATTGAAAAACCCGATGTGGGCGAAGTAGCTGGCCGACAGCGCTGAAAAAGGCAGCAAGGCCCGGCGGCTGGTCGGCATCAGGTCCGGGCGGCGGGAATCGGCGGCATCGCGTGCTGCACATCAGCGCACTGGGCGCGGTGCTGCAGGGCGTGCTCCATCAGCACCAGGGCCAGCATGGCCTCGGCAATCGGCGTGGCGCGGATGCCCACACACGGGTCGTGGCGACCCTTGGTGATGACTTCGGTGGTCTGACCCGCCGAGTCGATGCTCTCGCGGGGAATCAGGATCGAGCTGGTGGGCTTGATGGCAATCGACACCTCGATGTCCTGCCCGGTGCTGATGCCGCCGAGCACACCGCCCGCGTTGTTGCCCACAAATCCTTGCGGCGTGAGCGAATCGCCCGCCGCGCTGCCTTTTTGCGCAACGCAGGCAAAGCCCGCGCCAATCTCCACGCCCTTGACGGCATTGATGCCCATCATGGCGTAGGCAATGTCGGCGTCGAGCTTGTCAAAGAGCGGCTGGCCCAGGCCCACCGGCACGCCCCGCGCCACCACGCGCAGACGCGCCCCGCACGAATCGCCCGACTTGCGCAGTGCGTTCATGTAGTCTTCGAGCGCCGACACATCGGCCACCGGGGCAAAGAAGGGGTTGTTCGGCACATGGTCCCAGCTCTCAAAGCCGATCGGTACCTCGCCAATCTGCGTCATGCAACCCATCAAGGTGGTGCCGTACTGCTGTTTGAGCCATTTCTTGGCGACCGCGCCCGCCGCCACCATGGGTGCCGTCAGGCGGGCCGAAGAGCGGCCCCCGCCGCGCGGATCGCGGATGCCGTACTTGCGCCAGTAGGTGTAGTCGGCGTGGCCGGGGCGGAAGGTCTGCAGGATGTCGCCGTAGTCCTTGCTGCGCTGGTCGGTGTTGTGGATGAGCAGGCAGATCGGGGTGCCGGTGGTCTGGCCCTGGTACACGCCCGAGAGGATCTGCACCGCATCGGGTTCGTTGCGCTGGGTGACGAACTTGCTCGTGCCGGGGCGGCGGCGATCCAGATCGGGCTGGATGTCGGCCTCGGACAGCGCCATGCCCGGTGGGCAGCCGTCGATCACGCAGCCAATGGCCGGGCCGTGGGATTCACCGAAGTTGGTGACCGAAAAAAGATGTCCGAAGGTGTTGCCGCTCATGGCTGGGGATTATCCCAGAGCGCCTGCCACCCGGGGCGCGGCTCAGGCCGCGTCTTTCTCGGCCGGCCAGTCGCGGATGTAGGCCTTGAGCATGGTGTTTTCAAAATTCTGGGCGTCCACCACGGCTTTGGCCACGTCATAAAAGCTGATCACGCCCATCAGCATGCTGCCCTCGACCACCGGCATGTAGCGGGCATGGCGCTCGAGCATCATGCGCCGGACTTCATCGATTTCGGTGCCGGGGCTGCAGATGAGGGGCTGGCGCTCCATGGCGTCGCTCACGGTGGAGGCCCCCACCTGCCCGCCGTTGCCGACGATGCTCTGGATCACTTCGCGGAAGGTGAGCATGCCGGTCACCTGGCCCTTGTCCATGACCACCAGCGAGCCCAGGTCCTTCTCGGCCATGAAGCTGACCGCGTCCATCAGGGGCTGGTCGGGCTGGGCGGTGTACAGGGTGTTGCCCTTGACGCGCAGGATGTCGCTGACTTGCATGGTGGTTCTCCGAGTGACGAGCGTGTGACCGTGGTGAGGCTTCAATATAGCCCACAATGGACGCTGAGCGTAACGCTTGACGCTTGCAGAAAACTGATCGGAGACCCCTGCCATGCCCGGCCCTTCTGACCCTGGCTTTGACACCCTGGCGCTGCATGCCGGTGCCGCCCCCGACCCTGCCACCGGCGCGCGCGCCGTGCCCATTCACCTGACGACCTCGTTCGTCTTTGAGTCCAGCGACCAGGCCGCCGCCCTGTTCAACCTCGAGCGCGCCGGTCATGTGTACAGCCGCATCAGCAACCCCACCACCGCCGTGCTGGAGCAGCGGGTGGCCGCGTTGGAGGGCGGCATTGGCGCGATTGCCACCGCCAGCGGCCAGGCCGCGCTGCACCTGGCCGTCGCCACGCTCATGGGCGCGAGCAGCCACATCGTGGCCTCCACCGCGTTGTATGGCGGCAGCCAAAACCTGCTGCACTACACGCTGCGGCGCTTTGGCATTGAGACCACCTTCGTCAAGCCCGGCGACATCGACGGCTGGCGCGCGGCTGTGCGGCCCAACACCAAACTCTTTTTTGGCGAGACGGTGGGCAACCCGGGTCTGGACGTGCTGGACATTCCCACCGTCAGCCAGATCGCCCACGAGGCCGGTGTGCCCTTGCTGGTGGACTCCACCCTCACCTCGCCCTGGCTGATCAAACCTTTCGAGCACGGCGCCGACCTGCTCTACCACTCGGCCACCAAGTTTTTGTCGGGCCACGGCACCGTGATCGGCGGCGTGTTGGTGGACGCGGGCAGCTTTGACTGGGAGCGTTCGGGCAAGTTCGCTGAACTGACACAGGCCTACGAGGGCTTTCACAACATGGTGTTCAG
>CAYSIY010000017.1:0-20923 GCA_964431215.1 uncultured Limnohabitans sp.
TCGATCTCCATCATGAAGCCCTCCTCGTCCAGACAGACGAGGTTGACGGCTTCGCCGCTGTTGCCGGCGCGGCCGGTGCGGCCGATGCGGTGCACATAGTCCTCGGGGATGTTCGGGATTTCGTAGTTGACGACGTGCGGCAGCTCTTCAATGTCGATGCCGCGCGCGGCAATGTCGGTGGCCACCAGGGCGCGGATGTCGCCACTCTTGAAGCCCGCCAGCGCCTGCGTGCGGGCGCTCTGGCTCTTGTTGCCGTGCAGGGCCATGGCCTTGACGCCGTTTTTGGTCAGGTAGTCGGCCACGTTGTTGGCACCGAACTTGGTGCGCGTGAACACCAGCACCTGGCTCCAGTTGTGCTGCTGGATGATGTGCAGCAGCACGTCTTTCTTGCGGCTGCGGCCCACCGGGTGGATGACCTGGCTGATGCGCTGCACCGTGGTGTTGCGCGGCGTGACCTGGATGCTCTGCGGGTTCTTGAGCAGGTTGCCCGCCAGATCGCGGATCTCGTCGCTGAAAGTGGCCGAGAACAGCAGGCTCTGCTTGTTCTGCGGCAGCAGGGCCAGCACCTTTTTCACGTCATGGATGAAGCCCATGTCCAGCATGCGGTCGGCTTCGTCCAGGATCAGGATCTCGACGGTGGACAGGTCCAGGTGGCCCTGGCCCTGCAGGTCCAGCAGGCGGCCCGGCGTGGCCACCAGAATGTCCACGCCTTTCTTGACCCGGTCGATCTGCGGGTTCATGCCCACACCGCCAAAAATCACGGCGGAGTTGAGCTGCAGGTATTTGCCGTAGTCGCGGACCGATTCTTCAACCTGCGCGGCCTGTTCGCGGGTGGGCGTGAGCACCAGGGCCCGGATGGCCTTGCCGCCAAAGCGGTTCTTGCCGGCCTGCGCCTGGCTGAGCTTGTGCAGCACCGGCAAGGTGAAGGCGGCGGTTTTGCCGGTGCCGGTCTGGGCACCGGCCAGCAGGTCCTGGCCCGCGAGCACCGCGGGAATGGCCTGGGCCTGGATGGGGGTGGGGGTTTCATAGCCCTGCTCACGCACGGCTTGCACGATGGCCGGAGCCAGATTCAGTTCTTCAAAGTTCATCAAAAGGAGCGCCGCACTGGCGCAGGAGACCGGCTTTATCCGTTGTGGATCACAACGGCCAGTTGTGGCCGATCAGTCTCAGGGGAGTGGGCATGAAAACCGCGGAAAGGGTTCCGGGTCAGGCCCCAGCAGAACGCTGACGTTGCGGCCACTGGCGGCGGCAACACAGGCATTGTCGCACGAAACGCAAACCGGCCCGTTTCAGGCCCGTTTCAGGCCGCCCGCTGCGTCGCGGCGGCGGTGGCCATGCGCACAAAGGCGGCGTGGACTTCCTTGCGCACGGCCACCGGGGTGCTGGCCAGTTCCTGTTCGAGCAAATCCAGGGCATGAGGCTGCAAGCCCGACTCGTGCTCGGCATGCAAGCAGTGCAGCAGCAGCGCCCACACCCGCGCCGGACTGCCGGCCTGGCGGGCCAGTTGCAGCACCAGCCGGTCCATCGACTGGATGGGCAGCTCGCGCAGTGTGGCCGAGAGGGCCGCGCGGAAACTGCTGTAAGCGCCGGCATGCCGGTTGAAGGCCTCGGCCAGCACGATCAGGGGCTGCGGAGGTGTACCCGCTGCCGCACCGGCAGCAGCAGGGCTGATCGACCTGGAGCCGGTGGCTGGCGGGGTGGGTGTCGTGATGGGTGTGGCGTTGGCGGGCGTTGGCGCAGCGGGTGCTGGCACAGCAGGCGTGGCCTGGGCTGCGGCCAGAAGGCTGCAGTCCACCCAGGGCAGTTGGTGCTGCTCCAGCAGCGTGCGCCGTTCGGCCTCACTGGCCAGCCGCATGGCCTGCCAGACCGCCTGCAGACGGCTGACGTCGCCCTGCGCGTCCCAGTGCACAGGCACCGGCGGCCAGGCCTGGCCGGGCGGCTCAATGCTGTGCGTTGACTGCCAGCGCAGGCGGACCTGCAGGGACGGGCAACCGGTCAAATCGCTCAGGTTGCGGTTTGCTTGCACCTCGGTCCACAGGTGCAGGGTATCGCTATCGGCGGCCAGATCCGCGTCGTCGTGGGTGCGCAGCGTCTGCGCCCCCGTGACTTCAAGCCAGGTCTGCAGCGGGCGCAGCCCGCGCATGCGTTCAAGCAGACGGGCCAGCGCCTGGGCGGCCGCAGGCTGGCCCGGCCCCAGCGTGGCGCAGGCACCGCCGCTGGCCAGCGCCAGTTCGCGCCAGAGGCTCTCGATGGCCTCGTCGCCCACGGCCAGCACATGCAGGCGATGCTGACTCGCCAGCAAGGCCTGCAGCGGGGCCTCGATGGCCCAGATCGGGCTGCTGGTGACGAGCAGGATGCAGGCCTGGCTCACGGCCTCTTCAGCCTCGTCGGGGATGGCCACGACCGCCTGCAGCGCCGCCTGCGGTGCCGGCAAACCCAGCGCGTTGTCCATTTGCCGCGCCAGCGCCCGGGCTCTGCGCCGGTAGGCCTCGGTGCAGTCCTGCAGGCGGGGCAGCTCGTGCAGCACACGCTCACCAAAGCGGCTGCACGACAACTGGTCCTGCGGCCCCAGCTCTGCGATCAGCGAATCCAGCGCCTTTCGCAGCGGGGCGAGTTGATCGGCGGGCATGGCGCTGGAGCTGTCGATCAGCAATTTCAGGCGCAGCCGAGCCTGTGCGGTCGAATCGCCGGGCCAGCGCGGGCTGGCACTGACCAGCACCGTGCAGCGGCCGGCTTCGCGCAGATCAGGGCTGGCCACGGCAAACACCGCCTCGCGAAGACCATGCACATGCAGCACCAGGTCCTTGTCCAGCAAGGCTTGCGGGCGCAGGACCAGCGTCATGCCGTTGGCGTGGCGCACCCTTTGCAGCTCGTGGGTGGGGCTGGCCACGGTGCCTCGGGCCACCGGGTCGTGCACCTGGATGCTCAGGCCCAAGGGCTCGGCGGCGCGCGGGGCCAGACAGGCCGGCAAGCACGCACGCAGGGTGCCGCCTTGCAGGCTCATCCACTGACCGACCCGCCACACCACAACCAACTGTTCGCCGGGCTTGAGCATGCCCAGCGTGGCCTGCCCGAGGTGGCGGCTGCGCCGCTGCACCTGGGTGATGGCCTGGCTTTGCCCATTGCGTTCGAGCGTCAGGCTCAGCAGGGTCTGCTCAGCGCCCAGCGCAAAACAAAACTGCGCTTGCATGGGCGTGGCGCTGTCATTGCGCCAGACCTGCCGCGCCGTCAGACGCCACATCAGCCCCATGATTTCGCCCTGCAACTGCACCGACAAAAGCTGCGCCTCGCGGCCATCGGCGCTGTGCAGTCCCACCGGCTCAGAAAGCGCGCTCATGGCGTGCCGCCCGCGTACACAGCGGATCGAGGGTGAAAAAGGTGTCCATGCCCAAATGGTAACCGTTGGACAGACGCCACTGCGATGCCACTGCCGTCAAACAAGCCCGCAAACGCACTGACAAGCAACGCACAAGGCCGGGTCATCGTCATGTGCGTACAGTAGCGGCATTGCCGCAAGCCCACTCACCATGAAATCCCTCCTGCTCCTCATTGCCCTGGCCGCCGGACTCTCTGGCACCGCCGCCTGGTCTCAGGCCCCGGCCCCGCTGCGCACCATCGACACCCTGGACCTGCCGCGCTACACCGGCCGCTGGTACGAGATCGCCAAATTTCCCAACCGTTTCCAGAAGCAGTGCGTGGCCGACACCAGCGCCGAATACAGCGCACGGGCCGACGGCGCGGTCATCGTCATCAACCGCTGCCGCCTGGCCAACGGCCAGATGGAGCAGGCCCAGGGCCTGGCCTGGCAACAGGGCGGGGCCACATCGCCGCGCCTGCAGGTGCGCTTTGCGCCGGCCTGGCTGTCGTGGCTGCCCATGGTCTGGGGCGACTACTGGGTGGTGGACCTCGATGACGCCTACAGCCTGGTGGCCGTGAGCGAGCCGCGCCGCGAATACCTCTGGGTACTCTCGCGCAGCCCGGTGGTCGAGCCCGCCCGCTACCAGGCCCTGCTGCAGCGCCTGGCCGCCCAGGGCCTGGATGTGCAGCGGCTCGAACTCTCGGCCCACACCCGGCCCTGAACTGCCAGCAAGCCGGACCTGCAGCCGGGTGTTGTAGAGTCCTGTGCATGTCCACCACGCCGCTGCCCAGCCCTGCCGGGCGCTTGCGGTTTTTGTCATGCTCCACTCCGTGTTCAGGTCCGCCGTGATGTTTTCTGGTTTGCCCTCGTCGTGGCCGGGCGGCCGCGTCGTCCGTCTGCTGGCGCTGGCCGGGGTGGCGGGCCTGGTGGCCTGCGCAACGCCCCAGGAAAAAGCCATTGCGGCCCACTGCGAGGCCGAGGGGCTTCGTGTC
This sequence comes from uncultured Limnohabitans sp., assembly GCA_964431215.1. GTDB lineage: Bacteria > Pseudomonadota > Gammaproteobacteria > Burkholderiales > Burkholderiaceae_C > Limnohabitans_A. The sequence continues at coordinate 4,351 of CAYSIY010000017.1, forward strand.
GTGCCCCAGCAGTTGCAGCAGCAGCAAGTCATGCGCCCTTTTCTGGTGGGCGAACGCCTGATGGGCTTTCGCAAGATCTGCAGGACCGTGACCCGCGACGTCCGGGAAGCCCGTGACCCGCGCAGCACCAACACCGCCGATGTCAGGGTTCGCGAAACCATCTGCCACGACGAACCGATGGTTGCCCCCATCTACGAGCAGCGCCCGGTGACCGAACTGGTGGACCTTAACTTCGCTGCGCGCCGCGGCTTTGTGCGTGCCTGCTCGGCCGAAGCCCTGGCCAAGGGCCTGTTTGCGGACCTCAAATAAGTCCAAACACTGTTTGAATGAACAGTGCGGCAGGCTCATGCTGAGAGCCTGCGCAAGATCACACTGCCGGCCTTGACGCCCGACAAGGACCCGACATGATCCCCGGACCCCACCGCCTCTACCGCTGCCTTCACTGTCAGAATCTTTTTGCCCGCAGGACCCTGATTTCTGGCAATACGTTCGGGGCGCAATTCCGGTCTGATGGCCAAATGCGGGCACCCATGCTGCCGCAGACGCCACCGCTGGTGGCCTGCCCCCATTGCCACCATCTCTTTTGCATGCTTGATGCCGAGCATGAAACCGAATGTCAGGGCCAACAATGCCGCGACGTTCCGTTCTACGGGCAGGCCACGCTGGCGCAGTGCCTGGAGTACGTCCAGCAAGACCGCCCTTTTCAGCAGTTGCTGCGCCTGTATGCCTGGCAACGCGCCAACGACGAACGCATGCAAGCGCCTCGGGCGCTGACCGACGCCGAAACCGCCAACCTGCAAGCCCTGCTGCCCCTGCTCGACGAGCGTGTTGACGTCGAGGCCATGCTCAAGGCCGAAGCACTCCGTGAGCTGGGCCTGTTTGCCCAAGCAGCGCAAGTGCTGCAGCCCGACATCGACAGCGACCTGGCCCCCCGTGCCGAACAGATCCTGCAGGCCATCGAACGCCAGGACGCCCAGCCCTTTGTCTTTGCCTGCGCCGACCGTGACGGCGACATGAAATTTTTGTGGGCATGGCGGGCACGCCACTACCAGCCTGACTCGCCCCAGGACACCGGCGCTGCGCCCCTGGACCCGCCCGACTTTCCCATCAGCAACCGCGACTGGTGGGTCAAGGTGCTGGGCATGTGCTGCCACAACTGGGCCTTGATCGAGCCCCAGACCCCGGAGGGGGCCGTGGCCTACTTTTTTCATGACATGGGCAGCACAGGCGGCCCGGATGATTTCTTGTCCGAGACCGTCCAGGGACGCAGCGCCGTGATCGATTCACTGCGCTTTGACTCCGTGCGGGCCGCCCAACTGGCCCTGCGCCGCAACGGCTTTGATCGCCTGCTCGAAAACCCCGGCCCCTGGCTCGGCTTTGAGCCCACCGGGCGTTTTTACGACGCCCGGCCCCGCTCGGGAGGGGTTTATTCGGGGGGGAAGTATTGGAAGCGCTGATTGGTCAATGGCCGGGAAAGCACTGCCCGAAAATCAAGAGCGGCTCAGGCGATCCTGGAGTTTTTTGGGTAAAAATCAGTCAACTAAAAATCAATTAAACAGCATTCTTGGAAGAGTATGTAGAACCTTCACCTCGTGAAATAGGTCACGCTTCTAAGTTGCTTCCTTTGTGTCGAAAGACAAGAACGGGCCGCATGGATAACGTCTTCGAATTTCGCAATCAGCTGATCACTGAATACAGTACCTTCTCGCGAAGCTTCTCCCGTATATCAGCCGCAGACATCCTCTCCAAGGTTGAGCAGGAGTACAACGCTGGCCGCTATTGGCCAGAACCCCTCATCCAGATCAACCCGAACTACAAGCGCAGTTGCACCGTGCAGGAACTCGCTGCCAAAGGCGATTTGCATGCAGCCTGTGCCGACATCTTCAAGGCTAAAAAAACCGAAGGTACCCCGGTAGACTTGTTCCTGTATGCCCACCAGTTGGAGGCCTTGGCCAAAGCGGGACAAAACAAAAGCTATGTGGTGACCACGGGCACAGGCTCCGGCAAGTCGCTGTCATTTTTCATTCCGATCATTGACCGCATCCTCAAGGCCAAGGCCCTGGACCCCAAGCCTCGCACCCGTGCCATCGTCATTTACCCGATGAACGCCTTGGCGAACAGCCAGCTTGAAGAGCTGGACAAGTTTTTGCACGGCTACGCATCAGATCAGCAACCGTTCACCGTTGCTCGCTACACGGGGCAGGAGAGTTCCAGCGAGCGTGAGCGCATCAAAAACAACCCACCAGACATCCTGCTCACCAATTTCATGATGCTGGAGCTGATCCTCACGCGGCATGAAGAAATCGACAGAGGTGTTGTTGAGCACTGTGCCGGGCTGGAGTTTCTGGTCCTGGATGAACTGCACACCTACCGTGGCCGTCAAGGTGCTGATGTGGCCTTGTTGGTGCGCAGACTCCGCGAAAGACTGCAGGCCAACAATATGGTGTGCATTGGGACCTCGGCCACCATGTCCTCTACAGGCTCGCAGGCAGACCGCAACAAAACCGTGGCGGATGTGGCTTCTCGCCTGTTCGGCACCACCATCACTGAGCTGGATGTCATTGGCGAGACCCTGGAGCGTGTGACCAATCCGGCCAAGGACATCCCTGCAGTCAAGCCGTTTCTTAAAACAGCGTTGACCCAAAAGCAATTCCAATGGCGCAGCTACCTGGACTTCCAGGACGACCCACTGGCCATCTGGGTCGAGCTGAACCTTGGCATTGAATATTCAAGCAACGAAGCACCGCGCCGCGCAAAGCCTTTGACACTCCACGATGCGGCGAGTCGTCTGGCCGCCGATGCGAGCTGCGACATTGACCATGCCCGTGCTGGCTTGCAGGCATTTCTGGTGGCTGCACACGATGTCAGAACCGAGCAGGGCAGACCTCCATTTGCTTTCAAGTTGCACCAGTTCATCAGCGGTCCCGGTAAGGTTCTGGCTACGCTGGAGCCTGCGGGCAAGCGACACATCACCCTGGATGCCCAGCGATTTGCTCCCGGCCGCCAAAACGAAAACGTGCGTCTGTACCCTGTACATTTCTGCCGCGACTGTGGTCAGGAATACCACCCGGTGTGGCGATCTGGCCAAAGCGCTCAGGAATTCACGCCTCGCGAGATTGACGACATCTCTTCAGACGGAGATGAAGACGCCAGCTTTGGTTTCCTGTGTCCTCAGATGCCCGGGCGTGGCTATCAAGGCAATCTTGAAGACTTGCCCGAGTCCTGGCTCGATCTGAGCAGAGCCGAACCGAAAGTCAAACCCACCTTCAAGAAATCGGTACCGCAACCTGTTGTGCTGGGTCCTGAGGGCGTACACGGGCGCGACGGTGAAGATTATTGGTTCATTCCGGGCAAGTTCCGTTTTTGTCTGAGCTGCGGCCAGACCCACGAGACCCACGGTAAGGACATCAACCGGCTGGCCAGCTTGTCGGGCGAAGGGCGATCCTCTGCCACCACCATCCTGACGCTCACTGCCATCCGACAGCTGTTCAGTGGCGGCGAAACTCAAGGTGATCAACCCGACCCGCGCAAGATCCTGGGCTTCACAGACAACCGGCAAGACGCCGCCTTGCAGGCCGGGCACTTCAATGATTTCATTTTTTTGCTGACCTTGCGTGCGGCGCTGATTGGCGCGCTGCAAAACAGTGGTGGTGTGTTGACCGAGGAAGACCTGACCAATCAGGTCTTCAAAACTCTGGGCTTTGACAAAGTCGATCTGGCCAGCCTGACCGAGTACCTGCGCAACCCCAAAATCATGGGCCTGGCCCGCCAAGACGCGCAAAAGGCTTTGCGCTTCATCATCGGCTACCGCCTCATGCGCGATCTGCGCCGAGGCTGGCGGTTCAACAACCCCAACCTCGACCAGCTCAACTTGTTGCGCATCGGTTATCAAGGCTTGGATGAATTTGCGGCAGAGCCATCCCTGTTCGCATCCAGTTCTGTGTTGGCCCAGCTTTTGCCTCAGCAGCGTGCCCAGTTAGCTGCTGTTTTGTTTGACTACATGCGCCGTGGCCTTTGCCTGCAGACCATGTACCTCGATCCTGTCGAGCAAGAACGCGCCAAAGCCACCGCTTTCCAGTACCTTAATGAGCGCTGGGCCTTTGCCCATGATGAAAACCTCGAAACGTCTCGTTATCTGATCCTGGGCAGGCGCCCCGAATACCGGGGCAAACCACGCACAGACCTCATTACCGGCGGTGCCCGTACCCGCTTGCTCAAGGAAATCAAGTCCGCAGCATTCTGGAAGGATTCTCCCGCCAAAGCTGCCATCACGGGTTGGCGCGATCCGCAATGGGTTCAATTGGTTGAAGACCTGCTCAAAGCCGCGTCCAACTACGGTTATGTCCAGAAGTTCGACATGGATACCGATCTTTTGGGTTGGCGCTTGAACGCCAAAGCCATGGACTGGGTTCTGGTTCGTGACGAAGAGTTGGGCGAAGACGCCCGTCACAACGCTTTCTTTCGCAATCTTTACCTCGCTGTTTCGCAAACCCTGCAACAAAGCCAGCACGCCTTGTTCGACTTCGAGGCGCAAGAGCACACCGCGCAGGTCGATGCGACGCGCCGGCAGCTGCTGGAGCAGCGTTTCAGATACACCCCCAAAGACCGCAAAGACTGGACCGACAACCCCGCCAATGAAGCCCCTTTGCAGCGCCTGCCCGTCATGTTCTGTTCGCCCACCATGGAGCTGGGTGTGGACATTTCGGCCCTCAATGCGGTGTACCTGCGCAACGTGCCACCCACGCCAGCCAACTATGCCCAGCGCAGCGGACGGGCAGGGCGCTCTGGCATGCAGGCCCTGGTCATCACCTATTGCGCAGCACTCAGCCCCCATGACCAATGGTTCTTTCACCACGCCGACCAGATGGTTCATGGCATTGTCAAGCCGCCCACACTCGATCTGGCCAACAAGGACCTGGTCGAAAGCCACTTGCATGCCATTTGGCTGGCTTCTGCCCGTGTGCAGCTCGATACGTCGATTGCACCGCTGCTCGAACTTGAAAAAGAAGACCAGCCGCTCAAGGAGGAACTGCTCAAGGCCATCAGCTCACCTGAGACCAAGCAACGGGCCAATGCCAGCGCTCAGGCGTTCATGCATCAGTTGCAGACCGAGTTGCAAGGCAGCCCCTGGTTCAGTGAAGACCACGCGGGGCGCACGATTGACGCTGCGCCAGAGGATTTTTCACAAGCGTTCGAGCGCTGGCGCACGCTGGTCAAGGCCACACGACAGCAAATGGACATGGCCAACGCAATCACCCAAAGTTTTAGCAGCACCAACCTCGAGAAAACCAACGCCCGTCGCCGTTATGGCGATGCAGCCAACCAATACGCGCTACTGCTGAAAACCGGAAACGGCCAAAACAACGACTTCTACACCTACCGCTACTTGGCCAGCCAGGGCTTCTTGCCGGGCTACAACTTCCCGCGCCTGCCACTCATGGCCTGGATTCCTGCGCGTGGTGGGGCAGGGGGCAAAGACGACGAAGGCAGCATGGTCAGCCGTCCAAGGTTCCTGGCCTTGTCCGAGTTCGGGCCGCGCAGTCTGATTTACCACCAGGGTCGCATGTACCGCGTCGTCCGCGCCAAGCTCAACGCAGGGCATGCCGACCACATCTCAGGCAGTGGCCAACTCGCTACGCTGACCAGTCGGGTCTGCAGCACGTGCGGCTACGCCCATATGGGCACTGTGGGTGGTAGCGATCCCATCGTAGACCGCTGCGAAAACTGCGATGCCTTGCTGACGGACCAGGATTGGGTCAAAAACCTGTACCGCATTGAAACGGTGGAAACCGTGCCCGTCGAGCGCATCTCCATCAACGACGAAGACCGCCAGCGCCAAGGGTTTGAGCTTCAAACGACCTACCGCTTCCTGCCCGGCAAAGATGGCCGAATCGCCAAAGTCAAGACCCAGCTTCAAGCCACGGACGACCCGAACGCCACCCCTCTGGCAGATTTGACCTATGCCCCCGCCGCCGTCATCTGGCGCATCAACCGAGGCTGGCGTCGCCGCAAAGACAAAAACCAGCTCGGCTTTTACATCAACCCCGTTACGGGCCAATGGAGCAAAAAAGACGAGCCGGGGTCCAGCGAGAACGCCGAACCCGACGAGGGCTTGCTCGACAAAGTGCCGAACCAGCAAATCGTTCCGTATGTGGAGGACTACCGCAACGTGCTGATTCTGCAGCCCGCTGCGCAAACCCTGGACAAGGAAACCATGGCCACCCTGCAGGCCGCACTCAAGCGCGGCATCGAGATGACCTACCAGATCGAAGAGTCTGAACTGGTGGCCGAGCCCCTGCCCACGCAAGACAATCGTCAAGCCATTTTGTTTTACGAAGCTGCAGAGGGCGGGGCCGGTGTGCTCACCCGCCTGGCCAGCGAACCACAAGCCCTGGCCCAGGTCGCCGTGGCCGCGCTCAAACTGCTGCACCACAACGAACCCCAAGGCCCCTGGCGCTACGAAGACCTGCCCGAGTTGGAGCAAACCGACAAAGACGGCCAGCACATTTGCGAAGCCGGTTGCTACCAGTGCTTGCTGTCCTACTTCAACCAGCCTGACCACGACCACATCAATCGCCGTAACGAAGCCGCCCTCAAGCTGCTCGTGGCCCTGGCCAATGCTCAGGTGGTACCAGCGACCAGCAGCGCTGCCATGCCCACCACCTTGGCAACCAACTCGGCACCGGCCGGTGACGATGCGCTGGCCAGCTGGCTCCATGCCCTCCAGTTGGGTGGCTACAAACTGCCCGACCAAACAGCCGTGCCCGTGGCCGAAGGCGCTGCCACTGCCGCAGGCCTCTACAAACAAGCCCGTCTGGTCGTTTTCCTTGAACAACCCACCGACCAAGTGATCCAGGCCATCCGCGACAAAGGCCGCGACGTGCTGGTCATGTCTGCCCCCGCTGAGTGGCCAGCACAATTTGCGGCCTATCCTCATGCCTTCGGCCCCGGAACCCCCAACCCATGACCACAGCCACCGCACACTTCCAACCCGGTAACCTCGTTCGCGCCCGTGGGCGCGAATGGGTGGTGCAGGCCGACACGGCGATTGACGACGTTGCCAAGCTCTTGCGCCTGCGCCCGCTGGGCGGCTCAGACGAAGACACCATCGTCCTCATTCCCGACCTCGAATTCAGCCCGGTCGAACCCGCCACCTTCCCATGGCCCGACCCGGCCAAGCCCGGCAACCACGCCGCCGCGCTGCTCATGCGCGACGCCCTGCGACTCAAACTGCGCGCCGGTGGCGGCCCCTTCCGCTCGTTTGGCAACATCGCGGTGGAGCCCCGCGCCTACCAACTCGTGCCCTTGCTCATGGCCCTGCGCCTGAATACCGTGCGCCTGCTCATTGCCGACGACGTGGGCATTGGCAAAACAGTCGAGGCTGGCCTCATCGTGCGCGAGCTCATGGACCGTGGCGAAATCACCCGCTTGGCCGTGCTGTGCCCGCCGCATCTGGTGGAGCAATGGCAGACTGAATTGCAAAGCCGCTTCAACCTGCAGGCCGTAGCCCTCACATCCGCCAGCGCCAGCCGGGTCGAGCGCGACTTGCCCCACGGCGTGGGCCTGTTCGACCACCACCCCATCGTTGTCGTCAGCCTGGACTACATCAAAAGCGAGCGCCACCGCGAACACTTCTTGTCCATCGCGCCTGAATGCATCATCGTGGACGAAGCCCACACCTGCGCCAGCAGTGGCGCGGGCAAGCAACTGCGCTTTGAGCTGCTGCAGCGCCTGGCCAAAGACGACACACGCCACCTGCTCATGCTCACCGCCACCCCGCACTCGGGTGACGAAGCCGCTTTTTACAACCTGCTCTCATTGCTCAACCCCGAATTTGCGCAACTGCAAACCCGCACCTCGGCACAAGACCCGCTGCGCCAGCAACTGGCCCGGCACTTTGTGCAGCGCCGCCGCAAAGACATTGCGGAATGGCAAGCCCAAACCCAAGACCTGCGTGGTTTTGCCCGCCGCATGAAAACCGAGCACACCTACCAGCTCACGGGCGACTGGGGCACCTTTTTTGACCAGGTGCAAACCTACTGCCGCGAAATGGCTGAAGCGGTGGAAGGCCAGCAAACCGGTCAAGCCCGCCTGATCTGGTACGCCACCCTGGCCCTGCTGCGCTGCGTGGCCTCGTCCCCCGCAGCCGCCGTCAAGGCATTGACCACCCGGCTCGAAGGGAAAACCGGCACCGCCCTGGAAGCCGAGGCCGACGACCTGCTGGGCGACGACCGCCTGCACGATGGTCAAGCCGACGACCTGAGCAGCACCGACCTGGAGCCCCCGGCCCAGCTTGACGCCAAGTTGCAAGACGCCCAGCGCTTGCATGCGCTTATCGAAGACGCCAAACGCCTCAGCGGCAAATCTGGTGATCCCAAACTCGCCACCCTCATTGCTCATCTGGACGGCTTGGTCAAAGACGGTTTTCACCCCGTCGTGTTTTGCCGCTACGTGGCCACCGCCCACTATGTGGCGCAAGAACTGCAAAAGCACTTCAAACAAGCCACCGTTTTGTCGGTCACGGGTGAACTCAGCCCCGAAGAACGCCGCGAGCGGGTCGAGGACATGGAAGACGCCGAGACCCGCATCCTCGTGGCCACAGATTGCCTGTCCGAAGGCATCAACCTGCAACACCTTTTCACCGCCGTGGTCCATTACGACCTGGCCTGGAACCCCACCCGCCACGAACAGCGCGAGGGCAGGGTAGACCGCTTTGGCCAGCAAGCCCCCGAGGTGCGCTGCACCATGCTCTACGGTCAGGACAACCCGGTCGACGGCTTTGTGCTCAACGTGATCCTGCGCAAGGGCGAAGCCATCCAGAAAGAGCTGGGCGTGCTCGTGCCCATGCCCGAAGACAAAACCCGCATCAACCAGGCCATGGTCAAGGCCGCGCTCATGAAGCGCGTCAATGTGGCCACTCAGCGTCAGCAAACCTTGGACCTTGACTTTGCCGAAGCCGAGGCCATCCTGGCCCCGCTGCAAACCCAATGGACCGACGCGCTCGAAAAAGCCAAGGCCAACCGCACCGTGTTTGCCCAGCGAGCCATCAAGCCCGAAGAGGTCATGCCCGAATGGCAAAAGCAGCAGCAAGCCCTGGGCACCCAAGACGACGTGCAGCGCTTTGTGCAAAGCGCCTGCGCCCGCCTGAATGCCCCGCTGGAAAAAGCCAAACGCCAGACCATGCGCCTGCCCGTCACGCGCCTGCCCGCCGAGCTGCAGCAGCGCCTGGCCGACGAAGGCCTCATCAAAGAGGGTGACAAATCGCTCGAAGCCAAAGGCCTGCCGCTGGACTTTGCTGAACTGCACCGCACCCACCCGCTGGTGACCGTGCTGGCCGACCACCTGATCGAAAACGCCCTGCAAGGCGACACCGGTCTCACAGCCCGCTGCGCCGCCACCGAAACCGACGCCGTTCAAACCGTCACCACCGTTTACCTGCTGCGCCTGCGCCACCAGCTCAGCTATGTGCGCCGCCGCCAGCCCTACCAAATGATGGCCGAAGAAACCGTGGCCGTGGCCGCCCAGGGGCGCACCAACCCCGTCTGGCTCAGCGACGACAGCGTGGCCCAACTGCTGCAAAGCACGCCCACCAGCAACCTGCCGCCGCAGATGATTCGCGACCAGGTCGAGCAGTCCATCGTCTTCGCCCAAGCCAACCAGGCCTATCTGTCGCAACTGGCCTTTGAGCGCGCCCAGGCCCTGCTCGAAGACCACCGCCGCGTGCGCGAAGCCGCCCGCGACGTGGGCCAATACAGCGTCAGCCCCTGCCTCCCGGTGGACGTGATCGGTGTGTACGTGCTGCTGCCCGAGTCGCTGTGAGCCTATCCATGCTGCCCCATGCCGAATCCGAAACTGTTGAGTTCAAAACCGGCCTGGCCGAACTCAAGCAAGGCCTGATCTCGCTGGTCGCCATGCTCAACAAACACGGGCAGGGCGACTTGTGGTTTGGCGTGTCGCCCAAGGGCCAGGCGCTTGGGCTAACCATCACCGACAAAACCCTGCGCGATGTCTCGCAACAACTGGCCGCGCACATCGAGCCCCGGCTCTACCCCCAAATCACCGCTGCCACCGTGGCGGGAGCAAACTGCCTGCGCGTGCAGGCCACGGGCCATCAAAAACCGTATTTCGCCTATGGCCGCGCCTACATCCGTGTGGCCGACGAAGACCGGCAAATGAGCGCCCGCGAGCTGGAGAGCCAGATATTGCAGCGCAACAGCGCCGCCCTGCGCTGGGACAACGAACCCAGTGCCACCACCCTGGCCGAGCTGAACGAAAGAAAAATTCGCCGCTTTGTGGAGCGCGCTGGTCTGCCCTGGGCAGACAGCCCAGACAACGCCCGCCATGCGCTCGACAAACTGGGCCTGCTCAAAGGCGGTCAGCCCGTCAACGCGGCGCGCCTGTTCTTTGCCGACCAGCCCATCCAGTTGCGCTGCGCCGTGTTTGCCAGCACCACCAGCGCCACCATCCTCGACCGGCATGACTTTGATGGCGACATCCTGGAGCTGATCGAAGAAGCCGAAAAATACATCCTCAAAAACATCCACATCGGCATGCGGCTGGAGGGCTTGCGCCGGGTGGATGTGCCCGAAATCTCACGCGAGGCACTGCGCGAGGCCATCATCAACGCCTTTTGCCACCGCGACTGGCGCGAGCCCGACTACATCCAGATCGCCATCTACAAAAACCGGGTCGAAATCCGCAACCCCGGCGGCCTGTTTGACGGCCTGACCATCGAGCAAATGCGCCGGGGCAACGTCTCGCACCGCCGCAACCCGCTCATTGCTGAGCTGTTTCGGCGCATCCACATGGTCGAAGCCTGGGGGCGCGGCATGCCGCTGATTCTGGAAAACGCGCCCGATGCGGAGTTCCGCGAAATCGTCAAGCTGTTCATTGCCAGCTTCGAGCGGCCCAGCGCAGCCGAGGCCACTACCCCAGAAACTACCCCAGAAATCGGCCAGACTACCAAAGAAACTACCAAAGAAACTGCAGAAGAACGTCCTTTGCGCATGAAAGACAGGCTGATGCAGCTGATTCGGCAGCAGCCCGACATCACCGCCGCTGCACTGTCGGCTGCCACCGGCATCGGTGTGGATGGGGTCAATTACCACCTCAGTCAGCTCAAAAAAGCAGGCAGGCTGCGCCGAATCGGCCCCACCAAAGGCGGCCACTGGCAAGTGATCGACACACCATGAAGAGAATCAGAAAAACCCTGTCCACCCTCAACCTGCCCACCCTGCGGCTCGAAGGGGCACTGTTCCTGCCCGACGTGCTCGAAAAAGCCGCCTTTGGCACCGCCCGCCTGCAGACCGAGGCCGATTACGGCATTCCGAAGGGCCTCAAGCTCAAGGACGAATACAGCCGCGCCTTTCAGATCGCCAGCGCCCTGTGGAAGCACTTTGCCCCGCAAATGGACCGGGCCGATCTGGACGCCGCACACGCCACCGCCAGCTTCGTGACTGAACTGCTGCGCACCGCTTTGGCCTACCCCGTGGTGGTCGCCAGCACCGGCATCACCGTGGGCGAGCGGCACTACCCTGTCACCCACATCGCCAGCAACGGTCAGGGTGCCCAGCTGCCCATCGTCATCGCGCCGCACAGCCTGGGCCTGGACGATGCCGACCCACGTTACGGCGTGCGCCCTACCGATGGCCACACCGTGGGCACACACAGCGGCCAGCGCAAAAAGTCCCCCTTCCAGTTGATGCAAGAACTGCTCAACGCCAGCCCCGACCACTCATGGGGCCTGGTGACGAACGGCAAAACCATGCGCCTGCTGCGCGACGCAGCTACGCTCACCCGGCCCAGTTACTTGGACATTGACCTGGCCGACCTGCTCAGCGGCCAGCGCTATGCCGAATTTGCCTACGCCTGGCGCCTGCTGCACGCCAGCCGCGCTGGCCTGCAAGCGGCCAGCGACAGCCAAACCCCAGCCCCCGTGGTGTGGGAAGCCTGGCGCGAAGCCGGGCAAGAGGAGGGCACCCGCGTGCGCAATGGCCTGCGCCTGGGCGTCACGCAAGCCTTGCTCACCTTTGGCAATGGCTTTGTGCAACACCCCGCCAACGCCAGCCTGCGCGAAGCCCTGCACACCGGGCAACTGTCGCAAGCCGACTACTTTGCCCAACTGCTGCGCCTGATTTACCGGCTCATCTTCGTCTTCAGCGTGGAAGAGCGCGGCCTGCTGCCCACCAACGCCGCCTACGCCCAAGGCTACGCGCTGGCCCGTCTGCGCGACATGGCCCTGCGCCGCCGCGCCAAAAACCGCTTTGACGACCTGTGGCAAAGCCTGCGCATCGTCTTCAAGGGCCTGAGCCACGGCGAACCCCGCCTGGGCCTGCCCGCTTTAGGCGGCCTGTTTGCCAATAGCCAATGCCCTGCGCTGGACGCGGCCGAGCTGACCAACGCCGATCTGCTCACCGCCATGCAGCACCTGCGCTGGGCCGCCCAACCCGGCGGCAGCCTGGCCCCCATCGACTACCGCAACATGGGCGTGGAAGAGCTGGGCAGCGTGTACGAAAGCCTGCTCGAACTTGTGCCCCAAATCGACGTGGCCGCCCGCAGCTTTGGCTTTGTGGGCCTGACCAGCGAGGGCAGCACCGCCGGTAACGAACGCAAGCTCACCGGCAGCTACTACACCCCCGACAGCCTGGTGCAAGAACTCATCCAGTCCGCACTGGTGCCCGTGATTGACCAGCGCGTGGCCGCCCAGCCCGATAACCCGGTGGAGGCGCTGCTCAGCATCAAGGTGTGCGACCCGGCCTGCGGCAGCGGCCACTTTTTGCTGGCCGCCGCCCGCAAACTGGCCGAGCGCCTGGCCGCGCTGCGCTCGGACGATGGCGTGGTCACCCCCGCCGCTTACCGCCACGCCCTGCGCGAAGTCATTGCCCGCTGCATCTACGGCGTGGACCGCAACCCCATGGCCATTGAACTGGCCCGCACCGCGCTGTGGCTGGAAGGCTTTGAAGAGGGCAGACCGCTGAGCTTTCTGGACCACCACCTGCAGGTGGGCGATGCGCTGCTGGGCCTGACCGACCTGAACGCGCTGGACAAAGGCATTTCGGGCGACGCCTTCAAGCCGCTGTCGGGCGACGACAAAGAAATTTGCAAAGAGCTGGGCAAGCTCAACCTGCAAGGCCGCAGGCAGTTGGAGCGCGACTTTGGCCAAGGCCAAAAGCTGTTCGACTTTTCAGACGGCGCGGCCATGCAGCAAGCACTCAAAGCGCTGGACGCCATGCCCGCCGACACGCCCGACGAGGTCGATGCCAAAGAAGCCGCCTACCGCCAATTGCTGGGGCAAAGACAACAGCACCGGCTCAGCAAAGTGGCCAACCTGGTGCTGGCGGCTTTCCTAAGCCCCAAGTCCCAGGACACCGCCAGCACCGTGCCCACCAGCGTCACCGTGCATGCCGAGCTGACAGACACCGGCGCGACCCAAGCGCATTTGGACACCCTCAACCACGCGCAAGACGTGTGCGAAGCCGCCAGCGTCTTCCACTGGCCCATTGCCTTTGCGCAGGTCTATGCCGCAGGTGGTTTTGATTGCGTGCTGGGCAACCCGCCGTGGGAACGCATCAAACTGCAAGAAGAAGAGTTTTTTGCCACCCGCCATGCGGCAGTGGCCGCCGCCAAAAACAAGGCCGAACGCGCCCAGCGCATCCAGTGGTTGAGCGAGGGCACACTGGCCATCCACTTGGGGGCCGACCAACACTTGCAAGGTGATGCCCGTGGTTTGTTGGCCGACGCCGAAAAGCGCTTGTACGCTGAGTTCATCACCGCCCGCCGCACCGCCGAGGCGGCCAGCGTGTTCATGCACGTCAGTGGCGGTGCCACGGGCGAGGGCGGTCGCTACCCGCTCACCGGTGTGGGCGACGTCAACACCTACGCTCTGTTTGCCGAAACCATTTTGCAAATCAAGTCGGCCACTGGGCGGGCAGGCTTCATCGTGCCCACCGGCATTGCCACCGACGACAGCACCAAGCTGTTCTTTGGCCACATCTCGCAGTCGGGGCAACTGGCCAGTCTGTACGACATTGAAAACAAAGAAGCCTTGTTCGAGTCGGTGCACCGCAGCTTCAAGTTCAGCTTGGTCACGCTCGGACAATCGCCCGTGGCCGAGTTTGTGTGTTTTGCCAGCCAACCCAGCCAGCTCGCTGACCCGCGCCGCCGTTTCAGCCTCACGCCGCAAGAGTTTCAGCTCATCAACCCCAACACGCTCACCTGCCCCATGTTCCGCAGCGAGCGCGACGCCGAAATCACCAAAAAACTCTACCGCGCCGCCCCTGTGCTCATGCGCGATGCGGTGTTTGAAGAGGTCGATGGCTCAACCAAGATGGTTGCCCCTGCGGTCAACCCTTGGGGCATCAAGTTCATGCGCATGCTGGACATGGCCAACGACAGCCACCTGTTCCAGGACCACCCCGCCGAAGGCCTGCTGTCCCTGTTTGAAGCCAAACTCATTCACCAGTTTGACCATCGCTGGGCTACCTACACAGAAGGTGGTGACAGCCGCGACATGACCCTGGTCGAAAAGCAAGACCCTGCGCAAACCGCCCGCCCGCGCTACTGGGTGGATGAGCGCGAAGTGCTGGCCCGTGTGGCCAACGTGCCCGCCCGCTTGTCCAAGGCCTGGTTGCACACGCACGCCGAAGGGGCGAACAGCGCGAACATCCCGCTGCCCAAGTCGCTGGAATTGGCCTTGGCCAGCTGGGTGGCGGGGCAGTTCATGCGCCAGGCCATGCCACCGAATGCCACCGTGGACAGCTTGAGCAAAAACGAATTCGCCCAAGCCCTGCACAGGGTGCAAAGCGTGCTTGAGGAGCGCTACCCACCCCTGGCCGAAACCCTGCGCGCCGCAGGCATTGAAGGCAAACCCGCCGCCAAAGCCTTGGCCGCCTGGTGCGAAGACGACCGCGATGCGCCGCTGTCGCAGCAAGAACTGGACGAAGTGGGCGGCTGGTTGCGTTCTGATGCAGCGCAGACGAGTGAACGCGAGAGCGTGGCTGCCTTGCTGCGCGTGGTGGATGGGTGGATGAAACGCCGCAGCCCGCAGTGGTTGATGGGGTGGAGAAATATTGCTCGCGCAACGGACGAACGGAGCTTCATCAGCGATGTGATGCCTTTGGCGGGCGTTGGTCACTCCATGCCTCTTTGGTCGTTAAACGCCACACCTGCTCAGTCGGCGGCTTTTTTAGGCAACATGGCGGCCTTGGTTTTTGATTTTTGTGTACGACAAAAATTGGGCGGCACCAACATGACCTTTGGTTACGTCAAGCAGTTCCCGACGCTGCCCCCCGACCGCTACACCGAATCCGACCTGGCCTACATCGTCCCTCGTGTGCTGGAGCTGACCTACACCGCCCACGACCTGGCCGCCTGGGCCAAAGACCTCGGCCACACCGGCCCACCCTTCGCCTTCAACCCCGACCGCCGCGCCATCCTCCGCGCCGAACTCGACGCCTACTACGCCCGCCTCTACGGCCTCACCCGGGACGAACTCCGCTACATCCTCGACCCCGCCGACGTCATGGGCGCCGACTACCCCAGCGAAACCTTCCGCGTCCTCAAAAACGGCGAACTGCGCGAGTTTGGCGAATACCGGACGCAGCGACTGGTGCTGGCGGCGTGGGACCAGCTGAATGGAGTTGTTTGATGTTGACGCATTTGAAACTCGATAACTTCAAAATTTGGAAAACAACAGGTCCGATAAGGCTTGCGCCAGTCACCTTACTGTTGGGAATCAACTCCTCAGGTAAATCAAGCCTGATACAGAGTCTTCTTCTGATACGGCAGACAGTAAATTCGACGGATGTGAATCTTGATTTGAATTTTGGTGATCCGGATAAAAATGACTCAGTAACCTTGGGCCAGTTCAAAGACGTGCTTTGCCGCCAAGGTGTGGCAAATGAAGTCATGCCAACTAATCAGTTTGGTATTGAATTTAGTTGGATTTCTATCCCTGAATTAGGCTTAACCTCTCGTGTAGATAAAGAGCCGATTGTAAGAATACCAACAGTATTCACAGCCCATTACCGCGCAGGGATGTCGGGTAGTGCAGAAATTAATTACTTGCGTTTAGGCCCTCAAGGTGAAGGGTACACGGTGTCGCGTGTCAAGCCCTTTATGTACAGACTCTCGCTGGCCAATGAGCGTTCATCACGCGGCATAAATCGATATTTCCGACCTCAGAAATCTTTCTCTTTTCCACCGCAAGTGATTGCTCGACTGGGCGAAAAAGGTCAACAGCTGAACGAACTAGGGAGTCAGTTGCTTGAGGAGCTTGGGAAGATTATTTACTTGGGGCCTCTGCGACGTTTAGCGCAGCGTGACTACATTTGGTCCGGGCGACCACCCAGTCATATCGAAGACGACGGTTCGAAGGCGATTGATGTCCTGATTGCATCGGGGGTTATCGAAAAGAAGCTGAGACGCAAAGGCTATGAACCGCATATGGATAGTCTTTTTTCAGGTGTAACGAGGTGGCTTGAGAGGATGGGGCTGGCCACAGGTCTTGAAGTGCAACGACTAGCAGGCTGCTGAAATACCGCCCTTGCCAGAGGTGCGGCGTTGCCCCTCTGGG
>CAYSIY010000018.1:0-20570 GCA_964431215.1 uncultured Limnohabitans sp.
TGGCTTGACCGCTTGCCCGCACGCAGTTTCCGCTGGAGCATGATGGGCTGGAGCGGTCTGATGGTGCTGAGCCTGTGGGGGGTCTGGCAGAGCATGCAAAGCGTGAGTGTGGCCAATGCCTACCTGGGCTTTGCCAGCGTGATCGTCATGTGGGGCTGGCACGAACTGGCCTTCCTGACGGGCTGGCTCACGGGACCGCGCAAACGGCCCTTGAGCCCTGACGCGCGAGGCTGGCAACGTTTTGTGGAGTCCAGCGCTGCGGTGCTCTGGCACGAATTGGCCCTGCTGGCCAACCTGGCCCTGCTGTGGTGGATGCAGACCGATCAGCCCAGCCATGTGGCGCTGTGCACCTTTGCGCTGCTGTGGTGCATGCGGCTGTCGGCCAAGCTCAATTTGTTTTTCGGTGTCGCGCAAAACGGTGCCCAGTACCTTCCCGCACACCTGAAGTACCTGGCCAGCTATTTTCGACATCGCCGCATGACCGCCTGGTTTGTCTTGTCGGTCAGCAGCGCCAGTGCGCTTTGGCTCTGGCTGATCTGGCAGGCGCAGCAGGGCGTGGTGGCGGTGACCACGGGCTGGGTGCTGCTGGCCACGCTGCTGGGGCTGGCCATCGTCGAACACCTGATGATGGTGCTGCCCTGGCCACTTGAAAAACTCTGGGGCTGGGCCTTGCGCCAGCCCACTGCAGCGCCCACGCTGAGGACAGAACCATGAACGCCTTTCGCTCCGAGCGCTTTGAGACGCCCAGCGAACCTGCCCATGGCCCGAACCGGCCGACAGCAGTCGTCATCGGCAGTGGCTTTGGCGGGCTTGCTGCGGCCATCCGCCTGAGCGTGATGGGCTACCGGGTTCAGGTGCTCGAAAAAAACGCTGCTCCGGGCGGTCGCGCCTGTGCCTTTACCCAGGACGGCTTCACTTTCGATGCGGGACCGACCATCATCACCGCGCCTTTTTTGCTTGAAGAGCTCTGGCAGCTGTGCGGCAAGCGTTTTGCTGACGATGTGACACTGGTTCCGATGGACCCGTTTTACCGCGTGCGCTTTAGCGACGGCAGCTGGTTTGACTACAGCGGTGATGCCGATCACATGCGCCGCGAGGTGGCGCGTTTCGCGCCTGAAGACCTGCCTGGCTACGAACGCTTTTTGCAGGATGCTGAAAAGTGCCGACGGTTGGGTTTCGAGGGCATGGGATCGACCGCTTTTGACCGGGTCAGTGATCTGTTGCGGGCCATCCCCGACTTTCTGCGCATGGGCGCCTGGCGCAGCCTGCACACCCTGGTGGCGCGTCACTTTCGCAACGAGAAGCTGCGCACCGTCATGAGCTTTCACCCCCTGCTGATCGGCGGCAACCCTTTTGACGTGACCGCGGCCTATGCGCTGATCAATGCCCTCGAGCGCACCTGGGGTGTGCACTCGGCCCTGGGCGGCACCGGCGCCATCGTCACGGCCATGGTGGGCCTGCTCACCGGGCGTGGGGTTGCAGTGCGCTGCCATGCACCGGTCAGCCGCATCCGCATTGAAGGCGGGCGTGCGGTAGGCGTTGAGCTGGACAACGGCGAGCGCATCGACGCCGACATCGTGGTCAGCAACGGCGACACCGCATGGACCTACAAGCATCTGGTGGATGCTCAACACCGCCGCGTCTGGACCGACCGCAAGATTGAGCGCGGAAAGTACTCGATGGGCCTGTTCGTCTGGTACTTTGGCACCTCGCGACGCTACCAAGACGTCCCGCACCACATGATGGTGCTGGGGCCACGCTATCAGGGTCTGCTGCACGACATCTTCAAGCGCCAGCATCTGGCCGATGATTTCAGCCTCTACCTGCACCGTCCCAGCGCCACCGACCCGGGCGTGGCACCGCCAGGCTGCGACACCTTTTATGCGCTCTCGCCGGTTCCTCATCTGGACAGTGGCACCGACTGGACCGCCTTTGGTGAAACCTACCGCGAACGCATCGCCCTGGCGCTTGAAAACAGCGTTCTGCCGGACCTGCGCCAACACATCGTGACCTCACGCATCAATACACCGCAAATGTTTCACGACCGACTCTGGTCCTACAAAGGTGCAGGCTTTGGGCTGGAACCGTTGCTCACCCAAAGCGCCTGGTTCCGGCCGCACAACCGCAGCGAGGACATTCCGGGCCTCTACATGGTTGGGGCAGGCACCCACCCGGGTGCCGGGGTGCCCGGGGTACTGATGTCTGCCAAAGCCCTGCAATCGGTGGTGCCCCATGTCCATTGAAGCGCTGGGCGCCTCGCCCGACCTGCAGGCCTGCGTCGCCATGATGAAGGGGGGCTCGCGCACCTTCTTTGCCGCCAGCCGCCTGCTGCCGCCGCGTGTGCGCGCCGCCGCCATCGCGCTGTATGCCTTCTGCCGCGTGGCCGACGATCTGGTCGACGAGGCGGCGCCGGGCGATACCGCGCCATTGGAGATCCTGGCCAATCGACTCGACCGGATCTATGCCGGCACGCCACAAGACCATGTCGAAGACCATGCGCTGAGCCTGGTTGTGCAACAGCATGACTTGCCGCGCCACCTGCTGGACGCCCTGATCGAGGGCTTTGCCTGGGACGCCCAGGGTCGGCGCTATCACACACTGGAAGAAGTGCATGACTATGGCGCACGCGTGGCCGGCAGCGTGGGGGCCATGATGTGCTGGATCATGGGTCCACGCGATGCGGTCACACTGGCACGCGCCTGCGAGCTCGGCGTGGCCATGCAACTGACCAACATCGCCCGCGATGTGGGTGCCGACGCCGCCATTGGCCGGCTCTACCTGCCGCGCCAGTGGCTGATACAAGAGGGCCTGGAGCCGGACGCCTGGCTCGCCTCGCCACATCACGGCGCGGCCCTGGGCCGGGTCGTTGATCGCCTTTTGCAAGAGGCCGACCGGCTTTATGCCTTGGGGCAGACCGGTGTGGGCGCGCTGCCCCCCGACTGCCGCGCCGCTATTTTGGCCGCCAGCATGATTTACGCCGAAATCGGCGTGCAACTGCGCCGCGACGGCATGAACCCGGTCGACAGGCGCACGGTGGTCAGCACCGGACGCAAGTTGGTGCTGCTCGCCGGTGCCTGGACACAGTCACACTTCATGTATGTGCCTCAGCGGCATGAAGCGCCACTGCCCGCCATCAAGGCCCTGGTGCAGGGCTGCTGCAAGCCAAGCGCACAGGCCAAGACACCGGACTGGTTCCCCAACCGCGCCATGCCGCAACGGGTGGAGTGGATGCTCGAACTCTTTGAACGCCGCGAGCACGAGCGGCTGAGTCGGCGCGCCCGTCAGGCCTGAAGCCCCCCTGCCAGTCGGCTGCAAAGAAGCTGTCGCGGGCTTCAGTGGCTTGCGGCAATCGACCGAGCAGACAGCTGCTGCACCAGTTGCCCGGCACGCAACGCATCAACCGCATACATTGACCAGTCACCCTGTCGGGTGCGCAGGCGGACGGTATCGCCATAGCGACCCGCCTCACGCTCGGCATGCTCGATGTCGGCGCGGGCGATGCGATCGACCGAGGTGCGGTAACGCTGGCCCAGCAACACCAGAGTGTTGGCCGACAAAGCCCATACGCCGCGCCCGCCCCGGACCACCCGCCCGATTGCCAGGGCATTGAGTGAGGTCGGGTCCAGCCCGGCCTCCTTGAGGCGGCTGAGTTCGCCCTCGGTCAGCGGGCCGTCGGCATAGGGATTGCTGCCTTCGATGAGGATTTCAAACAGGTCTTCGCCGTGAATCAGTGAATTGAGCATGGGGAGCACTCCGCGTCATGAAGAGGGGGCGGTGGCCCGGCCATGACGGGAGGCCTGACCACGACAGCACTGCAAGCCTGCGTTGCAAGCGCAGGTCGAAGTGTTCACTTACGCGGGCGATTGAGCCAGTTCGCCAGCACGAACAGGCAAAACACCACAAACATGATGAGGATGACGTTCTTGGTTTCCATGGTTGTCTCCGGGGTGAAATTCGTGTCAGGGGGGCCGGGGGCTCAGCGATTGTGCACTTTCGCGGCGACCCTTGTTGGCCGGCGTATCAGGGGCCACAGGGTCAGCAGGGTGATGCCCAGCAAAAGGGCTTCGATTGTGTAGACGGCGGTGTAGCCACCGTGGCTGCCGGTGGCCCAGTCAAAAGCATCTCGCAGCAGGCCACCCAAGGCCAGGGCCAGACCTGCGGCGCTGGCCTGTACCGCTCCCCAGGCACCCAAGGCCAGTCCCGCCCGCTCGGCTGGCGCCGACTGCATGGTGGCCGTCAGGGTGCCGTGTCCGAACAGACCACCGCCCAGCCCAATCAGAAAGACGCCCAGACTGAACAGGGCGGGAACAAGCCATACGCCAGCAAGGATCACGGCCGCAAAGGCAGGCAGCCCCACCGCTGCTCCCCAGGCAGCCATGCGCAGCGGATCTGCGCCCCGGGAGAGCACATGCGAGGCCCAGCCAAAACCGATCAGTCCACCGAGGGCCAGGGTGGCCGACAGCGCGGTGGTGTCGGCCACTGAAAGGCCCAGCACTGCACCACCGTAGGGTTCGAGCAACACATCCTCCATGGCAAAGGCCATGGTGCCCAGCGCCACCGCCAGCAAGCGGCGATGGACCTGCGGCGCCGCACTGAAAACACGCCAGGCACCAGCAAAGGTCTCGGGAACCGGCGTGCCGGGCTTGCGGCTGCGGCTGCGCGGCTCCTGCTTCCACATGGCCACCACATTGAGCACCAAAGTGATCAGGGCCGCCGCCTGCACCACCTGAATCAAGCGACCGGGGCTGTAGTTGGTCAGCAGCTGGCCAAACAGCAGGGCACTGCAGACCATGCCCACCAGCTGCATCATGTACATCAAGCCCACCACCTGCGGATGCTTGTGTTGCGGCGACAGATCGGTCGCCAGCGCCAGGCCGGCCGTCTGCACCGTGTGCATGCCCGCGCCCACCAGCAAGAAGGCCAGACCTGCGCCGAGCTGGCCGACCCAGCCGGGGGCCTGCAGCGACTGGCCAGCCCCTGCCAGCACCAGCAGCGCAAAGGGCATGATGGAAAAACCGCCGAACTGCAACAGCGAGCCCATCCAGATGTAGGGCACACGGCGCCAGCCGAGCTCGCTGCGGTGGTGGTCAGAGCGAAAGCCGATCAGGGCACGCGCGGGCGCGAACAGCAGTGGCAGCGCCACCATCACCGAAACCACGAAGGCGGGCAGGCCCAGCTCAACGATCATCACGCGGTTGAGGGTGCCGATCAGCATGACCATGGCCATGCCGACTGAAAATTGGAACAAAGACAGCCGCAGCAGTCGCGGCAGCGGCAGGTCGTCGCTGGCGGCGTCGGCAAAGGGCAGCAGGCGTGTGCCCATGCGGGACCACGCGGACAACCAGGGGCGGGACAAACGGTTCATGTTGGGAGCAGAAAGAACCGGGCGCTCACACGCCCGGTCCGTTCATTGCCGCTCACCCTATTTCTTGGGTGGCGCTGCGTCCGCCGGAGCGGTCACTGCCACTTTGGCATTGCCATTGAGAAAGTCCTTCACCCAGGTGGTGTTGATCGTCAGCGCCAGATGGACACTGAACGAGGCCACAGCCACCGCTGCGATGAAGAGGGGGATGCCCACAGAGGGCTTGACCACACACCACATTTTTCCGTAGATCATGATGGTGTCTCCTTCACTTGAGCCAGGGTGAATAGATATAGGCCAGCAGGTGGGCGACCGCAGCGATCATCCCGAAAATCTGCGTGCCCTGGATGAGATTGCGGTGAATCTCCTCCGATTCGGCCTCGGTCAATCCCGTCGGCCAGACCTTGTCTTTGTCAGACATGGCGTTCTCCTTGCAAGAGGACGTGCACAACCCGCACGAGGGCATTCAGGGCCGGCTGGCTCCGAATTCGTTGGCGCGTGCGCGGTGGGCATGGGTTCAGCCTCGCCGTGGCATGCGAAAGGGCAACATGGCCTGCACCACCGGTCGCACCAGGCGGGGCACCGACAGCGTTTCATGAAAGGCCTGCACCGTGCGGTTGCCCAGCGGCAACTCCAGCAAGGCGCGTTGGTAAAAAGGGGTGTCTTCGAGCTGGCGAAGCACATGCACCGGCTGATCACTGCGCATGCGTCGCTCCAGCTGCCAGCCGGTCCGAGGCAGCCGCTGTGCTGGCGGTGTGGGCAAGGGTTCAACCCTCCCCTGGTGGTCAAAGCGCAACGAGAGTTGCTGCTGTGGTGCCTGGGGTCGACCCGGCCACTGCAAGTCGTAATGGACCACCGTGCTGCCGTCAGACAGCTGCGCACGCGACCAGTCCCAGCGGTCGAACCCAGACTCAATCGGCTCGTCACCCTCGTTGCTGTCGAGGTAGGCATGGCCCTGCCAGCGCAGGCCGGGCTCGGGCAGCTCGACCTCGATGCGGGCATGGGGTGCAATCGGTCCCCAGCGGTGACGGCCATGGGGCTCTATGCCGGTGCTGTAGCGATGCAACTGGCCGGGCCACAGTCGTACACGGCCACGCACGCGTCGAGGAAGCGGTGCACCACGCTCGTCGATTTCGATTTGCAGACACTGGCCATCCCAGTGCAGACGGCTCGGCCCGATGACGAATTCATGCGCACTGCGACTGCAGTGACGTTGCCCACGCTCGGTCATGCACCATCGGCCAGCGCCGGGACTGTAGAGGGCCACATTGAGCGCGCAATGATCCTCCGGATTGGCCCGACCACCTCGGCGGGCCCAGGCGTAATAAGGCGAGAACACGCTGCCCACAAATGCAATGAGCGTGAGGCCTTGGCGCTGGTCGTCACTCATGGCGTCGATGTACCACCAGAGATAGCCACCGGGCGGGACCACCTGGTCGAAACGGGGCTCGCCAGCATCGCCTCGGCCGCCAGTTGCCCCGACAGGGCCGCCATCGGCACGCCCGGCCCCGGGTGCACACTGCCCCCCGCCAGGTAGAGTCCCCGCACCGGGGTCTGCGAGCCCGGTCGAGAAAAGATGCTGGTCCAACCGTGCGTGGCCTGGCCATACAGCGCTCCGCCCGAAGCCGGAAAGCGCCGATGGAAATCCTGCGGCGAATGGCGGCGCATGCCACGGCTGGCAAAGGGCAGTCTCAAGCCCAGGCAATGGAGGTAACTGAAAGTGGTTTCTTGGCATCTGTCCAGATCCTCTTGGCGCCAATGCGGCGCATCACCGCTGGCCGGCGCATTGACCAGCGCCAGCACGCGCTCGGGCTTGCCCTCGGGCACCTCGCCAGGACGGTCCTGGGCGCAGACATACACCGTCGGCAGACGCGGCAGCCTGCGGTGCACAAAGATGTCATCGAATTCCTGCTGGTATTCGGGACAAAAGAAAATATTGTGTCGGTCCAGCGCGACGCCACCCAGCGGCGCGTGCATGGCCCAGGTCAGCGCTGAAAGCGAACGTGGCGGAGCCTGGGCGGGCACCGCCGAGCGGATTGCAGGACCGAGCAGGCCCTCCCGCAACGCCGCCACCTCGCCATTGAAGAGCACCTGGTCTGCGGGCAAGTATTCGCCGGTCGAGAGTTCCACTCCGCAGACCTGAGCTTCGCGAACATCAATACGCTTGGCCTGACAGCCCATGCGCAGTCGGGCACCCTGCTCGGTGGCCAGTCGCGAGAGCATGCCCGAGAGCGCAGTCATGCCGCCCTCGATGCTCCAAACCCCATCCATTTCTACCTGCGCAACCAACATCAGGGTGGCCGGAGCCTGCCAGGGCGAGGAACCGCAATAGGTGGCATAGCGCGCAAACAGTTGCTGCAGCCGCGGATCGCGGAACTGCCGCACCATCTGCTGCCAGAGCGTCCGCATCGGGCCAATGGAAGACAGCACCGCCAATCCGCGCGGACCGAGCCGGGCGGTCAGCTCGACCATGCCCGGACGCTGTGAACGCATGACCGGCGCCTCGAGCGTGTCGTACACACTGCGGGCTCGTGCGCAGAAATCCTGAAAGCGGGCGGCCTCTTCGCCGCCAGCCCATTCGGCCACCGCCGCTTCGCTGCGCTGCGCGTCGGCGAACAGGTCGAGCTGGCTGCCGTCGTACCAGAAATGGCGCGCCAGCACCGACAGGGGCGAGAGGCGCAGGTGGTCCTCCAGCCGGGTCCCAACACTGCGCAGCAGTTCGTCGAAAACCCAGCGCATGGTGAAGACCGTCGGCCCGCTGTCAATGTGCACACCGTTGATCGTCTGTGTGTGGATCTTGCCGCCGGGCTGCTCGGCCGCGTCGAGCACCGTCACGCGATGACCGCGATGGGCCAGCCGCAAGGCCGCCACGAGGCCACCCACTCCAGCGCCAATGACGACGGTGCGTACGGGCTCAGACATGGCTCACCTCTTCCCAGCCGAGGGTGTTGCCGAAATCCTCTGCCTGCCATCGGCCCGCCATGCACAACACCCGCATCCGAACGAAAAGGGATTCTGAAAAAAACTGGTTGCGGTAAGCCGCTTCAGAGGCCTGCTGGTGGGCTCCCTCATGCGCGTAGTGCAGCATGGCTGCCTCATCCTGCCAGAGGCTGAAGGTGCACTGGCGCACGAGCGGGGCTTCGCCCAGACCCATGGCCAGCATGCAACCCTCAGCGGCTTCCAGCGAGGCTTGCGTGGCAGGTGCATGACGCCAGAACGCCGATGCCTTTCTGGGGTGAATGCTCGCCCGTGTGAGTACGGCCAGCGGCGGCTGCCCCGTGAAATGCGGCAAGCGCTGCTGCCAATCGGCCGACAGCTGAGAACTGTGCGCATCGCTCAGAGTCCAGGACTGTTGATCCCACTCTCCTCGCGCCGAAGTCACCGCCATCAATCCCGCCCAGCACTCGCGGGCGCGTCTCCGATAGGCCTGCACCTGCTCGCCATGCAGGAAGGCCATGGCGGCATCGGCATGCTCGAAGCGGCACAGCAGGCCCTGGTGGGTGGCGCTGGGGCGCAGCGTGAAACCGCCACCGTGGCCACTGCCCATGACCTTGGCGGACATCAGACCGGGCACCGACTTGTAGGCGGCTGGACCAGCCACCAGACGCATCCAGCCCCAGCCACGGTGCTGCTTGATGAAGTCGACCAACAAGACCACCACCACACACGACAGCGGATCGCTCTGGGCCAGCAGATTGTCCATGGCGATCTCGCGGTCGAGGGGTTTGTCGGCCTAGAGCGGCCGTGTCATTTCCCCGCCACTTGAGTGACAGGGGCGGAAGAAATCGTCTTGAGCAGCTCAGGGAAATCGCTGGCCATTGGCGCACCATTGAGCGGCTTGTAGGCGCCCTGGTGGCAAGTGGCGCAGTTGAGCTTGGCCACATCGCCGAGCACCCCCTTGCGGTGAGCCGGGAAGACTTCCACCAGGCTTTCCATGTAGGTCAGGTTCAGGTCACGCGCCATGCGAATCCCGTACCAGGCCTTGACCCGCTTGTCAGGGCCGCCTTCCCACTTGCTGAACGACTGGGTGTTGTGGCAATAGGTGCAATTAACCCCAAGCGCCGTCGACATATGGGTCATCAGACCGTAAGTCCACTCGGTCTGCTTGATCGACTGTCGATTGCCACTGGGCAGCGCTGTGTTGCCCGCCACCCGGATCTCTTCGCTGCCGAGCAGGAAGGGGGTGAATGGGTCGTTGGGCAAGGACGAGAGATTGACCACTGGCGAGGGTTCATTCTGGCCGGCCTTGTCGCCCATGAAGTCCGATCCGTAGGGCTGCGGGTTGGTCTTGAACCAGATGTTGTTGGGCACCGGGTTGCCACGGTGGCAGCTGTAGCAGGTCACACCGGTGGCCCCCACATGGTTTTTCCAGTCGGCATTGATGCGCTGGGTCATCTCGACCATGCGACGCGAAACCACCTTGGTGTATTTGCTGTCGTCGGCGAAGTTGGCCAGGTTATGACAATAGGCACAGCCTTGCTCGGGGGACACCCAGGTGGCCATGGATGCCATGAGCCGAGTGAACTGGCCGACACTGAGGTCGCCAAGCACCTTGACGTTCTTGTAGACCTGCGAAGCCTTGGGGCCTTCATTGCCTGCCTGCGGCAGCGCGACCGGGGCTTGGTGAAGATCGGCGTTGGCCTCGAGGGTCCGCGGGTTGTAAACCTGGACCATGCCGGTGCCGCGGTAGCCGGTCTGCACCGACTCCATGGGAGGGCGCTCGCAAGCGGTCAGGCCCAGCAGCAGGACCAGGCCCGCGATCAGGGGAATTCGGATGTTCATCATTTGCCTCCAGCACTGAGGGCCGGGTCAATGACGGCCGGGAACACATCGGGGTAAGGCGGGGCGACGCCATGTTTGACGGCCCAGAGGTACCAGTTGTCCACCACGGTGCCGGTCAGAAGGATGCCAATGCCACCCGTCAGGGGACACAGCACCGCAAACCACCAGGCCCAGCGGTGAATCGATTCCATCGTGGCGTTGAAGCCCATGGTCCAGCGCCAGAACAGGGCGGCTCGCTCGGAAGCGGTACCCCGGTCAACGATCTGCTCGATCTCGCGCTCGCCACCGAATCGGGTCACCGCCAGAATGGTGGCGCCGTGCATGGCAAACAGCAAAGCTGAGCCGTAAAGGAAGGCGATCGAAAGCGCATGAAAGGGGTTGTAGAAAAGATTGCCGTAGCGCAGCGAGAAGGCGGCCGTCCAGTCCAGGTGGCTGAAGATGCCATAGGGCACCGCTTCGCCCCAAGAGCCCATCAGGACCGGGCGGAAAAGGCCGAGCACCAGGTACAGCCAGATGGCGGCAGCAAAGGCCCAGGCCACATGCGTGCCCATGCCCAGTTCTCGAGCTCGGCGATAGGTGCGTGCCCACCACAAGAAGAGCGATGCCGTGAGGAAGAGACCGACGATCAACCACCAGCCGCCCTGATTGAGCGGCGGCAACGAGAGACCATAGGCCGGTGGTGGCGGCTCCAGCGATAGCCAGAAGAGCTGGCGTACGAACTGGATCGGGTCGTAGTTGACCGAGGCCAGCATATTCATGCCGATCAGGGTGAAGGCAATCAGGCCACAGATCAGCGAGGCCAGTCCGAGGCCCCCCAGGTAAATGGGGCCGAGCTGCGCATTGCCGAGCTTGCCCAGCCAGTAACTGATGAGGGGCTCGCCGGTGCGCGGGCTGTTGCCATGCCCGAGCTCGACACCGTGGTGGATCGGACCGGTGGCTTGCACCGTTGTGAAAAGGTTCTGGTATTGCGCCATGGTGAACTCCCGTTTATTTCAGCGGCCATTGCGACCAGATGGGCAGGTGCAGCCACCAGCTCCACCACTCGGGCCAGCCGCGGCTCCAGAACGGTCCGCTGAGCACGATGCACAGGGCACTGAAGAGCACAGCAGCCAGCGCCAGGAACAAGCCCAGGCGGTGAATGCCCAGCGTGCCGATGGAGTAGCCGATGACATCGCGAAAGAAGGTGTCTTCGTGCTCGGGGGTTCGCACCGTCTCCCCCGGCGCCGGGTTGGTCGAGGAAAGGATCAAGGCGCCATGCAGCGACAGTGCAAAGGTGCTGGCAAAGAAAAAGCTCACCCCGAGCATGTGCGCAGGGTTGTAATGAAAGTGCAAGTACTGGTAGCCGACGTTGGAGACCCAGTCCAGATGGCTGAAGATGCCGTACGGAAAACCGTGCCCCCATGCGCCCATGAGCACCGGTCGCACCACCACCAGGGTGACATACGCCAGAATGGCCACCGAAAACGCCACGGGCACGTGGTAGCCCATACCCAGCTTGCGGCAGATTTCAACCTCGCGCAGCGCCCACGATCCGAAGGCGCCGATCGCGCAGACCGTGATCAGCTGCCAGAGCCCGCCTTCGAGCAATGGCGCCAGGCGCAGTCCGTACGAGAGGTCTGGCGGAGCAATACTGATCTGCCAGAGGTTCCAGGTCGGCCCCATGGCCGCGCCCCAGAGAATCAGGGCGGTGCCCAGAAGGGAGAAGAAAAGGGTGGTGACGCCGAAGAAGCCGACATAGAAAGGCCCGACCCAGAAGTCGAACAAGTCGCCTCCGAGCAGGGTACCTCCGCGCACCCGGTATTTTTTTTCAAAACTCAGCATGGCCATGGCGGTCTCCTGCGTTCAGTTGGAAAAGCGGATGCCCTGGGGCCAAGGCCGAAAAGGCATCCGCACAAAAGCCCTGAAAATCAGGACTTGGCTGCAGGCACGGGCGCCGGCATCGGCGAGTTCTGTGCTGCTGCGGTCGGGGCCTTTTTGGGGCCATCGAGCCAGTTGAACTTGTTGGTGCTCAGCAGGATGAGGTGGATCATCGCGGCCAAGCCAAACAGGAAAATGCCCTGCACAACCATGGCCCTGAGAGGGTCGTATAAACGCCAGATTCGCCACATGGTGTTGCTCCTAAATAATGTGGGACATGAAGGTGTAGACCGCCGCTTTCACACCGGCAACCATGCCCGGTGCGTTCTCAGCGCCGGGCAACAATTCGCGCCAATGCAAGCCGACCAGTTTGGCCAGCAGCACGACGAGAAACAGCAATCCGAAAGCCAGCAGGAAAATGCTCCAGAAGGTCACGGATTCGTTCGCGGGCGAGAGATCCTCGTGCATGGGTGAGATGTGTGGCATGGCAGTCACTCCGTCAATCGATTGAAAAAAACCAGACTCAAAGCCAGGGGCGCCACGCCCAGACCAGGACGTGGGCCAGCACGGCAACCGCCGTGAAACCCACAAAACCCTGCATCCAGTAGTGGTGGAACTCCTGAGCTTCTTCGTCGGTCAGCCCGGAAATGGATGTCCGATTCGACATGCTTTGCTCCTTTCCATGAGACCTTTCGGCCTCGATGCGCTCAGCCCGCGCAACAGGGCAGCCGCAGCACTTCGCCACGACATCGGGGTCCAGCCCTTGCGCTGCGCAAAGGCTGGTAATGAAGAGAGTGCAAGAGCTCGGCTCATGCCGGCACCCCCACACCCAACGTCTGGCTGGCGGCTTCGACGTGGGAACGCTTCACGGTGTCGGTACCGGTGATGCGCGCAATTTTTTCGGCCTGGTCACGCAGACGCTTGGCCACCGAGATCTGCACCAGCACCGGCTGCTGGGCAATGCGCTCTCGCAGCAAGGCCTGGGCTTCCTCATGCCAACGCGCATCGGGCAGCACGTGGCCGCGCGCCTGGGTCGGCTCGACCTGGTCCATGTCGCTCGCCAGCGGCAGGATGTGAAACAGCGCATCAAAGAGCGCGTTGCACACCTCCTGCACCAGATAGGTGGCGCCGCTGTAGCCCATGAAGGGGGTACCGGTATGGCGGCGGATGATCGCACCCGGAAACGAGGCCGGGATGAAGGCCGCACGCATCGGGCCGTGACTGGCGCTCTCGCTGAGGTACATGCGTTCATTGAACGAACCGAACAGGATCAAGGGCGTCTGTGTGCGCACCAGCTCGCGCACCCGCGCGTTGTCGGTTTTGCTGCCGGCGGTGCGAGCGATGGCAAAGCGGCAAGGCAGACCCATCTCGGTTTCCAGAAAATTCTGCAGCCCTCGGGTGTAGGTTTCTCCAGCCACCACCGCAAAGCTGGCGGTGGCAAAGAAGTCCTGGGTGACCGAGCGCCACAGGTCCCACAGGGGCTTGAGGGTGGTGTGACGTTCTCGCTCAATGAAGGGCTCGGGATCGAGCCCGAGAAGTTCGCCCAGCTTGCGCAGGAAACGGGTGGTCGAGTGCAGACCGATGGGCGCCTGCAGGTAGGGACGCTCAAGCGCCTCGCACAACATGCGTCCGAACTCGCGGTACATGCAGATGTTCACATCGGCCTCGGCCAGGCGGGGCACGTCGGCCAAATGGCTGCCCAGCGGAAACTCGAGATTGACTTCGGCCCCAATGCCCTCGATGAGACGACGGATCTCGGCCAGGTCGGAGGCGCTGTTGAACGTGCCGTAGGCAGGACCGATGATGTTGACCCGGGGTTTTTCTCCTGCAGGTCGCTGGTCCAGCGGCGTGCGTGCAGGCACCTTGCGCAGGCCGTACTCGCTCCACAACCAGAACAGGGCGCGGTTGGCACACTGCCACTGGTCTTCATCGATGGTGCGCGGCAAAAAGCGCAGGATATTGGTGCCCTCTGGCGTGACGCCGCCACCGATCATCTCGGCAATCGAGCCGGTCACCACCACGGCAGGAAGGTCGGGGTCGAGCGTGGCATGGGCACGCTTCATGGCCCCTTCGGTGCCTTCGCGTCCCAGCTGCTCTTCTGCCAGCCCGGTCACCACAATGGGCAACTCGTGGGGTGGCAGTGCATCGGTGTAATGCAGGACCGAGGTTACGGGCAGGTTTTCGCAGCCCACCGGCCCGTCGATCACCACCTGCAGTCCCTTGATGGCGGTGAACACATACACCGCGCCCCAGTAACCGCCAGCACGGTCGTGGTCGAGCACCAGGGGTGAACGCAGTGCAGGTGCAGCCGGTCCGCTCATGAACCCATCTCCTCGGCCTTGCGACGGCGCACCTGCTTTTCAAGCTGACGTCGCACCTCGGCCTTGAACTCGGGATGCGGCTGCGGCAGGGCTGACCAGACACCGGCCTGATCGCCCTGCCCGGTTTCGCCAAAAAACGCCTTCATGTCGTCAAAGCGCTGCTGGTTGCCGATGGCCGCCTGCACCACCTGGACCAGCGAACCGGCACCGGCCACGCCCATCAGGGGCCGAGCCGAGATCAGGTTGGTGAAGTACAGCGATGGAATGCAGCGCTCCTTGGCCTTTTGCACCACCGGCGTGGTCCCAATGGCCAACTGGGGCTGGTATTCGTGCACGGCTGCCAGATCCTGCTCGAGCGTGGCCCGCATCTGCACCTGAACACCGTGGGCCTGGAGCCAGTCACGGTCGTGCGCGTTCCAGGGTGTGGCGGGGCAGGCCGAACCAACATAGCGCAAGTCGGCACCGCATTCGACCAGCAGACGGGCCACCAGCAGTTCGGAGCCTTCGTAGCCTGACAGGGTGATGCGACCCTTCACTGGCTTTTGGGTCAGCAGACCGCGCATGGCCTCCAGGGCCAGGTTGCGCGCCGCATCAATCTGCGGCTGCGCGATACCCGCCGCATTGCCCACCGATTGCAGCCAGTCCTGCGTGCCTTCAAGCCCGACTGGCGCAGAACCCACCACAGGTCGGCCTGCGGCTTGGAATTCACGTACGCTGACGGTATAGAAGGGGTGGATGGCGGCCGCAACGGAGCAGTCCAGCGCGGCATACAGCTCCCGCCACTCGCGCGTGGGCACCACCGGACCGGCAGCCAGGCCCATGGGCGCCAGCATCTGCCCGATGATGACCGGATCGGCCGGAAACATCTCGCCCAGCAGCGCCACCGTTGGCAGCGCCGAGCGACCGCCGCGGGGCGCAGCTACTGGACCGCTGAGCACTTCCTCACGGGCATAACGCAGCATGGCACCTGCCAGCACATCTTTGGCTTCAGCATGGGTAGGCACACCAAAGCCGGGCACATCGATGCCGATGATGCGCACACCATTGATCTCCTTGGGCAGCAACTGCAGCGGCACGCCACTGGCAGTGGGCACGCACAGATTGATGATGACCACCGTATCGACACGCGAGGGGTCGGCTTGTTCGTGCACTGCATCGCGGATGTCTTCGAACAGCTTGCCGGTCACCAGGGTTTCCGAATTGAAGGGCACGTAGCCGACGCTGCGTCGCGCACCATAAAAATGCGAGGTGAATGTCAGGCCATACACGCAACAGGCCGATCCTGAGAGCAGCGTCGCGGTGCGACGCATGCGCAGCCCCACCCGCAGCGACCCGAAGGCCGGGCACATGCTTTGCGGTTGTTCATGCGGCCCGGCTGCGACCGGGTAGTCCTGCGCATATTGCTCGAGCATTCCCGACTTGCCGGCGGCGCGGGCGGCCGCTTGCAGGGTTTCGGTGCCCGCATGGCAACCCAGGCCATCCACCGACGGGGCGGCAGGGACGGGTGTGATTGGAATGGTGCGTGCCATGAACTTCTTCAGTGCTGGTGGTTCATTGCGGGTCGTAGACCACCTCAAGGCTGGGACGCGCGATGTCGTCGCGCCCCATCATGTCGAGCACCGTGGCCGGCTCGAGCACCACGTTTCGGCCCACGCTGTCGGCACTGAACAAGCCCAGCAGTTCGTCCTGCGTCTGCGGCTTGGGTCGGACCGGCGGTGCATCGGCGACCTGTTGCGCCAGACCGGCAAACAAGGGTCCCCATTCCCCATCGGGACGACCGATGATGTCGTAGCTGGCGCTTTTGCGCCGGATGTCTTCATTGGCCGGAATCGAGGCCAGCACCGGAATGCCCGCGTTCTCGGCAAATGCCTGGGCCTGCCCGGTTCCATCGTCCTTGTTGATGACCATGCCGGCCACACCCACGTTACCGCCGAGCTTGCGGAAATACTCGACCGCGCTGCAGACGTTGTTGGCCACATACAGCGATTGCAGGTCATTGCTTCCGACCACGATCACCTTCTGGCACATGTCGCGGGCGATCGGCAGCC
The DNA here is from genome assembly GCA_964431215.1 of uncultured Limnohabitans sp. Lineage (GTDB taxonomy): Bacteria > Pseudomonadota > Gammaproteobacteria > Burkholderiales > Burkholderiaceae_C > Limnohabitans_A. The sequence goes on from CAYSIY010000018.1 coordinate 16,371, forward strand.
CGAAACCGCCACACACCACGTCGCCAAGGAAGTCGAGCAGCACGTAGTCAAAACCCCAGTCGTGGAAGCCGAGTTTTTCGAGCGTCTCGAAGCCGTGAATGATGCCGCGACCACCGCAGCCGCGACCGACTTCGGGGCCACCGAGCTCCATGGCAAACACGCCATCGCGCTTGAAGCAGACATCGCTGATGCTGACCGCCTGGCCTGCGAGCTTGAGGCGTGAGGAGGTTTCAATGATGGTCGGACAAGCCTTGCCGCCAAACAGCAAGCTGGTGGTGTCGCTTTTGGGATCGCAGCCGATCAGCAGCACCTTCTTGCCCTGCTGGGCCATCATGTAAGAGAGGTTGGCCAGGGTAAAGCTCTTGCCGATACCCCCCTTGCCGTAAATCGCGATGATCTGGGTTTCTTTCTTGACCTCGCCCGTGGCCACGGCATCTGGCGGGACACTTGCTTCTTCGCGCAGGCGCTGCACGAACTGGATGGGCTGCACAGACTCTGCTGTAGCCCCCGAGGTTGGGGTGGTGTTCATGCGCAGGCTCTCCAGTCGAGGATCATCTTGAGACAGGACGCGTCACCGAAAGCCGTGGTGTAGGCATCGGGCGCGTCCTGGCAGGGGTGGGTGTGGGTGATCAAGCCGTCCAGTGAAAGCTGGCCGCTGCGCACCAGGGCGTCCACTGCCAGCAGGTCTGGGCGTTTCCATTCAGCGGCAATGCGAATGCGGGCTTCGCGCATGAACGCCGGGGCATAGGCAAACTGCAAGTTCTGCGGGTAAAAACCGGCCAGCACCACTTCACCACCCGGCCTCAGCCGGGCAATCAGGCGGTCGAGCAATGTGGCGTCACCGCTGACGTCGTATATCGCGCGATAGTCGTGCGCGGGATCATCGTCCGGGTGCATGACCCGGTAGTCCACAGCACCAGAACGCCGCTCGGGCAGCGTTTCCCACACCGTCGGCGCCGGCAAACCTGCCGCCACCGTCAGTCGGGCCAACAGCCGGCCCATGACGCCATGGCCAATGATCAGATCGGGCGGAGTATGGGGTTCTGTGGCGCCGCCCCCCGAGACGGCATGGTAGGCGGTGGCCGCCAACGCCAGCAGGACCGCCTGCGGACCCAGAGCATCGGTCACGGGCAGCACTTTTTGCTCTGTCACCACCAGGCGTGAGGCAGCGCCGCCGAACAGGCTGCGCACTCCGGCAGCGTTGAAGCAGCTGGCGCCAGGCACGAACACCGTCTGACCCGCTGCGATGGCGGTCTGTGCGCCAGCACGCACAACACGCCCCACCGTCTCGTAGCCCGGCACCAGCGGATAACCCATTCCCGGAAAAGCCGGCATGCTGCCGTCCCAGAGCATGCGTTCGGTGCCAGTGCTGATGCCGCTGTAGTCAACGACCACCTCGAGCTGCCCGTCCTGCAGGTCCGGCAAGGCCAGGGACTGCAAGGACAGTTCGCGGGGATGGTGGAAAACAACGGCCTGAGCATTCATGACTGTATTTTTTTCTTTACATTACTAAGTGTCAAACAAGATTTACATTATCGATTGAAAACTAGGGTAAACACCTAGTTTTTCGACCGACCATCAGTTGCCCATGGATGGGCATGGCGTTGGGAAGCTGCTCGATGGCGGCAAATCCTGCCTCGCGCATCAGGGCGGCGATCTCCTGCGGCGTGCGCAAGCGACCCGGCCCCATGGCCATCAGGTAAAAGTGGTAGTAGGCGTCGGCCTGGTTTTCGGTCGGTTCATCGACCGAACGGGCCATCGGCTCGGCGACCAGCAGCACCCCGCCCACAGGCAAGGCGCAATGGGCCTTGCTGAAGAGCTGTCGCACCACGGCGTCCGGATGGTCATGCGCCACCCGCACCAGGGTGATCAGGTCAGCGCCCGCAGGCAATGGGTCTTGCAGAAAGCTGCCCGGGTGCAGTTGCACGCGCGCCCGTACACCGGCCGCATCCAGGCGCTCATTGGCCTGCGCCAGCACCGGGGGCAGATCGAACATCTTGAGTTGCAGGTGTGGCGCATGCGCTGCCAGAGCAGTCACAAAGCGACCCTGCCCTGCGCCCACATCGAGCACACAGCGGTGTTCGTCAAAAAAATAACTGCTGAGGATTTCATGCACCAGGAAGCCCTGGGATTCGGCCATCAGGGTTGAGTAGCGTTGCACCTGCGGTTCGGCTTCATGCCCTTGAGCCGACTGACCTTCGTCATGGGCATAGGGCCAGTATGCGGCCATGTCGCCCCTGCGGTCCTGCTGTAGAAAGGCCAGCGGATCGAGCAAATCCCGATAGAGCAGCTGGTTGTGTTCGACCATTTGCGCGATTCCGGGATGGGTGGTCAGAGGCACCCCCAGTGCGCCCAGTCCAAGGCGACCACCGCTGCGATGCTCGAGCAAACCAAGACTGCAGGCCGATAAAAGCAGACGCTCCAGCTCAGGCAAAGGCACACCGGTGCGCTGGGCCAGGGCGGCGGGGGTGCTCGGTGCCAGACGCAACATCTCGAACAACTGCAAACGCACACAAGACAGCAGCACCTGGCTGTGCACAAAACCGGCCATCAGGTCAAACAGCTGACGGGTGCGCCGACGGGTGATGCGGCGGGTCAAGGGGTTGGCCAGCGACCATCGGTACAAACGTTCGCTGGCATAAAGGCGCTGCAGCCAGGCGCGCCAGGCGTCTGCCCATCCCGAACGCACAGGCAAGGCCGCAGAAAAGTCCAGGTTCGCGCTCATGGCATCACCAGACGCAGGGGTGATGCCGCAGGCCTTAAGTCGCCATTCTGGCGTCGCAGCGCTTGCTCGCAGAGGGCGGGCGGCACCAGGCGTTCGGCTTCACGAAGCACCAACTGACGCAGCATGTCGCGGCAGGCGCAGGCTGGAATGCAGGCACCCGCATGATCAATGAGGCGCTGGAAGTGGCCGATGGCGCCTTCGAGTCCGAGGGCGCGGGCGGCACTGGGGCGTGCATGCAAGACGTCTTGTCCTGCCGGTTTTCCCAGGCTCTGGGCATCGCCCATGACATCGCGGATGTCGTCGGCCACCTGATAGGCCTCGCCGAGAAATGCCCCCAGCGCAGCCCAGGGTGCCGGATCGCTGCCGCTGCTGATGGCCCCGGCACAGGTGGCCGAAACAAACAGGGCGCCAGTCTTGGCCCGCTGGTACTGCGACAGGTCGGCAGTCGTCTCGCACTCCCAGGCCTGACCGGCCACAATGCCGGACGGCAGACCCACACCACGGCTGAGGTTGTCCATCAACAGAGCCAAACGCTGGGGATGAGCGCGTGCGCCCTCCAGCAGCACCTGGTAAGCCATGACGATCAGGCCGTCTCCGGCCAGCAGGGCCAAGGGCTCACTGAAAGCCTTGTGCACCGTAGGCTGGCCCCGGCGTGTATCGGCATCGTCAAAGGCCGGCATGTCGTCGTGCACCAAGGATGCGCAGTGCATCAACTCCAGCGACACGGCAGCGGCATCGGCAAGCTGTGGCTGCTCGTCGCCACAGGCAACCGCCACAGCCAGACACAACTGGGGACGGATGCGGGCACCGCCTGAAAACACCGCATGTCGCATGGCCTGAACCAGGCGCGGGGGTGCGCCGATGCCGCAAGCAGATTCAAAATGCCGTGTGAGGGCATGTTCGGTGCGTGCCATCAGACTCATCGGGACCTCCGATCCTCTTGGGTGTCAGATCATTCAGACACCTCGATGTGTCAATATAAACTTATATTTCCATATGTCAACCCATGTTGACATTCAGCCAAAAAGGAGGATGCCATGGGCATTTGGGTCGAACTGGGGATATTTGTGCTGGCACTGGCCTTCGGCTTGTGGCAGATCCACGACGTCAAAAAGGCCCGTGAGGCCACGCGGCGACAGCGTGAACAGGAAGAACAGAGGCGGCAAAGCAGCCCGGCCGAGCCCCAGGACCCGCCGACCTGAAAGCCTCAAGGCGTGCCCGGCGCGACCACTCTGCCCAGGCCATGGTGCGGGCCGGGCGACTATCAGGCGGCGAATATCTGGTGAATATCAGGCGGATACCGAGCCGATACACCCGGCTGGCGTATCAGACGGCATTGAACTGAAGCGCGGCTAGGCTGGCGTAGAGCCCGCCGCGTGCAATGAGCTCGGCATGGGTGCCCTGCTCGATCAGGCGGCCATGATCGAGCACCCAGATCATGTCGGCGCGTTGCACTGTGGCCAGACGGTGCGCGA
>CAYSIY010000019.1:0-20430 GCA_964431215.1 uncultured Limnohabitans sp.
TGTTGGCAGGACTCCACTTGCCGCGCAAGGTGGGGGTGGTGTCGTTGGTGATATTGCTAAATGAACCGCTTGCGCTGGCGTCGGTGCTGACGCCGCCTGTGCCTTGCCCCGGTGCGCCGGTGTCCACGGTGAAGGGCTGCAGCGCGAAGCTGCCAGAGTTGAGGCTACCGTCGGCGCTGGCGACCTGGGCGGCCACGGTTTTGGCACCGTCTGCGCCGAGTTGGAGTTTGGTAACGGGCACTTGGGCCACGCCGGCCAGGATGTCGGCACCGGTCAGGGTGTAGGGCACCGCCGTGGTGGTGCCATTTGCGTTGGTGATGGTGAGGGTGACCACGTCGCCAGCCACCGCTGCTGCAGGCAGGGGCACGGGGTAGTTGACACCGTTGGCCGCTTCTGCGGTGTTGACGTAACGCACGCCGTCGGACGAGAGCATGAGCTCGCCGGCATCGGCACCTGTGCCGTCGTTGATGGCAGCCAGCGCATCGGCCATGACGGTGCTCGGAGGGACTTCCAGTTTCCTCGGCAATACGCTGGTGTTGCCCAGCACCGATCCGGCTGGGGCACCTGTGCCGTCTGCGGCAAGCAGGGTGGCTTTGTTGGCAGTGGTGGCGGTGCCATTGGTGTCGGTGCCGAATTCGAAGGCTTTGGCGCCGGCATAGAGCTGGTCGGTCACCGGCTTGACGTTGGTGTTGCCGTTGACGGCCTTGACGAAGTTGTCGATGGTGGTGCTCATCGCCCTGTTGGCGCTGGCGGTGTCGGTGGCGGCGTCTCGGTTGACCCGATCCAGGCCCGAGAGCATGGCCAGCACCTGCCCGTATTTCTCCGCTTCGTCAATGCCATCGGCTTCGTTGTAGCTGCGGCTGCCGCTGGCGTCTTCAATCACGGCCTTGGGCACCGTGGCGACGATGTCCGTCAGGCCCACCTTGGCCGCGATGTCGCTGTTGCTTTTCTTGACCGCCTCGGGGGTCAAGCCGGATGGAGCGCTGCCTTCGGGCAGCAGCAGGCGGGTGGCGGCTTCTGTCAGAGGCGAAACCACGACCAGCAGGTCTTTGCCGGCTTCGGCTACGCTGACGGCACGCAGATCGGTGAGCAGGCTCTTGCTTTGTCCAGTGGCTTCGTCAATGAAGCCGAGCGTATCGTTTTTGTTGAGGTCAACCACCTTGACCATGATGGCCCCGGTGTAAGCCTTGCCGTCTTTGGCCAGCGGAATATCGACTTTTGTGCCGTCGGCATTGGTTTCGTAAGCGCCTAGCAGGTTGCCGTCCTTGTCATAAACGAGTGCTGTGAGCTTGGTGTTGACCGGGCCGGCCACGACCGCCACGGTGAGTTTTTTGATGACTTCGGCGACGACAGGTGCTGCTGCGGCACTGCCGCCACCAGAGGCCATGGCCGCAATGCCCAGGCCCCCCGCCAGCCAGCCTGAGCCACTGGCGGCGCCAATCAGACCGGTGCCGGCCATGACGCCTTCGCTGGCGTTGACGAAGCGCAAGGTTTCTTCCCCGCCAAAGGCCCATTCGGAGCCGGTGAGCATGACGTCGGTCGAGCGGTAGAAATCGTCGAGGTAGACCAGGGCTTCGCCGGATTCGGTTTCAACCAGCAGGTCTGAGTTGATCCTCTTGAGGCGAATGTTTTTGCCCTGGATCTGCTCCTTGCCGGTGATGTTCTGGCCGTCAATCTTGAGGCTGAGCTTGGTGTTGGACTTGACCACATGTGTGGCCGGACCTTGCCCGGGTTCGCGCAGCCAGTTGATCTGTTCGGCCTGGTTGCGGCTATTGCGCACCACGAGCTGGATGTCAATGACTTTACGCAGGCTGTTGCCGGTACCACTGAGGCCGACAGCACTGACTTGCTGGCTGGGCGCGGCGGCGGCAAATTGGGTGCTGGTGCTGGGTGTGTTGGTGGTGCTCATAATGGCTTCTTTCTCAGGACAAAACAGAAAATGGATTGAATGGGGTGCAAACAGGAACAGTTGGTCAGTCGGTCTGTGGTGGCGGGGTAGCCGCCGGAATTGCAGTTTGGTCTGGCGCATGGACCCCCGAGTTCGCGGGGGTGACGGGAGTCAGGCCGTCATGCTCGCGTATGCGGGTATCCATCGGAGGCTCTTCATCAGCATAAAAATAGATGCCCAGACGCAGTCGGTATTGACCAGATTGAGCTTCGTCTTGGTCACTGAGTTGGCGGGCCAAGGGCAGTAGTTGGGCCAGTGCATCTCGCCATTGTCTTTGGGCTGCATCGTGGAAGGTCTGAATGGACGGGGGATGAAGGCCGTCAACTTCGATGCTTTGCTCAAGAAACCTCTGTTCGCTGGGTAATTCGATGTTTCGCAGACCTGTAGCCAGCAATGCTTGCTGTGCTGCACCCAAATGGTGCATGGCGTGGTCGACTGCTTCAGCCCCGGAGCCTGTGATGGCGTCAGTTTGCAGGGTGACCATACCTTTGCTTTCGGTAACCAGCCCTCGATGGACCATGTCCTGCAGGATCAGTTGGGCAGAAAAGCCGTGGCTGGCGACTTTAGGTGTGAGCTGGATCAGATCGGAAAAAGAAACAGGGCCCGTGTTTGACGACGTGGCAGGCGAAGCAGCAGAAGAGCTCGATTTGCAGGGAATGGTGGCAGGCAATCTGGCAAGCATCCAGTTGGCCAGGACTTGATCTGCAAGGGGGATCTCGTGGTCGTGCTCTGGATGGGCACCGTTGGTTTGGCGGTGGTGCTGCCATTTCTGCAGATCAGTGCGGTGCAAGCCGGAGACTAGGGCCAGTGCAGAGTCTGTGTGACTGCGCGATTGACGCGTGAGCAGTTTTTCTGCTTCTTTCAGAAAGATCGGTTTGAGCAGTCGGGTGAACTGTCTGTAGCCATACCCTCGGCTCACCGACCAACGCACAATAGGCTCACACAGTCGTGCAAGGTGCTTGGGGATATGACTTTCGGTGCCTGAAAGTGGAGAAAAATTCAAAATTGGTCAGCCATGGGTTTACACAACTTTGATTGAAACGCGGACTTAAAGTTTTTTTAACAACAAAACCATGGATAGAGGAAAAGTTTTCCGTCAACTGCTCAGCGTTTGATCATCAAAAAGGCTTCACGGAGAAGCCGACGGATTTGTTGGGCATGCTCGAATACGTGTTCGTAAAACTGTTCGGTCGGGATCAGGTGCTTGTTGCGGCCGTCCGTGCTCGATTGGTAGGTGGTGAACAGGCCCTGTTCCGACATTTCCTGCATGCGGTTGCGCAGGGCACGCTCGGTGAAGTGCGAGCTGGTGAACAGGTCCTTGAGGGATTTGTCCAACTGGCCTTGTTCGGCCACGGCCCTGTTGGCCACCATATAGTAGAGGTGTCTGCCGGTTGTCGTCTGCATGGGAGGCAGGTTGTCGAGTTCCCACGCATGCAGTGCGGACAGGCACTTGATCAGTGCCAAGAGTTCAGCCGCGTCCATGTCATCTTGCGCCACAAGTCGTCTCCAGTTGTCTGGGTCTCAAATGTACCTACTTTCGGGTAATGACTGAAGAATTTTCCGAATTAGAACGGCAATGAAGGTGTTTTCTTCCTTCAATAGCAGCCTCGGCCCGCATGCAGGGCTTTGGGGCCGTCGCGGGTGGGCATGCGGGATTCAGGGAAGGAACTGCTTGCAGTTGAAGGCCTTGGCCAAGTGTTTTGTTTTTCGTCCGCGCACAATGGGGCCTGTGCATGGTTGTGCGCCACAAGAAGAAGTCTGCTTCTGATGACAAAGTCCAGGAAAATCCTCGTTGTTGATGACAATCCGGTGAACCGACTCGTGCCGGGGATGATCCTGAGGCCGTTTGGTTACCAGGTCTATGAGGCGACCGACGGGTCGCAGGTGATGAGCCATCTGTGTGCCCATGCCATTGACCTCATTCTTCTGGATTTGTCCATGCCGGAGATGACTGGCCCTCAGGCCTTGCGACTGATTCGCTCGCTCAACGATAACCGCAAGGCCTTGCCTGTAGTGGCTTACACCTCGATTGAAAACGAAGCCCATGCCCAGCAGGTGCTGGAGATGGGCTTCGATCATGTGCTGGCCAAGCCGGCCAGGAGTACACAGTTGCTGCAAATGCTCGATGAATGGTTGTCTTAGCCTGATGGCCTGCGTTCGCGTGTTTCTTGCCGAGGCTTCTGACTCGTTGCTGCATTGCCTGCGCTCGGCGGCCTGGCGTGCTGGCTTGGGCCTGTTGGGTCTGGCGTTTTCCCTGTCCGTTGTGGCTCAGTCCAACGATTCTGAGCCGGTCTTGCGGGTCTGTGCCTGGCCCGATGCCAAAAAGATCAGTTATCGCCTCGATGGTTCCAGTGGCTGGAATGGGGTGGATGCCGATCTGGCCAAGGAGTGGGCCAAGGATCTGGGCGCGAAGCTGCAGTTTGTCGAGAGCTCTCTGGGCACAGTGGTGCAAGACCTCAACCGCAAAAAATGCCAGGTTGCCATGTTCGGCATTCCCATCACGCAGGAGCTGTCCACGCAGTTGCGGTTTTCCAAGCCGACCTTGTTCAGTGAGCTCCATGGGGTGGCGCACCGCTGGGGGCGTGTGGTGCGGCAGTGGTCCGATGTGGATCGGCCGGGGGGGGTGATTTCGGTGGTTCAGTCTTCACCGCAGGCCGAGCAGATCAGGCAGATGATTCGCCATGCCCGTGTGGACTGGACATCGAGCCCGGTGATCAGTGAATACGATGTGGAGTCGGGGCGTGCCGATGTCTGGCTGACGGATGTTTTGACGGCGACCGAGGTGCATCAGACCAAGGATTGGACTTTGCTGATGCAGGCGCCTGCCGGGCGTGTGCGGACTTTGTACGGGTTTGCCGTGGCCCGGGACGATGAGCTGTGGGCCGGCAAGATGGACGCGTTTGTCCGCGACATCAAGCGCGATGGTCGATTGCAGCGTGCAGCCGAGACGTATGGATTGGGGAAATGGGTGGTGACTCGATGAGATCTTCCGCGTCAGGCGATTTGCGCCTTTCCATGCGGCCCAATGTGATGGGCCGCTTTACTTATGGGCTGGTGGCGATATTTGTGCTGGTGCTGGTGGCCGCTGCGCTTTTGAGTGCTCGGCAGGACTGGCGCGCACTGCTGATGAGCCGGCAGATGGCGCTGCAGTCGGCTTCGCTGGCGGTGGAGGATCAGGTCACGCAGTCGTTCCAGTTGCTCGAAAACGTGGTGCGCACGCTGGAGTTCAGCGTGGATGGTCCGATCAATGAGGCGTCCTCGCGTGAGCTCGATCGTCTGTTCAGGCGCATGCAATACAGCCTGCCGGCAATCCGGTCTTTGTCCTTGATGGATCGGCGTGGCGTGATTGTGGCCAGCTCCAATCCGCTCAATCGGGGGCTGGACATCGGGACTTCGCTGCCCGCAGGGCTGACATCGGGTGCCACTTCTTCGGTGCGTCTGGGCGTCGCCGAGCCTTGGGCTGGACGCGATTTTTCTGACGGCAAAAAGTCGGCCGGGCAGGCCCCCGAGGAGGGGCAGCCGTTTTTCTTTCCGGTTTTGTTCCAGTTGCCCACAAAAAGCGCAGAACCTGAACCGGGATGGGTCTTGGTGGCCTTCAGCCCGGAGTACCTGCTCAGCCGGGTGGATCGGTACTTGAAGGATGAGCAGGGGACGCTCTTCGTGGCGCTGCCCGATGGGCGTTTGTTGTTCAGTTCCGGCCGTCAGCTTGCAGGCACCACTTATGCCGGGCAGGACTGGATAGGCCGCAACCAGGCCGACTCTGCCTACTACGACACAGGCACCAATCTGATGGCGATCCGGCGTTCGGATCGGTATCCGGTGGTGGTTTCGGTGGAGCTGGACCGGGGCAAGGTCTGGGCGCAATGGAAGCAGGGCAAGCTGCCTTTTTTTGGCTGGATTGCCGCCGCCATTTCTCTGGCCTTGCTGGCCTGTGCGCTTTTGCTCTGGCGTGTCCGCAGGGTGGAGGTGCTGCAGCGCGGTCAGCAGGCTGAAGCGTTCAAGCTGTCTCAGGCGCTGGAGCAAAGCCCCAGCGGCGTGCTCATCACGGATCTGCAGGGCATTGTCGAGCACAGCAATGGCAGTTATTGCAGGTTGCGTGGCAAGCCGGCTCAGGACATCGTCGGGCATGTGGCGCCGATGATGGACCCGAGAAAGGCCGAGGCAGGGCAGATTGATGCTTTGCGTCAGGCGCTGGTTCAGGGCCGGGTCTGGGTCACGGAGCAGGTGCTTGACGGCAGCGGCAAAGCCGAAGTGGAGTTGGCCGTGCAGTGGTCGGCCTTGCGCAACGATGCCGGGACCGTGACCCACTTCATGGCGATCGAGCACGACATTACCTCCCTCAAGCAGTTGCAGCGGGATCTGGCCCGGGAGCGTGATCGTGCCCAGGCGGCTACCAAGGCCAAGAGCGAGTTCCTGTCGAACATGAGCCATGAGATTCGCACCCCCATGGGGGGTGTGCTCGGCATGACCGAACTGGCGCTCGATGAAGACATGTCGGCCCCGGCCCGCACGTTGGTCTCGCACGCCAGAACCTCGGCGCAGAGTTTGCTCGGCATCCTCAACGACATTCTGGACTTTTCCAAAATGGAGGCGGGCAAGCTGCAACTGGAGGCGGCCAGGTTCGAGTTGCACCCCTGGCTAGAGTCGCAGATGAAGCTGCATCTGTTGCAGGCCTCCGACAAGGGCTTGTCCATGTCGTTCACCATCAAGGCTGGGGTGCCCAGGTGGATTGTTTCGGATGCCTTGCGCATGTCCCAGGTTCTCAACAACCTGATTTCCAATGCCATCAAGTTCACCGCGCAGGGAGGGATCACCCTGACCGTGTCGGTGGCCGAGTTTGTCGATTCGGCTGCGCAGGCGGTGCTCGATTTCGAGGTGCGCGACACGGGTTGTGGCATTTCAGAGCAAGAGATGGCGAGGTTGTTCCAGCCGTTTTCACAGGCCAATACCTCGACTTCGCGGGTCTACGGGGGCACCGGGCTGGGTCTGGTGATCAGCCAGCGCCTGTGCGAGGCCATGGGGGGGGGCATCACGGCCCAGAGCACGGTCAACCAGGGCAGCAGTTTTGTCGCCCGAATGCGTGTGGGGCTGGCCCAGGAGCCCGAGCAGACCGGTGCGCCTTCTTTATCCGCCTCTGGCGGTGCGCTGCCCCATCCGGTTGCGGACGATTCGGGTCTTGGCATGCGCGTGTTGCTGGTGGAGGATCATCCATTCAATCGCCAGATGCTGACGGCCATGCTGGCCAAGCTGGGCGTTGAGGCGACCACCGTCATCAATGGCCAAGAGGCGGTGGACTGGGCTGCGGGAAATGACCCGCAAAGCATTGACCTGATCCTGATGGACATTCAGATGCCCATCATGGATGGGGTGGAGGCCACGCGCCGTATTCGGGCCATGCCGGCCTACGATGCGACGCCGATTCTGGCGGTCACGGCCAACGCCTTGCAGGACGAAAAAGAGCTGTGTTTGGAGGTGGGCATGCAGGACTATCTGGTCAAGCCGGTGGACCTCATGCAGATCCGGGACAAGCTGGTCAAGTGGAAGGGCGGGGTCTGACCCTGCCTGCCGGCCCCTGAGGTTCTGGCCTTGTCATGCCGGTCTTTGCTGGAAGAATCTTCCTCATGTTGGAAAGCTGAAAGTGTGAAATTTGTATTTCACACCTAAAGTCCTCAGATCAGGAGATTGGATTCATGAAAAGCGTAAGAGCCAAGCAATTTTTGACGACCCGGGAAGTTTCAGGATTGCTGGGGGTTTCAACCGGGACGGTCCAGAAGATGGCCGACCAGAAGGTTCTGGAGTCTTATCTGACCACAGGTGGTCACCGGCGAATTGCAGCGGCCTCGGTCAAGCGCTACATGGAGAAAATGGACCCCAAGTTCTCGTTCGCTCCGAGAGGGGGGGCGCAGCAAAGTCAGCCGGTTTACGACAGTGCAGACCGGGAGTTTGTTTTTCTGGTCAGTCCCTCACAAACGCAAGCGCGCTCCGACCCGCTTCATTTTGACAAAATCACTTTCATCTCCAGACCTTCGGATCTGTTCAAGCTGTTTGGCCATCGCGGCGTGATCGTCATTGATGCAGCGATCACCTGGGTGGACTGGATCGAAGGTCTGCGTGAGCTGTACAAGGCGCAAGAGGGCGTTGCACTGGAAGTCCTGGTGTTCAATGCGCAGTCGATTGCCGAGGACAAAGTCCATCTGATGCCCGAGGGGGTGGCACTTTTTGAGGAAGAGCTGACGATCGATTTTGTGAGGGGATACTTCGCCTTGCACAGCCGCCTGGCTGAGGCGGGCAATTTCGCGGCCATGAATTGAGCCCCATGCACCATTCAACGGTTTTCGGGGCTGATGGTCCAAAAGTGGACGGCGGCATGACGGTGACGGATGACAACCTCAAGTCGGTCATGGCCAGAATGGGGGGCGACATGGCATTGATGACGACCCTGCTGTCGCTGCTGACCGCGCAATCTCAAGTCTGGGTTGACGAATGCGCGGCGCTCATTCGCCAACAGGATGTGGCCGGCGTTTGCCGTTGGCTGCACACGCTCAGGGGCAGTCTGGGGTCGCTGGGCTTCGAGGATTTTTGCAAGGAGCTGCTGCGCCTGGAGCTTCAGGGCCGCAGCCTGGCCCAACTGCCGCAGGGGGTGCAGCAAAACGACTGGTGGCAAGGCATCGAGCACGCCTGCCAGCTTGTGCGCCAGTTGCCCGGCACGGTCCCTTCCTTGATGAGCCGATTGCAGGACGTCCAGCGCTCCGGGGTCAGGCCATGAACGGCTCGCCTTCGGGTCAAGCGGGCCCGGTCCAGGCGGTGCCGCAGCCCAAGGTGGTCTGCCTGATGGGCATGCCCGTCCATGTGGTCGATCGCCAGGCCTGTCTGGCGCTGCTCGCACAAGACAAGCAGCAGAAAAAAACCTGCTTCCTGACCACGCCGAATGTGAATTTCATGGCCACGGCCCTGCAGGACCGGGATTTCAGGGATTCAATTTGCCGCAGCGATCTGGTGGTGGCTGACGGCATGCCGCTGGTGTGGGTGGCGCGTTTGCTGGGCATCCCCTTGCGCGAGCGGGTCTCGGGCTCGGACTTGTTTGAAGACCTGGCGAAATCCGACGAAGTCTGGCGCACCTTTTTCATGGGCGGGCCGCCCGGTGTGGCCGAGCAGGCTTGTCAAAGGCTCTCTGGCGCAGGCAGCGCCATCGAGCCGGTCGGGTTTTTCTATCCTGGATTCGCCTCGGTGGACGACATGCCCAATGAGGCAATTGTCCAGGCGGTGCGGGGCGCCCGGCCCGATTTGTTGATCCTGGCACTGGGGGCCGTCAAGGGACAGGCCTGGATCAGCAAACACCTGGAGGCCTTGCCGGCCTGTGTGGTGTCGCATCTGGGGGCGGTGGTCAATTTTGCGGCCGGCGGGGTCTCGCGTGCCCCGCTTTGGGTGCAGAAGTCGGGTCTGGAATGGATCTGGCGCATCAAGGAGGAGCCCGGTCTGTGGCGGCGTTACTGGCGCGACGGACGCACTTTTCTGGCGTTTTTCCTGACCCGGAGCCTGCCCTTGGCCTTGAGCTTGTGGCACGAACGCCGCTTGGCCCGGGCGCGTGCCTGTGCTGCTGGCGAGAGCGCTCTGGGCATGGAGGTCGATCCGCAGGGCTGCATCAGGCTCAGCGGCGAGGCTGTTCAGGGGCCTTTTGATCGTCTGGCCCGCTTGCTCGAAGAGCGGTTTTTGCAGGGGCCGGAGGTGGTGCTGGAGGTGTCCCGGCTCCAGACGCTGGATCCTTTTTTTGCAGGCTTCCTGATGATCACCGAATCCAGAGGCCGCCAGATGGGCCGACGCCTGAGGCTGACTGGCCTGACGCCTCGCATCCGCCGACGGCTGCGCTGGATGGGCGCGGATGCTTTGCTGGAAACCGCTTGAAAACCGCTGCCGATTTCCAGTCCCTGCGAGGGTTGCTCTGCCTGATGCTCGTCTTCTACCACGTGGTGGGCGGAGACCCCGGGCAGGGTTTGCGGATTCAGGACGGGGTGTACCGCGTGCTGGCCGATGGGCTGGCTTTTGCCCGCATGCCGGTGTTTGCCGCTCTGGCCGGATTTGCCTACAGCTACAGCCGGCAGGCGGGCTTTGAGCTGGTGCGCAAGAAGGCCCGGCGGCTGTTGCTGCCCACACTGGTGGTGGGAACCTTGTTTGCGCTCATGCGTGAACTGGTGCGCGGTTCGGAGCCTGCCGAAGCTTCGGCGGCCTGGTGGCATTGGATGCCGGTCGGGCATTTCTGGTTTCTGCAGTCCCTGTTTCTGATTTTTGTGGTGGTGGCGGTGCTCGAGCGCGGCTGGGGGCTGGCCAGTGCCCGGGCCTGTTTCGTGGCCATGCTGCTGAGTTGCTGCACCTATTTGCTGGGGGTGGCAACGCCCGTGCTGGGCATTGCGGGGGCTTTTTATCTGGCCCCGTTTTTCTTTTTTGGCTTGCTGACGGCCAGAATGCGCCCCCAAATGGCGGCCTGGCTGGGCAAGGGCTGGTGGGCTTTGCTGATCGTGCTGGCGGTCACCGCCACCTGGAGTTTTTCATACGAGCAGCGGGACAATGTTTTTCATCTGGTGTCGGGCCTGATGGTTTCGGCGCTGGCCATGCAGTTCATGCCGCGCGTGGGCATTCTGGCCGGTGCAGGCCGCTATTCGTTTGAGATTTTCCTGCTGCATGTTTTTTTTACCGCCCTGAGCCGCTCGCTGTTGCTGTCTTTGGGCGTGAACCAGCATGAGCTGCTGATCGTGGCGGGCATGTTGTCGGGCGTGCTGGGGCCGGTGGTGGTCAGCCGGGTGTGTGGCCAGTGGGGCGTGTACAAGGTGCTGGTGCTGGGGCAGGACGGCTCATTGAAAAAAGATCACAAGCAGGAGCATTGATGGGAATGGGGCCGATCATCACGGGCGGTGCGTGTGCACTGGCCTGTGCGCAGGCGGGTTTTCTGGGCCTGGCGCGGCAGGGCGATAGCCCGGGGCATGAGGCTTGTCCGGGTGGATGGCTGGTGGTGGCTTTTTTGCTGCTGCTTCCAGCGCTGGTTCATCTGTTTTCGCTGGACATGGTGGGCTCGGATATGCTGCGGCAATGGATCAAGGCGCAGGGCTGGTATGCCTATCGACGGCCGTTGCAGTTGATGGTGTTGGCCTTGCTCGGGCTGGCGCTGCTGGTGTTGTCTCCTTATGTCTGGGGCCATGCCATGCGCAGGCGGTGTTTCTGGACCTGGCTGTGCGTGCTGCTGGCCGGCGTGGTCTGGCTTTGCGCCATGGTCAGGCTGGTGTCGTGGCACACCACCGACGCCTTCATGAGCTGGCCTGTGGCGGGCCTGGCGGCCGGGCGTTGGCTTGAGTTGTCTGCTTTGGCGGTCATCCTGCTGGTGACCCATTCCAGGCTGGCTTCGCGCTGGTCCTGGTCGTGAGGTGTTGCATGTTTGAAAACATTCGTCAGGATTGGATAGCCCATGGTCGGCAATGGGGCGCGCAGGGCTGGTGGGCGATGATCGTCTACCGTTTCGGGCGCTGGCGTTACACCATCCGGCCCGGCTGGTTGCGCAAGCCTTTTTCTGCCTTGTACAAGCTGCTTTTCAAGCTGGTGCAGATTGTCTGTGGCATCGAGCTGCCCTGCGAGGTGCCGGTGGGCCGGGGTCTGGTGATTGACCACAGTGGCGGGATCATCGTCAGTGGCTTTGCCGTCCTGGGCGAGCGCTGCAGGCTGCGCCCCGGGGTGGTGATCGGTTTGTCCAGGGTCGAGGAGCCTTGTGGTCCCGTGATCGGCAATGATGTGGACATCGGTGCGGGGGCCAAGATCCTGGGGCCGATCCGCATTGGTGACCGTGTCCGCATTGGTGCCAATGCGGTGGTCATTACCGATGTGCCCGACGACTGCATTGCCGTGGGCATCCCCGCCCGGGTGATCCGCTCATCGGGCAGCGCTGCATGAGGCTTTTTAGTCCGGCTTGCTGCGGCTTTCGTTGGGGCGCTGCGTCCTCTGCCACCCGCTTTTGCGCTGTGTCAGGTACTTGAAGTAGATGGGCAATTTCCAGAACAGGAACAGCGGAAGGGTCATCCATTCGTGAGCGCGAATGAGGTGGCGTCCCTGCTTGAGCCAGGCCAGCACAATGGCGGCCATCACCGAGAGCACGCCAAGCCCTGCGATGGCGGCGGGATGGATCGGGACGGCCGGCGCGAGCAGGTGCAGCAGGCTCAGGAGGGCCAGTGTGGCTGCAAGCACCATGACATACAGCGACAGGGGCGGGGTCATGGTGTCCAGGATCTGAAAGCCGTCTGACCATTGCCGCTGGCGCAGCACTTGCGCGATCCAGGCGCCCGAGCCCTTGAACAGCGTGGCCATATGGCCGTGTTCCCAGCGCTTTTTTTGCTGGTGTTGGGCCACCGGGTCGTCCGGAAAGGTGCTGCGGATGATGGCCTGCGGGCACAACTGGGCGCGGACGCCTTGTGTGGCGAGCCATTTGCTCAGTGCCATGTCTTCAGCGAGCTGGTCGCTGGCCAGCGGGGTGGCGCAAAAGAGGGCCCAGGGAAAAGCCATGCCTGTGCCGGTGAGGGTGCAGCCTGCGCCGAGCCTGGCCAGGCCGGTGGGGCGCACACTGTTCTTGAAGAGGAAGGCGAAGGCCAGCAGGCGGGTCCTCAGGTGGGCACCCGGGGCCGCGTCCATCAGGTTGAGGGCCTGCACCGGGCCACGGGTCTTCAGGACGGTTTGGCAAAGGCGGGCAACCGAGCCGCGCTGAACATCGCAGTCGGCGTCGACCACGATGACCACTTCGGGGTGGCCGTAGCGGCGGTTCAGTTCTGCCCTGGCAAATTCCAGCGCATAGGCTTTGCCCCGGTGTGTCGTGTCGGATCGCTCGATCACGCGTGCGCCGGCCATGCGGGCCAGTGATGCGGTCTGGTCGGAGCAGTTGTCTGCAATCACCAGGACTTCATCGGCACTGGTGAGCTGTCTGCGCAGCGTCCGGACGGTCCGGGCGATGTAGTGCTCTTCGTTGTGCGCCGGAATGACGATGCATACCGGGCAAGGTGGCGTCAGATCGCTGCTGTCCGCCAGGCGCTCTTTTCGCTGGCTCATCAGGGTGATGAGCAGCAGGTTGAGTGCGGGCAGGGTGATCAGAAAAGAAAGGGCGGTCAGGATGAAGGTCAGCATGTCGGGCATTGTCTGCAATGTACAGCGCCTGATCGGGTGGCTTGTCACAGTCTTGTGGCATTTGCGGGTCGTTTGCGGGTCCAATACCTCCTGTATCAAACGATCCGGGAGGAGTGCGTGGCGGACGAAGAAGTGAGCGTGGGTAAAGCAAGGCCGTTGCGGCCCTTGCTCAACCTTGAGCGCCATTGGCGTTGGGGCCTGCTTGCAGCCTGCCTTGCATTCGTGCTGGGCCTGCCGCTGGTCTGGATCAAGGGGCAGAGCCAATACGCTGCTGAGGGGGTGTTTCAGGTCTTTCCGACTTACCAGAAGAACCTGCAAATCGACAAAGAGCTGGAGATTCAGTCCAATTCGCAGTACCGGGAGTTCGTGGCGCAGATGATGCGCACGGTGGTCCGAAGGGACATCGTTGAAGCCATGGTCCAGGATCTCTCAGCCAAGGGGGTGGCCGTGTGTGGCCCTGCGGAGCGGTTCAGGCGCTGTGTGGAACGGATGCAGCGCCTGGTCTATGTGATTCCGGTGGCCGAGAGTTACATGGTCAGGGTCGGCTTCACTGCCTCCGAAAAAGGTCTGGCCGACCAGGTGGTCAATGGCTTGCTCGACGAATTCATCCAGAAGGTGCGCATCGAGCAGATTTACGGCTCGGATGAGCGGACGACCTTTCTTTTTGAGAAAAGGGAATCGCTGCGCCTGGAAGTGGAAAACCTCGTCCAGGGCAGAAACGCGCTGGCGCAGGACCTTGGCCTGACCACCTTCAACGATGCCACCAGCAATCCCTACGATCAGTTGCTGCAGCAAGCACGCGAGAGGCACTCCATTTCGCTGGCCGAGCTGTCGGCCGCGCGATCGGCTCAGCGCGCTTTCAGGGAAAAAGGCGAACTGCCGCCCAGCCAGGGACGCTCCTTGCTGGAGATGCGCTACCAGGACAGTGGCCTGCAGACGCTGCGCTCGGAGGTCATCAAGCGGCAGGAGGACATCTTCAAGGACATCGCCGCCCTGCGTGAAGCGCACCCCATGTATGCCCCCATGGCCGAGCAAAAGGGGGCCTTGTCGTCCAGGCTCAAGAGCGAGGACGACAAGGTGCGTCAGGAGATTGCTCGCGCGGCCGCAGACCGGCTGGCAGCCGCCATCGCCCAGGCCGAGCTGATCGAGCAGGATGCCAAGGCCAGGGTGGCTTCTTTTGAGGGCAAGGCAGAATGGTTCGCTGCCCAGTTCAGAAAGGCGCAGTCGCTCACGCGCGAGATCCAGCTCCGGGAGAAGGAGCTCGATGAAATCAGGGATCGCATCCGGTATCTGGAATCGGAAAGCCGTGCCTTGGGCTTTGTCCGTGTGGTTGCCAGGGCCTTGCCCGCAGATCTTCCAACCGGGCCGGGCAAGTCGATGCTGCTGGTGGGGCTGTTGCTGGCCTGCACGGCTTTGACCGTGGTGGTGCCGCTGGCCATTGGCTGGCTCGACCGACGGGTGACGGATGTGGGCGATGCCGAGCGCGCCCTCAAGACGCCAAGTGCCGGCTGGTTTGTGGACATGGTCAATCCGACCACCAAGGCAATTTTTGCAGACCAAATCCGCAAATTTTCGGGCTCGCTGGTTCGTCGCCATCGTCTGCACGGAACGCATGTCTTCGGCCTGACTTCGGTGAGGATCGGGGGCGGGGTCACACGGCTGAGTCATGAGATCGCCAGAGATCTGGTCAGGCTGGGGTACAGGGTCGTGCACATCCTGCAACCCGAGCCGACTCAGGGCGGCGCGGATGCAGGCGAAGCCGGGCCGGGCGTGCTCGAGGGGGTGCGGCAGGTCTTTGCCACACTGGACCCGGCGGACCGAAGATTTGATGTGGCTGAATTTCGGCGCCTGATCGGTGACTGCAGCCAGGAGGCCGACTTCATCTTTGTGGAGTTGCCGCCGCTCTTGAGCAATCCCAACATTGACCTGATCGTGACGGCGGTGGAAGACCTTTTGGTGGTGGTGGAAGCCATGCACATCCGCAAATCCGATTTGCAGGAGGTGCACGCCAAGCTGGGCCAGTTGGCACCGGCTTCCGTGGCCTTGCTGGTCAACAAGCTGCCGCTCGAACATGTGGATGCTGGCTTCAAGCGTCAGTTTGTCGAGCGCAGCGCAGCGCGACGTGCCGAGGAGGTCATGCAGGAAAACATGACACTCATGCTCATCAAGGCCCGCTTTGCGCTTGGATACACCCGACTATGGAATGGACTGAAGAATGTACGATGGCGCAGGAAGAAGTGAGTCTGCCGTGAGCAAACCGACGGTATCGGAAAAAATGAAGATCATGCTGGTGGAGGATGATCCGATTTTGTCTGCCCTGATGAATGGGTTGCTCAAGCAGTGGGAACATGATGTGACCGTGGCGGGCAATGGTCTGGAGTGCGTCAAGCTGCTCAACTCCGAGGACTTTGATCTGGTTTTGCTGGACCTGCAGATGCCCGTGATGGACGGGTTCGATGTTCTGCGTTGGGTGCGCACGCACTACGACCTCCGGCAGTGTCAGTTCATTGTGCTGTCGACCACCCAGGACGAGGAGAGCGTCACCCGCGCGTTTGATCTGGGCGCAGATGATTACGTCAGCAAGCCGATTGAGCCCAAGATTTTTTCGGCCAAACTGAAAAATATCGTCACCCGCTGGCGGCAGTCAAAAATCAACTCGATGCTGCTGGAGGCCCTGGCGCACAAGGAAGCCCAGCTCAAGACCCGGCTGGACCATGAAAGGCTGCTGGCCGACAAGATCCATAACGTGATGCTGCGTGGCGATGACCGCTTGAGCCTGGGTGGCTTCAATGTGGCCAGTTACAGCAAGGCCGCCAAGCAGGTCAATGGTGATTTCTGGGACGCCTACAGTCTCCAGCCTGACACGCTGGACATCGTCTTCGGAGATGTCATGGGCCATGGCCCTCTGGCGGCCATCCTGGCCGAGCAGATCAAGGCCAAAGTGCTTCGCTCGATTCTGGACAATCTGTCTGCGGATCATGCCGATGACATTCCAAAACCGTGTGATATCGTCAATCACGTACATCAGTTCATCACGCCCAAACTGATCGAAATTGATGCGTTCATCACGATGATCTATCTTCGTCTGGATCATCCTCGTCGCCGCATCATCGCGGTATCGTGCGGCCACTCCCCCGCCCTGAAATTGCGAACCAGCGGCACAGATGAATTGGGCCATTCGCAATTGCCGTTGGGGGTGCTGCCGACCGAGGTTTATCAGCAATGCGAGCACGAGTTGAATCCAGGGGATAAGGTGTTCCTGTCCTCGGATGGGGTGTCCGAAAAGAGAAACAAGGCGGGTGAGTTTTATCTGGAGCAGATGAACCGGATGCTGGGATCTTTCGCCGGCTCGGAGTTCGGGGCAGGGGCCTTGCTGGGTGCGATGGTCAGGGATATCGAGAAATTCTCCAGTCACTCCGGAAAGGGTGATGACATGACGCTGGTCATGGTCGAGGTAGCGCACAATCGGCCATCCATTTTCAATTTTTCGCTCGGCAGGGATCTGTCCTCTACGGTGCTGCTGCGGGAAAAGCTCGCCGCTTTTCTTGAGCGAAACGGTTGCAGCAAGGATCTCGTCTTTTCCTGCATGATGGTCAGTACCGAAGTATTTACAAACATCGTGCTGCACACCTGTGCTGAAAGATCGACCGAACAAATCGACTGGAAAATAAGCAGTGAAGACGGTTCTGCCGTGATTGTGGTGGAGTATTCAGGCGTGGAATTCGATCCCTCTGAAAAGCTGCAGCCGCCGGTGGTTGATCTGGAAACCCAGGGTGGGCTGGGTCTTTACATGGTGCAGACTTTGTGCTCGGGCATCCGTTATGCCTATGCTTTTGGTGTGAACAGGCTGGTCCTGGAGTTCTCGAATTTTGAAGGAGTGGATTGTGGAGATTAAAAGCACATTTTGTTCGAACGATGTGGTTGTTCTGGTGGTCAATGGCAGTTATGTCGATGCCAGCAACGTCAAGGTTTTCAGGGACGCGATGCGGGCCGTCATGAGCGATGGAAAGTACTTTGCTGTCGATATGTCGGGGGTTGACTTCATCGACAGTGCGGGTGTCGGGGCGCTGATTTCCTGTCTCAGGGATGCCAATGCCCGCGGAGGGGCGCTGGCCTTGTTTGCCCTGGTTCCGGGCGTGCTGGCACTGTTCGAGATCATGCGACTCAACAAGATATTCCAGTTGCATCTGGATCGTCAGACCGCACTCAACAGCCTGAGAAATTGAATGTATTTGTCGGATGCGTTCGAGCTGGTCTGTCTGGATGATCCTGGCCCTGTTGACGCAGAATCCGGCTCTTGCGGGCTGGGGCATTTTGATGCGGCAGGGCTCAAGAGCTGGTCCGAACTGATCGACGAGCTGTCTGCCGGGCTGGAGCCTGGTCGCGATTTGCTGATTTTTGCGCCCCAGTGGCTGGGGACCGTGCGTTCGATCGACCTGCCCGATCATTTGATGGAGTCACTCGAATCCTGTCAATGGGATGGCGTTTTTCTTGATTACGATCTGGATTCGCTGGAGCAGGAAGCCCGAGGCGGCGATCATGCACGCATGCTGCTGAATGCTGATTCCGTGCCCTCCAGGCCCACGCTGTTCCTGATCCACAGATCAAGAGCGAGGGCGGTGTTTGAATGTTTGCCGGACGCCCGAAATGCTGCAGAGGCAGGCTGGGAGAACCTGATGCGCTGGATGGGTTTCTTTTCGATTGACATGCTTAATTCGGGACGATCGTTTTTATTGTGGCCGCCATTGCGGATGGGGGCAGGCCGGCCTGAGGGCTTGTCGGGTGAGCCCGCCCCATCGAGCGGGTGCTAAGCTTGTGTCATGCGTTTGTTGTTCGATTCATTCTGGCGGGCCGGCTTTTATTGCCTGAGCCCGCGCGTCATCGTGCTGTCACTGCTGCCGCTGAGCCTGATGGTGGTGCTCGCTGCGGCGCTGGGCTATTGGTTCTGGGACGACGCGGTGGCACAGGTGCAGAACTGGCTGGAGGCTTCGAGCCTGCTGGCCGTGGTCTGGCGCTGGTTCGAGGGCGTTGGCGTGCCCGGGCTCAAGACCGTGGTGGCCCCTTTGCTGGTGATCTTCACCGCCACCCCCTTGCTGGTCATTGCCGCATTGATGGTGGTGTCGCTGTTCATGACGCCGAGTCTCGCGCGTTACGTGGCCCGGCGACGATTTGCCCAGCTCGAGCGCAAGCGCGGCGCCAATTTCTGGCAGGGGCTGGGCTGGGCACTGGTGTCGGTGCTGCTGGCACTGGGGGTCATGCTGCTGACGCTGCCCATGTGGCTGGTCCCTCCGCTGGCGCTGGTGCTGCCCGCCATCATCTGGGGCTGGCTGACCTACCGTGTGATGGCCTTTGATGTGCTGGCCGAATTTGCCAGCCGCGCCGAGCGCGAGGCTTTGCTGGCCGAGCATCGGCTGAGCCTGCTGGCCATCGGCGTGACCACCGGCCTGATGGGTGCTGCACCCAGCATCGTCTGGGCTTCGGGGGCCTTGTTCGCCGCGGCTTTTGTGGTCTTGATTCCGGTGGCGATCTGGATTTACATGCTGGTTTTTTCGTTTGCCTCGCTCTGGTTTGCCCACTTTGCACTGGCGGCACTGGCTCAGCAGCGCGAACGCGCTCAGGGTGAGGTGATCGATGTGGCGGCCACGACGCAAGTCTCTTTGCCGCAGTCCAGCGAACCTTGATCACCTGCGCATGAACTTTTCGACGCCCACTCTGCCCACGCCCCCCTGCCCGGAGCCTGCCCCGCGCTTTGGCCTGATCATCATTGGTGACGAGATCCTCTCGGGCAAGCGCAGCGACAAGCACCTGAGCCGGTTCATCGACATCCTGGCGGCCCGGGGGCTGCAACTGGCCTGGGCGCAATACCTGGGTGACGATCCGGCGCGCATTACCGAGGGTTTGCAGCGCGCCCTGGCCTCGGGCGATGTGGTGTTTTCCTGCGGCGGTATTGGGGCCACGCCCGACGACCACACCCGCGAGTGCGCAGGCCTGGCGCTGGGCCAGCCGCTGGTGCTGCACCCCGAGGCCAGACGCCTGATTCTCGAACGCATGGCTGATACGGCCCGCGAGCAGGGCCTGCCCTTCGAGCCCGAGCGGCCCGACAACCTGCACCGCCTGAACATGGGCACATTTCCGCAGGGGGCGCAGATCATCCCCAACCCTTACAACAAGATTCCCGGTTTCACCTGCAGGAGCGTGCAGCCCAATGCCGCGCAAGAGACGGGGGTCATTCATTTCCTGCCGGGCTTTCCGGTCATGGCCTGGCCCATGGCCGAATGGGTGCTGGACACGCACTATGCCGAACACTTCCGCAGCCAGGCCCACCTCGAGAAGTCGATCATCCTCATGGGCGCGATGGAGTCCACCCTCACCCCCCTGATGGAGAGCATCGAAGCGGCTCACCCGGGCGTCAAGGTGTTCAGCTTGCCCAGTGTGGACCACGCCCAATGGGGGCGGCACATCGAGCTGGGCGTCAAGGGCGCCCCCCATGCCGTTGAGCGGGCCTACGCGGCCCTGTTGTCGGGCTTGCAGGCCTTTGACTTGGAAAAAGGCCCCGAACTGGTGCGTTGATTCATTATGCACCATGAAGGTGCATAATTGCGCCGTATTTCGCACCATATTGGGCTGTAGGGCCGCCCCGATTTTTTTGACCTCTTGAGGGAAAAACGGTTTCGGACAGGAGAAAATGGCGCGCCTGCCTGAGGTGCTGCCGCTTGGCTGTGTTGGCACAGAAACTGCAACTCGTCGGGCGTCCGATTCCAACCCCCCATCCAACCAGGAGATTTTGATGGCCAAGACCGTCGCAGACGTGATGAAGATGGTGAAAGACAACGAAGTCAAATTCGTTGATTTCCGTTTCACCGATACCCGTGGCAAAGAGCAGCACGTGAGCGTGCCTGTTTCTGCTTTCAGCGAAGACAAATTCAGCGAAGGCCACGCTTTCGACGGTTCTTCTATCGCGGGTTGGAAAGGCATTGAAGCCTCTGACATGTTGTTGATGCCCGATCCAGTTTCGGCATTCATCGACCCCTTCTTCCAAGAATCTACCCTGGTGTTGTCATGCGACGTGTTGGAACCCGGTGACGGCAAAGCCTACGACCGTGACCCACGTTCGATCGCCAAGCGCGCTGAAGCTTATTTGAAGGCTTCTGGCTTGGGTGACACCGCTTACTTCGGTCCAGAACCCGAATTCTTCTTGTTTGACGAAGTGCGTTGGAGCACTGAGCCAAACAACACGTTCTACGCCATCAACGAATACGAAGGCCCATGGAACAGCGGCGAGAAAATCGAAGGCGGTAACCGCGGTCACCGTCCTCGCGTCAAAGGTGGCT
>CAYSIY010000020.1:0-20047 GCA_964431215.1 uncultured Limnohabitans sp.
GGTGGGCTTTGGCTTGCTGGCCCCGCCGGTGGGCCTGAACGTGTATGTGGTCAACAGCCTGGCCAGGGATGTACCGATCGCCGAGAGCTACCGTGGCGTCATGCCTTTCCTGGTGAGCGACACCCTTCGCACCATCGTGCTGCTGCTCTTCCCGTCCATCTCATTGTGGCTGGTGCAGTTTGTGGGATGAGGCCCACCCGCATGCGCTTATGATTTCGTACAGCTTCTCAATGGAGACCTGACATGATCCGTCGCACCCTCATCAAGAGCAGCCTCGCCTTGGCCATGGCCAGTGCTGCCTTCACCGGCTTTGCCCAGCAGACCGTCACCCTCAAGTTCCACACCTTCATGGCCCCACAATCGGGGGTATGGCTGAACATGCACAAGCCTTGGATGGCCAAGGTGGAAAAAGAGTCCGGCGGCCGCATCAAGTTCGAGGCCTACCCGGCCATGCAACTGGGCGGCACCCCGGTGCAGCTCTACGACCAGGTCAAGGACGGCGTGGTCGATGTGGTCTGGACCCTGCCCGGCAACACCGCTGGCCGCTTCCCCCGGGTGGAAGTGTTCGAGCTGCCGTTCATGATGACCAACGCCGAAGCCACCTCACGCGCCTACTGGGAGTACGTTCAAACCCAGGCTCCGGACGAGTTCAAGGACGTGCAGTTGCTGGCCCTGCATGTGCATGGCCCGGGCGTGATCCACACCGTGGACAAGCCCATCCGCACGGCCGACGACCTCAAGGGTCTGAAGATGCGTGCCCCCACCCGTCAGGTCACCAAGCTGCTGGGCACGCTGGGGGCCACACCGGTGGGCATGCCGCTGCCGGCCATCACCGATGCGCTGTCCAAGGGCACCATCAACGGCGGCGTGATTCCCTGGGAAGTCATCCAGCCGACCAAGGTGCATGAGCTGGCCAAATACCATGCCGAATTCGACCCGGCAGGCGGCTCCCTCTACACCACCACCTTCGTGCTGGCGATGAACAAGGCCAAGTACAACAGCCTGCCGCCTGAGCTGAAAAAGGTGATCGACAACAATAGCGGGATCGACACTTCTGCCTGGCTGGGCAAGGTGCAGCAGGACAACGACATTCCCGGCCGCGCCGCAGCCGTTGAACGCAAGAACACCATCTTTACCGTCGGCCCCGAAGAGGCCCAGAACTTCCGTCGCAAGTCGCGTACCCTCGAAGTCGAGTGGGTGCAGGACATGAACAAGCGCGGCTACGACGGCACCCGCCTCATCAACAGCGCCCGCGACCTGATCGAAAAGCACACCAAGGCCCAACAGACGGCCACCCAAAAGGCCCCGGCCAGAAAATAAGGCGCAAAACCCGCCCTATGGGCTCCCTCGGGAGCCCTTTTTCATGCCCGCATTACACTGAGCGGCATGCAACGCTCGCCCATCAAGCACTGCCGTGAATGCGGCACCCCGGTGCGCTACCGCCTGCCCGATGACGGCGACACGCGCGAGCGTGCGATCTGCACCGGCTGCGACACCGTGCACTACGAAAACCCCCTCAATGTGGTCGGCACCGTGCCCTGGCTGGGCGAGCGCGTGCTGCTGTGCAAGCGCAACATCGAGCCGCGCTGGGGCAAATGGACGCTGCCCGCCGGCTTCATGGAGCTGGGCGAAACC
Source organism: uncultured Limnohabitans sp. (assembly GCA_964431215.1). Classification (GTDB taxonomy): domain Bacteria; phylum Pseudomonadota; class Gammaproteobacteria; order Burkholderiales; family Burkholderiaceae_C; genus Limnohabitans_A. Next base: position 1,636 of record CAYSIY010000020.1, read on the forward strand.
ACCGCACAGGGTGCCGCACGTGAAACCCGCGAAGAGGCCGGAGCCCTCTTCGAGATGCAGGACTTGTTTACCGTGATGAGCGTGCCCCGCGTCGGCCAGGTGCATCTGTACTACCGCGCTCGCCTGACCAGCGAGGTGTTCGATCCGGGCCACGAAACCCTGCAGGCTCGACTCTTTCGGGAAGACGAGATTCCCTGGGAAGATCTGGCCTTTCGCACTGTGCGCGAAACCTTGCTGCGCTACTTTGCAGACCAACGGGCCGGCCGCTTCGGCATGCACGCCTTCGACATCGATTGAAGCCAGGGGCCGGTCCCTACAATCGAGCCATGGCCATTGCGCAATCCTTCCTGAGCGAACTGCTGGCCCGCGTCGATGTGGTCGAGGTGGTGGGCAAGTATGTCCAGCTCAAGAAAGGCGGGGCCAACTACATGGGGCTGTGCCCCTTTCATGGCGAAAAATCGCCCAGCTTCAGCGTCAGCCCAAGCAAACAGTTCTTTCACTGCTTTGGCTGCGGCAAGAACGGTAATGCCATCGGCTTCCTCATGGAGCACACCGGCATGAGCTTCATTGAGGCCGTCAAGGACCTGGCGCAGCAGATCGGCATGCAGATGCCCGAGGAGCCCCAGTCACCCGAAGACCGCGCCCGTGCCCAGGCGGCCAGGGCCAAGTCCGTGAGCCTGACCGATGTGCTCGAAAAAGCCGGCGAATCTTACCGAGAACACCTCAAAACCAGCCCCCGTGCGATTGCCTACCTCAAGGGCCGGGGACTGTCCGGCCAGATCGCCAAGCGCTTCGGACTGGGTTATGCGCCCGAGGGCTGGCGCAATCTGGCCAGCGTTTTCCCGAAATACGACGACCCCCTGCTGGCCGAATCGGGGCTGGTCATCGTCAACGAGGAAGACGATAAACGCTATGACCGGTTTCGCGACCGGATCATGTTTCCGATCCGCAACATCAAGGGCGAATGCATCGGCTTTGGCGGGCGGGTCATCGGCGAGGGCACGCCCAAGTACCTCAATTCGCCCGAAACCCCGGTCTTTCACAAAGGCCGCGAGCTCTACGGCCTGTACGAAGCCCGCGAAGCCCTGCACAGCGCGGGCTATGTACTGGTCACCGAGGGCTATATGGATGTGGTGGCCCTGGCCCAGCTGGGCTTTGCCAATGCGGTGGCGACACTGGGCACGGCCTGTACCACCGACCATGTGCAAAAGCTGTTTCGCTTCACCGACTCGGTGGTCTTCAGTTTTGACGGCGATGCCGCCGGCCGCCGCGCCGCCCGCAAGGCTCTCGACGGCGCGCTGCCTTACGCCAGCGACACCCGCAGCATCAAATTCCTGTTTCTGCCCGCCGAGCACGACCCCGACAGTTATGTCCGTGCATTCGGCCAGGAAGCGTTTGCCGAGCAGATCAGACAGGCCACACCCCTCTCGCGTTTTCTGATCGAGTCGGCCAGCGTGGACTGCGACCTCACCAGCGCCGAAGGTCGCGCCCGCTTGTCCAGCCAGGCCCGGCCACTGTGGCAACTGCTGCCTGCAGGCGCACTCAAGCAACAGCTGCTGGCCGAACTGGCCCAACGGGTCGCGCTCGATGCCGCCCAGCTCGAGCGACTGTGGAGCCAGCAGGCCGCCAGCGACCCCCGCCACACGCCTGCCCGCAGCAACACCGCCGTGCCCACAGCCGCTCCCGCCGAAACCGCCCCGGCTGACGGCGGAGGATCGCCGCGCCCGTGGGACAAGCCTTATGCAAAGGGCAGCGGCAGGAAAAAAGACCGCCCGCCCGTCTATTCCGGTCCGCGCACCCTGCCCGCCAGCCGCGCCGACCACGCCGCGCGCCTGCTGCTGGCGAACATGGCGCTGTGGGAACACCTGGCCGGTGAAGACCAGGCCATGCTCTGCGACCTGCCCGCACCCCACGGTCCGCTGTTTGTCTGGATGGAATCGCAGTTTCACGAACACGGTCCGCTGGGCTGGTCGGCGCTGCAAAGCGAAATGCAGGGCCAGCCCTTCGCCCAGGACGCCGCCCGCTGGATGCAGCAACAGGCGCTGCATGCGGACGCCGAACCGGCCGCCCCCGATGTGCTCGAATCGCGCCAGGAACTGCGGCACCTGCTCAACCTGATGCTGATTGACCGGCTCAAACAGCTTGAAACCGAAGCACTGGCCCAGAGCAGCACCGAACCGGACGCCCTGCAACGCTACAAAAGCCTGCACGAGCGCCGGCGCGACCTGATGACCCGGATACAGGGCTAGCCCCGCCCCCCAAACCGGTGCTTACTTGCCCACCAGCTGATTGAGCTTGTCGGCCTCGAAGGCCTCGGTCCTTGGGGCATCGCCGGGCATCTGCACCTGCTGACGCGCGCAGACTTCTTCGAGCGCCTTCCAGAGCCGGGCGATCTGCTGTTCGTGGCTGGCGGCGTTGTCGATCAGGCCACGCAAGGCCTGGCTGACCGGATCGTCTTCCTGGGTGATGCCGTAGGCATTGAACTTGGGCTGTGCCTGCGACACATCGGCACTTTCTCCGGTTCTGGACGGAATGATGCGCGCCGGAATGCCCACGGCCGTGGCCCCCTCGGGCACCGGTTTGATGACCACAGCGTTGCTGCCGATCTTGGCGTTGTCCCCCACCACAAAGCCGCCCAGCACCTTGGCCCCTGCGCTGACCACCACGTTCTTGCCGAGCGTGGGGTGCCGTTTGGTGCCTTTGTAGAGGGAAGTGCCGCCCAGGGTGACGCCCTGGTAGATGGTGCAGCCGTCGCCGATCTCGGCGGTCTCGCCCACCACCACACCCATGGCATGGTCAAAGAAGACGCGATGACCGATCTTGGCCCCAGGGTGAATTTCGATGCCGGTCATCCAGCGCGAGAGGTGCGAAATGAAGCGCCCCAGCCATTTGAAGCCGTGGTTCCAGCACCAATGCGCACGGCGGTGCAGGATCAGCGCGTGCAGACCGGGGTAGCAAGTCAGCACCTCCCAGGTGCTGCGGGCAGCCGGGTCGCGTTCAAGGATGCACTGAATGTCGGAACGGAGGCGGGCGAACATGGCCTCAAGTCTACCGTCTGGCCTTGGCGGCCTCGCTCATGGCCTTGGCCACCCCGCGCAGGATATGGATTTCCTCCTGCTGCAGCCTGGCCCGGTTGAAGAGCTGGTTCAGGCGCGGCATGAGTTTTTTGGGTGAGGCCGGGTCCAGAAACCCGATGTCGGTCAGCGCCTGCTGCCAGTGCGCGAGCATGCCGGCCACCTGCTGCGCATCGGCCTGCTCGGCCGGTGCGGTGGCCGTCTGCACGGCAAAGCCCCCCAGGGCCATGCGCCATTCGTAGGCAATGACCTGGATCGCCGCCCCGAGGTTGAGCGAGCCAAAGTCAGGCGCGGTCGGAATCGACAGGGCGACATGGCAGCGGTAGACGTCGTCGTTTTTCATGCCAAAGCGCTCGGAGCCAAACAGGAAAGCAACCGAGTGATCCCCCCGTGACAATTCGGCAAAGTGCTCACGCGGGCTGCGGGTGGGCGGGCCGAAGTCGCGTGGCGTCATGGCCGTGGCGCACAGATGCGTCACACCCTCCAGGGCCTCGTCCAGCGTCCCGACGACCCGGGCCTGGTCCAGCACATCGTTGGCGCCACTGGCGCGCTGGATGGTTTCTTCCTTGCGCAGCACATTGGACCAGCGCGGATTGACCAGCACCAGCTCTTCAAAACCCATGACTTTCATGGCTCGGGCGGCCGCGCCCACATTGCCGGCATGGCTGGTGTCGATCAGGATGAATCGGGTTCGCATGCGGCCGATTGTCCCACCCACACCCGCCCGGGCTGCTGGCGAGGCGGACCTGTCCGCTTTTCGTGGGAAAATGCCGCATCGCCAGCGTGATCGTGCGCCGGCCCGACCCGGCTCTTAACAATTCATGTCCACCTCACTCCACCCCATGCTCAATGTGGCCATCAAGGCCGCCCGTGCCGCAGGCAGCATCATCAACCGCGCCGCCCTTGACGTCGAGGCCGTGCGCATTTCGCAAAAGCAGGTCAACGACTTCGTGACCGAAGTGGACCATGCGAGTGAGGCGGCCATCATCGAAACCCTGCTGACCGCCTACCCCGACCACGGCATCCTGGCCGAAGAATCGGGCAGCGAGCACGGCAACCCCCGGGCCGACCACATCTGGATCATCGATCCGCTGGACGGCACCACCAACTTCATCCACGGCTTTCCGGTTTACTGCGTCAGCATTGCGCTGCAGGTGCGCGGGCGCATCGAGCAGGCCGTGGTTTATGACCCCAGCCGCAACGACCTCTTCACCGCCACCCGGGGCCGGGGCGCCTACCTCAATGACCGCCGCATCCGGGTGAGCAAGCGCACCCAGCTCAAGGAATGCCTGATCTCCACCGGCTTTCCCTTCCGGGCAGGTGACAACTTCAACCAGTACCTGCTGATGATGGGCGATGTGATGCAGAAAACCGCCGGCCTGCGCCGCCCCGGCTCTGCCGCACTGGACCTGGCCTATGTGGCCGCCGGATACACCGAGGCCTTTTTTGAAACCGGCCTGTCGCCGTGGGACGTGGCCGCGGGGTCGCTGCTGGTCACCGAGGCCGGCGGTCTGGTGGGCAACTTCACCGGCGAAGCTGACTTTCTGGAACAGCGCGAAATGCTGGCCGGTGCACCCCGCATCTATGGCCAGATGGTGCCCATCCTGCACAAGTACAGCAAGTTTGCCGGTGCCGGTGAAAAAGCCGAAGTGCGCGAAGCCTCGCGCAAGCTCACCGCCCTCAAGCGCGGCGGGCCGGCCGATACCGCAGAAGCCGACAGCGAAGCCGCTGACGACGCGCCCTTCTGAGACCTCGCCCACGCCGCACGCCATGGCCACCGTGCCTGACCTGAGCGCCCACACCCCCATGATGGCCCAGTACCTGGCCATCAAGGCGGAGTTTCCCGACACACTGGTGTTCTACCGGATGGGCGACTTCTATGAGTTGTTCTGGGACGATGCCGAAAAGGCCGGCCGGCTGCTCGACCTGACCATCACCCAGCGCGGCCAGTCTGCCGGACGACCCGTGGTCATGGCGGGCGTGCCCTTCCACTCGGTTGAAGGCTACCTGGCCCGCCTCATCAAGCTCGGCGAGTCGGTGGCGATTTGCGAGCAGGTCGGCGATGTGGCCACCGCCAAAGGCCCGGTCGAGCGCAAGGTGGTGCGGGTGGTCACCCCCGGCACGCTGACCGACAGCGAGCTGCTCTCTGAAAAATCCGAAGCCCTGCTGCTGGCCGTGCATCAGGGCAAGAAGGCCCGCTGCGGCCTGGCCTGGCTGAGCGTCACGCAGGGGGTGATCCACCTGGCCGAATGCACGCACGAAGAGCTGGCCGACTGGATCGACCGCATTGGCCCGGCCGAGCTGCTGGCCAGTGCCGGCATGACGACGACGTTTGAAGAACGGCTGCGCCAGATCCGCGCCCAGCACCGGGGCACAAGTCTGTCGCTCGCCCTGCGGCCCGACTTCCAGTTCGATGCGGGCCTGGGCCAGCGCAAACTGCTCGAACAAATGCAGGCCGCCAGCCTGGCCGCCTGGGAGGCCGACACCCTGCACGAGGCCCACGCCGCCGCCAGCGCGCTGCTGACCTACGCCGAACACACCCAGGGCCGCAGCCTGCCCCATGTGCATAGCATCCGTGTGCAGCGCTCGGACACGCTGATCGACCTGCCCCCCGCCACCCGACGCAATCTCGAACTCGTGCAGACGCTGAGGGGCGAGGATTCCCCCACCCTGTTTTCGCTGCTGGACACCTGCATGACCGGCATGGGCAGCCGCATGCTCAAGGCCTGGTTGCTCAGCCCCCAGCGTGACCGCGCCCAGGCGCAGGAACGGCTGGCCGCCATCGCCCAACTGCAGGCCAGCGGTGCCTGGAACACGCTACGCGAACAATTCAAGGGCGCCAGCGATGTGGAGCGCATCACCGCCCGCACCGCGCTGCGCCAGGTGCGCCCGCGCGAACTGGTGGCCCTGCGCCTTGCACTCGAAAGGGCCAAGGGCCTGGCCCACTGCTTGCAGACCCTGGCACCGCCCGAGGGCTCGCTGCTGGCCCGCCTGGCCCACTGGCTGACCCCGCCCGCAGGCTGCGCAGAGTTGCTGGCGCAATCGCTGCTCGAAGAACCCGCCGCACTGGTGCGCGACGGCGGCGTGATCGCGGCCGGGCTGGACGCCGAGCTCGACGAGCTGCGGGCCATCCAGACCCACTGTGACAGCTTTCTGCTCGACCTCGAAACCCGCGAAAAGGAACGCACAGGCATTGCCAACCTGCGGGTGCAGTTCAACAAGGTGCACGGCTTCTACATCGAGGTCACGCAAGGGCAGCTCGACAAGGTGCCCGAGGACTACCGCCGCCGCCAGACGCTCAAAAATGCCGAGCGCTTCATCACGCCCGAACTCAAGGCCTTTGAAGACAAGGCCCTGTCGGCTCAGGAGCGCGCCCTGGCCCGCGAGAAGTGGCTCTACGAAGGCCTGCTCGACCAGCTGCAGAGCTTTGTGCCCGCGCTCACCGGCCTGGCCCAGGCCATGGCCGGGCTGGACGCGCTGTGCGCCCTGAGCGAGCGCGCCGTCACCCTCAACTGGTGCGCCCCCGAATTCACCCGCGAGCCCTGCATCGAGATCCGCGCCGGACGCCACCCGGTGGTGCAGGCGCGTCTGGCCGAACTGTCCGGCGGCAGCTTCATTGCCAACGATACGGTGATGGGCCCACGCCAGCGGCTGCAGATCATCACCGGCCCCAATATGGGCGGCAAATCCACCTATATGCGTCAGGTGGCCCTGATCGTGCTGCTGGCCAGCATCGGCAGCCATGTGCCGGCCAGCGCTTGCCGAATCGGCCCGATTGATGCCATCCACACCCGCATCGGTGCGGCCGACGATCTGGCCAATGCGCAATCGACCTTCATGCTGGAGATGACCGAAGCCGCGCAAATCCTGCACAGCGCCACCCCCCACAGCCTGGTGCTGATGGACGAGATCGGTCGTGGCACCTCCACTTTTGACGGACTGGCGCTGGCCAGCGGCATCGCCACCCACCTGCACAACAAGGTGCAGTGCTTTGGCCTGTTTGCCACGCACTACTTTGAGCTGACCGAATTCCCGGCCACGCACAAGGCCGCCGTCAACATGCATGTGAGCGCCGCCGAGTCAGGCAGCGACATCGTGTTTCTGCACGAAATCCAGCCTGGCCCTGCCAGCCGCAGCTACGGTGTTCAGGTGGCCCGTCTGGCGGGCATGCCAGCGGCCGTGCTGCAGCACGCCCGACACACCCTGGCCGCGCTCGAATCGGGCGCACAACAGGCCCGCGCCCAGGTCGACCTGTTCGCGTCTGCGCCCGAGGTCGAGGCCAACGGCCCCAGCGCTGTCGAAGCGGCACTGGTCCAGATCAACCCCGATGCATTGAGCCCCCGTGAGGCGCTCGATGCCCTGTACAGTCTGCAGCGTCTGCTGCCCAAAAAGTAAACCATGACTTACTGCGTCGCCATCAAGACCCGCGCCGGTCTCGTCTTCCTCTCCGATTCGCGCACCAATGCCGGACTCGACCAGATCAGCACCTTCCGCAAGATGATCATTTACGAGAAGCCGGGTGATCGTTTCATGACGCTGCTGTCGGCCGGCAATCTGAGCATCTCGCAGTCGGTGCGTGAAGTGCTGCAGATCGAAAAACTGGTCGAACCCGGCCACGATGAACCGCTGACCATCTGGAATGCCAAAAGCATGTTCGATGCCTGCCGGGTGCTGGGTGCCGCCGTGCGCCGCGTCTATGAGCGCGATGCCGCCGCCCTGCGCGCCACCGGGGTGGAGTTCAATGTCTCCATGATCTTCGGTGGCCAGATCGGCCATGAGGGCATGCGCCTGTTCCAGGTCTATTCGCCGGGCAACTTCATTGAAGCCACCGACGAAACGCCCTACTTCCAGATCGGCGAATCCAAATACGGCAAACCCGTGCTCGACCGCGTGGTCACCCCTGACACGCCCCTGGACGAGGCGGCCAAATGCGCCCTGGTGTCGATGGACTCGACCCTCAAGTCCAACCTCTCGGTGGGTCTGCCGCTGGACATGGTGGTCTATGAGGCCGGTCAACTGCACAGTGATCGCATCGTCTGCATCGACGAACACAACCCTTACTTCCAGATGGTCCGAAGCAGTTGGGGCCAGAAACTGCGCCAGATGTTCGACAGCATCGAGCATCCGGCCTGGGATGGTCAGCATTCGAGTGCGCCGATCATGGTGGCGGCGCAACGCAACGCCGTGCTCCGGAAAATCAGCACCCCCGAGGAAAAATTGATTTGAGCATGCTCGGCCGCATCGTCTTTTCGCATGGCAACAGTTTTCCGGGTGGCACCTACCGCCTGATGCTCGAGAGCCTGCGCCAGCGTGGCTTTGAGGTGCAGGCGATCGACAAATTCGGACACGACCCGCAATACCCGGTGACCGACAACTGGCCACACCTGGTGCAACAACTGGCCGACTTTGCGAAGTCACACCCGGTCGGCGGTGAGCCGGCCTTTCTGGTGGGGCACTCGCTGGGGGGCATCCTGAGCCTGATGTGCGCCGCCCTGCACCCCGAGCTGGCGCGGGGCGTGCTGCTGCTCGATTCGCCCATTCTGGGGGGCTGGAAAGCCTCGACCCTGAACCTGGCCAAACGCACGCAACTGGTGGGCGCACTCTCGCCCGGGCAGGTGAGCAAGAAGCGCCGCAACCACTGGCCCGATCGCGAGAGCATGCTCGAACACCTGCGGCACAAGCGCGCCTTTGCCCGATGGGACCCGGGCGTGCTGGCCGACTATGTCGAATGCGGCAGCGTCGAGCGTGACGGGCAGTACTGGCTGGCCTTTGACCGCGACATCGAGACCCGCATCTACAACACCCTGCCTGACCACATCGCGGGGCTGCTGCGTCGTCATCCTCTGAAGTGCCCGGCTGCCTTCATTGGCGGCACCCATTCGCGCGAAATGCGTCAGGTGGGCATGGACCTCACCAAGCAAGTGACCAAGGGCCGCCTCATGATGCTCGACGGCTCACACCTCTTCCCGATGGAAAAACCCCTGGCCGCCGCAGCCGCCGTGGAAGCCGCGTTGCGCAACATGATTGCCTGAACCCGAGGCCCGCCCGGGTTCGGACCCAGGCGGTTTTCAGCCATTCCACTGAACCCAGCCGAAATGGCTGGTCAGCAGCACCAGCAAGCCAAAGCCAATGCGGTACCAGGCAAACACCTCGAAGCTGTGCGAGGCAATGAAACGCAGCAACCAGCGCACGCAAACCCAGGCGCTGAGGAAGGACACCAGCAGGCCGACACCGAACAGCGGCAGATCGGCCAGGGTCAACAAGTCGCGCTCCTGGTAGAGGCTGTAGGCGCCCGCCCCGATCAGGGTCGGAATGGCCAGATAAAACGAAAAATCGGTGGCCGCCTTGCGCGAGAGCCCCAACAACATGCCGCCGATGATGGTTGCGCCACTGCGGCTGGTGCCCGGGATCATGGCCAGACACTGCACCAGCCCGACCTTGAGCGCATCACCAAAGCGCATGGACTCCACCTCCTGCACGCGCACCGCACTGGCCGGACGACGCTCGGCCCACAGGATGATGAACCCGCCCACAATAAAGGAGGTGGCGACCACCGATGGGGTGAAGAGTTTTTCCTGAATGGCCTGGCCGAGCAGCAGGCCCATGACCACAGCCGGGAAAAAACCGATCAGGACATTGAAGGCAAAGCGCTGCGCCTCGCGGCTATGTCCCAGGCCACGCAGGGTGCTGCTGATTTTTTGCCAGTAGACCAGGATCACCGCAAAAATGGCGCCGGTCTGGATGGCAATTTCAAAGACTTTGGCCTTGGCGTCATGAAAGCCCAGCAAACTGCCCGCCAGGATGAGGTGGCCGGTGGAGGAAATCGGCAGGAATTCGGTCAGGCCTTCGACCAAGCCCATGACGGCGGCCTTGACGAGCAGTTCAGTGTCCACAGGGGCTCCAGAGCAAAACCCGGATTATGGCTGCCCGCTCCCCCGTCTCTTGTGCCTGCGGGTATGGGACTGCAAACCGATTTCTGAGCCCCGGCAGGCCCTGGGCCACTTTACAAGGGTCAGTGTGCAGCCCATGATGTGACCCTAAAAATCATGTCGGGAGCCATCATGGCCGAGCCAAGGGAGGGAGGACTGGCGCGCAGTCCGCAGGTGGACGATGCGCCGGTGGTGGTTTATGTGCAGCAGTTGCTGGAGCGGGCCGTTGCACAAGGGGCCTCGGATCTGCATTTCGAGCCCTATGAGCAGGATTACCGAGTGCGCATGCGCATTGACGGGCTGCTGCAGGAGCTGGCTCGTCCCCCCCAGGCTTTTCGCGACCGGCTGGCAGCCCGGATCAAGGTCATGGCACGACTGGATGTGGCCGAAAAACGCCTTCCGCAGGATGGCCGCATCAAGCTGCAGCTGCAGGATGGGCGCGAGCTCGATCTTCGGGTGAGCACCCTGCCCACGCTGTTCGGCGAAAAGGTGGTGGTGCGGGTTCTGGATGCGAGCCAGGCGCAGCTCGATCTGGCCAGCCTGGGCTACGAGGCCCGCGACCTCGCGCTGCTGGAACAAACCATCCATCACCCCCACGGCATGGTGCTGGTCACCGGACCGACCGGCTCGGGCAAGACCCAGTCGCTCTACGCCTGCCTCAAACGGCTCAACAGCGTTGAGGTCAACATCGCCACGGTCGAGGATCCCTGCGAAATCCAGATGAACGGGATCAACCAGGTCAATGTGCAGGACAAGCCCGGACTGGGCTTTGCCGTCGCGCTCAGGGCCTTCCTGCGGCAGGACCCGGACATCCTGATGGTCGGCGAGATCAGGGATCTGGAAACCGCGCAGATTGCGATTCAGGCGGCCCAAACCGGGCATCTGGTGCTGTCAACGCTGCACACCAACGATGCGCCGGCTGCGCTGGTGCGTCTGCGCAACATGGGGGTGGCCCCCTACAACATCGCGGCCAGCGTCTCGCTCATCACGGCGCAGCGCCTGGTGCGACGCCTGTGTCCCGTCTGCCGCGAGCCGCAGATGCTCAGCGCCGAGACCCTGCAGCAGGTCGGCATGAGCCGGCACGCGCTGCCCGAGCCGGCCTACCGGGTTTATACGCCCCGAGGCTGCAGCGCCTGCCATCAGGGCTTCAAGGGCCGTACGGGCATCTTCCAGGTCATGCCGGTGAACGCCGCCATGCAGTCCCTGATCCTGCAGGAAGCAGGCCTTGCGGAACTGACCCGGCAAGCCACGCGTGATGGCGTCTGCAGCCTGCGCGAAGCCGGTCTGCGCAAGGTCATGGCCGGCGAAACCTCGCTGGACGAAGTGCTGGCAGCGACGAGGGAGCAAACATGAAAGCCGCCCACCCCCATCCCACCTACCAATGGAAAGGCATCGACCCCCGGGGACTGGCACAGCAAGGCACACTGCAGGCACCAGACGCGCAGTGGGCGCACGCCGTGCTTCGACGTCAGGGTGTCCGGGTCGAGCAACTGCAGCGGCAGTGGTGGTCGCGGCAAAAGCCACTGGAGGCAGCGGCCATCACTTCGGTGACGCGTCAGTGGGCCGTCCTGATGCGGGCGGGCGTCAGCCTGGTGCCTGCGCTCGAGCTGCTGCGGCGCAGCGCCGCAGATCCCGCCATGGCCAGCCTGCTCGAACGCGTTCAGCAGGATGTGCAGGAGGGCCAGCCCTTATCCGTGGCGCTGGCCAAACACCCTCAGGCCTTTGGCCCCCTGCATGTCAGCATGGTGCAGGCCGGCGAAGCCGCTGGCATTCTGGAGACCATGCTCGAGCGCCTGGCCCAGACCCTCGAAAAAAACGAGAAGCTACGGGCACGCATGCGCTCGGCCCTCACCTACCCTCTGGTGGTGGTCCTGCTGGCGCTGGCCGTGCTGGTGCTCATGCTGATGTATGTGGTGCCGGTGTTTGAGGAAGTCTTCCAGTCCTTCGGTGCCGAGCTGCCCTGGAGCACACGCGCTGTGCTGGGGCTGAGCCAGGCACTCAGCCAGGGCACACCCTGGGCTGCACTGATGGCCTTGCCCGTGCTGCTGCTCCTGCGGCGGGCCTGGCAACAACCGGCTTGGCAGCGCCAATGGCACCGGCAAGTGCTCGGCTGGCCCGGGCTGGGCGCACTGGTGCGCGCCGCTGTCGTTGCCCGCTGGGCGCACACACTGTCGGCTTTGCTGGAGGCCGGCATTCCCCTGACCGAGGCGCTGCCGGTGGCCGGCAAAGTCACGGGCCACCCGGTCTACGAGCGCCTGAACGAGCACCTGCAGCGGCGCGTGGTGCAGGGAGGACGTCTGAGCGAGGGCATGGCCCACACCGGCCGCTTTCCGGACATGCTGGTGCAACTGTGCGCCACGGGCGAAGAATCGGGCACGCTGGGCACTTTGCTGGGCAAAGCGGCCGAACTGTTGTCTGAAGAGCTGGACGCGCGGGTACAGGCGATTTCCAGCCTGATCGAGCCGCTCATCATCGTGGTCCTGGGGGGTGCAATCGGCGTTATCCTTGTCGCCATGTACCTTCCCATCTTCAGGCTTGGCCAGGTCTTCTGAGCATGTCCGGCTTGTTTCCTGAGCTGTTTCCCGATCTGGCCTTGGCGAGCCTGCTGGGCCTGGTGCTGGGCAGTTTCCTTAATGTGCTGATTTACCGCTTGCCGATCATGATCGAGCAATCGTGGACTGAGCCGTCAGCGCCTGAGGCGCCCAGGCTCGACCTGGCGTTTCCCGCTTCGCATTGCCCGACCTGCAAGCACCCGATTGCCTGGCGCGACAAGTTGCCCCTGATCAGCTTTGCCCTGTTGCGCGGTCGCTGCCGCCATTGCGCTGTTCGCATTGGATGGCAATACCCTTTGGTCGAACTGCTGACGGCCGCCTTGTTTGCCTGGAGTCGGCTCACCCATGAGCACTGGCCCGCAGCCCTCGCATGGGGCGGCTTTGCAGCAGCTCTGCTGGCCCTGGCGCTGATCGATGCGCGCACCCGCTGGTTGCCAGACGCCCTCACCCAGCCCCTGGTCTGGGGCGGCCTGATGGCTGCAGCCATGGGCTGGACCTCGGTGAGCCTGCCCGATGCTCTTGGGGGCGCGGTGGCCGGCTACCTCTGCCTGTGGCTGGTGTACTGGGGGTTTCGTCTGGCCACCGGCCAGGAGGGCATGGGTCATGGTGACTTCAAGCTGCTGGCCGCGCTGGGGGCGTGGTTTGGCTGGCAGCAGCTGCTGGCCCTGGTGTTGATCGCTTCGCTCACGGGCCTGCTCGGGGCGCTGTTGCAGATGTGGCGCAAGCGGCTGCCCGCGAACCGGCAGATCGCCTTCGGCCCCTTTCTGGCCCTGGCGGGTGCCTGGCTGATGTTTTTCGGGGCGCCGTCCCCCCTCATTCTCTGAACCCCATGACCCTCTGCAGAATCTGGCGCATCGGTCTGACCGGCGGCATCGGCAGTGGCAAGAGCACCGTCGCGGGCATGCTGGCCGAACGGGGGGCCGCCATCATCGATGCCGACGCCATCTCGCGCAGCCTGACGGCACCCGGAGGCCTTGCCATCGACACGATCCGCCAACGGTTCGGGCAGGCCATGGTGGGCGCAGATGGCGCCATGGACCGCCAGGCCATGCGCGCACGCGTCTTCAGCGATCCTCAGGCCCGCCAGCAGCTCGAAGCCATCCTGCACCCGCTGATCGCTCAGGTGACGCGCGAGCAGGCGGAACTGGCCTTGCGCGCAGGCCATCGCTGTCTGGTCCACGATATCCCCCTGCTGGTCGAGTCAGGCACACGTTGGCGCAGTCAGGTCGACCGCGTGCTGGTGGTCGACTGTGATGCACACACACAGCGTGAGCGCGTGATCATGCGCAGCGGTCTGTCTGCCGAAGAAACGGACCGCATCATCGCGCAGCAAGCCACGCGCGCCCAACGACTGGCCTGCGCCGATCTGGTCATCTTCAACGAGGGGCTGGGGCTGCAGGCATTGCGCCAGCAGGTGCACGAGGCGGCCAGGCACTTCGGGCTATGATCATGCGATTGGAAGAGAGCCGCGTGATACTGTACGAATACCCCTTCAACGAACGCATCCGCACCTACCTGCGGCTTGAGGAGCTGTTTGAACGGCTGGGGACCCTGCTCGAACGCACCGACGTCATCGACCACCACTTTGCCCTGATCACCTTGTTCGAGGTCATGGAGGTGGCCTCACGACCCGATCTCAAGGCCGATGCACTCAAGGACCTGGAGCGTCACAAGCAGTTGTGCAACAGCTACCGAGGCAACCCGGCCATCTCCGAGCAGGCCCTTGACGAGGTGATCGCCCAACTTGATGCAAAATTTGACCAGCTCAATGCCCAGACAGGGCGGCTGGGACATCAGCTCGGCGACGACGAATTCCTCTCGGCCATCCGCAGCCGCTCAGTCATCCCGGGCGGCACCTGCGAATTCGACCTGCCCGGCTACCACGCCTGGAAACACCAGGCCGCAGCGCGCCGACAATCCGACCTCTCGCGCTGGTTGGCCCCCTTCGTTCCTCTGGCCCAGGCCATCGCCTTGGTGATGCAAATGCTGCGTGAATCGGGCATGACCCAAAAAGTCATGGCTTCACGGGGCCAGCTTCAGCAGAACCTGCCCCAGGGTCGCGCCTTTCAATTGCTGCGTCTGCGCATCGATCCCACTCTGGGCATCACGCCGGAAATCAGTTGCAACCGTTTGCTGGTGGTGATCCGGCTGATGCAGCAGCAAGCCGACGGCAAAGCCGTGGCCAGCCAGCAGGATGTGCCTTTCGAGATGACCCTCTGCGCATGAGCGAGTTCAAGCCCGACCCGCTGGAGCGCCGGGTGCGGTGTCCGGCATGCCAGCAGGAGTGCCTCTACAGCCCACGCAACCCCTACCGGCCATTTTGTTCGGCTGCCTGCAAAGGTCTGGATTTGGGCGCATGGGCCAGCGAGAGTTTCCGCGTGCCCGAAGACACGCCTGCCGATGGCGAGTTCGGCGACTCCAAAGTGCACTGATTCAGCTATGGGTCGCGCCTGAGAAGCCCCGCTCCTGGGCCAGCCAGGCCAGCACCGGCAGCGTGCCCGGCAAGACCGGCTTGACCTGCACCGGCAACTGTTGCCAGGCAAAAGACTGCGCCTCCCGCATCTGAAGCTCACCTGTCCATTGCCGCACCTTGCAAAAGTGCAATCGCACCAGGGCATGGGGGTAATCCACCATCTGCGTCTTCCAGAGTTCGGCCGCTGCGATGGTGATGCCCAGCTCTTCGTTGAGTTCGCGGCGCAGCGCCTGCTCGATGGCCTCGTTGGCCTCCAGCTTGCCGCCCGGGAACTCCCAGTAACCGGCATACACCTTGCCTTCGGGACGTGAGGTCAGCAAAAACGAGTCGTCGGGCAGCAAAAGCACACCCACAGCCACATCGGTGACCTGACGGTCCTGGCCACCCTCACGGGCGCGGTCTGCATCGGCAATCAGTGTGCCGCCCATGATCAGGCCAGGCGCCCCATGAAATCGCGTGCGAACTGGTAAGCCACACGGCCACTGCGCGAGCCCCGCTCAAGTGCCCAAAGCAGGGCTGCCGGTCGGGCCTCTTCCATCTGCGCCGATGTGGCACCCAGCGCTCCCAACCACTGATTGGCGATCGTCAGGTACTCGTCTTGAGAAAAAGGATAGAAGCTGATCCACAGGCCAAAGCGCTCGGACAGCGAGATTTTTTCTTCGACGCCCTCACCCGGATGCACCTCGCCATCGGGGGTGTGCTTGTAGCTGAGGTTCTCGCTCATGTACTCGGGCAGCAGGTGGCGGCGGTTGCTGGTGGCGCAGACCAGCACATTGGGTGTGGCTGCGGCAACCGAGCCATCGAGGATGGACTTGAGCGCCTTGTAGCCGGGCTCGCCATCTTCGAAGCTCAGGTCATCGCAATAGACCAGGAATTTCTCATCGCGGCTGGACACCACCTCGATGATGTCAGGCAGGTCGGTCAGGTCTTCCTTGTCGACTTCGATCAGGCGCAGGCCCCGCGGGGCAAAGTGGTTCAGGCAGGCCTTGATCAGCGAGGACTTGCCGGTGCCACGAGCGCCGGTCAGCAGCACGTTGTTGGCCGGACGGCCCTGCACGAACTGCTCGATATTGCGCTGCATCTTCTCCTTCTGGTCATCGATTTCCTGAAGGTCATCGAGTGACATGGCGGCGATGTGCCGCACGGGTTCGAGCACGCCATGGCCCGAAGCCCGCTTGCGGTAGCGCCAGGCGATGGCCTGCGACCAGTCAGGCGCCGACAAGGGTTGCGGCAGGACCGATTCAATGCGGGCGACCAGCTGTTCGGCGCGTTCGATCAAGCGTTGAAACTGCTCGTTCATGGCGCTTTAGCTCCTGTAGTCGGCATTGATGGAAACGTAGTCGTGGCTGAGGTCGCAGGTCCAGACGGTGTCACTGGCATGGCCACGGCCCAGCCCGACACGCACCGTGATTTCCGATTGCTTCATCACCCGCTGGCCGTCTTCCTCGCGGTAGGCGGGATGGCGCCCCCCCTTGGTGGCCACATGCACATCGTCCAGATGCAACTCGATCAGGCTCTGGTCCAGGTCATCGATGCCGGCGTAGCCCACTGCCGCCAGGATGCGGCCCAGATTCGGATCGCTGGCGTACATGGCCGTCTTGACCAGCGGGGAATGCGCGATCGCGTAGGCCACCTGACGACACTCCTCAGGGGTCCTGCCACCGTCGACCTGGATGGTGAGAAATTTGGTAGCGCCTTCACCATCGCGCACGATGGCATGCGCCAGCTGGCGTGCCACCTGCATGAGTGCAGCCTTCAAGGTCTGGGCCTCGGGTGTGTTCCACGAGGTGATCGGTGCATGGCCAGCCTTGTGCGTGGCCACCACGACAAAGGAATCGTTGGTCGAGGTATCGCCATCAATGGTGATGCGGTTGAACGAACCATCCGCCAGCTCGCGCGCCAGCCCGGGCAGCAGTTCGGGGGCAATGGCCGCATCGGTGGCCAGAAAGCCCAGCATGGTCGCCATATTGGGGCGAATCATGCCGGCGCCTTTGCTGATGCCGGTGATGTTGACCGTCCTGCCGCCCATCTGCACCTGCACACTGGCGGCCTTGGGCACGGTATCGGTGGTCATGATGCCTTCGGCCGCCTTGGCCCAGTGGCTTGCCGAGGCATCGGCCATGGCTGCCGGCAGACCGGCCACGATGCGCTCGACCGGCAAAGGTTCCATGATCACGCCGGTCGAAAACGGCAGAACCTGGGCAGTCTGGCACTTGAGCAGACCGGCCATGGCCTCGCAGGTCTGGCGGGCATGCGCCAGGCCTGAGGCACCGGTGCCCGCATTGGCGTTGCCGGTGTTGATGACCATGGCGCGAATGGCCTGCCCACCTTGCAGGTGCTCACGACAGACCTGAACCGGCGCCGCACAGAAACGGTTGCGGGTAAACACACCGGCCACGCTGGCACCTTCGTCGAGCAGCAGGACGCTCAGGTCCTTGCGCTTGGCCTTGCGCACACCGGCTTCGGTGACACCCCAACGCACACCTGCCACAGGATGCAATTGCGCGGGGTCGAGGGGGGGCAGATTCACTGGCATGGGATTTTTCCGTCGCAAAAAAACAAGAAAAACGGGCCGAAGCCCGTTGCATGAAAGCGTGATGACTCAGCTCAGCTTGCCGTGGCAATGCTTGAATTTCTTGCCCGAGCCGCAGGGGCAGGGATCGTTGCGCCCGACAGCGGCAAACTGCTCCAGGTCGAGGCCATCGGCGGTGCTCACCTGCTGCTGGCCGGTTTCGTCGGGCGCACTGTAGGTCACATGGCCGATCTGTTCGGCCTTTTCCTCGATGGCGTGTGCAGCCTGCTGCACCTGCTCGCCGCTCTGGACCTGCACCGTCATCAGCACGCGGGTGACTTCGTTCTTGACCGAATCGAGCAGTTGGCCAAAAAGCTCGAAGGCTTCGCGCTTGTACTCCTGCTTGGGCTGCTTTTGTGCGTAGCCACGCAGGTGAATGCCCTGGCGCAGGTAATCCAGTGCCGACAGGTGCTCGCGCCAATGGGTGTCAATGCTTTGGAGCAGAACCATGCGCTCGAAGGAGACAAAGCTCTCGACCCCCACCAGTTCGAGCTTGGCGCGGAAGTGAGCGTGCGCGGCCTGGACCACCGTCTCCAGGATGTCTTCGTCGGTGATGGCATTTGAGGCCTGCACCTTGCTCTGCAGGTCGATGTCGATCTGCCACTCGTTTTTGAGCACAGCCTGCAAAGCGGCCAGATCCCATTGTTCCTCCACCGACTCCTGCGGCACAAACTGGCGCACCAGGTCGGTGAAACAGCCCTCGCGCAGCGAGGCGATCTGGGCATCCAGATCCTGGGCATCCAGGATGTCATTGCGCTGCTGGTAAATCACCTTGCGCTGGTCGTTGGACACATCGTCGTATTCCAGCAGCT
>CAYSIY010000021.1:0-20036 GCA_964431215.1 uncultured Limnohabitans sp.
CCCGATGTGCACGTGGAAGCGCCCACCGGTGGTTCCGCCGTGCTGGCGGCCATCATGCTCAAGCTGGGTGCCTACGGCTTTCTGCGGTTTTCGATGCCCATTGCCCCGGACGCCGCACGCGAGTGGGGCACCTTGATGATTGTGCTGTCCCTGGTGGCTGTCATCTACGTGGGCCTGGTGGCCATGGTCCAGCAGGACATGAAAAAGCTGGTGGCGTATTCTTCGGTCGCTCACATGGGCTTCGTGACCTTGGGTTTCTTCATCTTCAACCCCTTGGGGGTGTCTGGCGGCCTGGTGCAGATGATTGCCCACGGCTTCGTTTCCGGCGCGATGTTCCTGTCGATCGGCGTGCTCTATGACCGGGTGCACTCCCGCGAGATTTCAAGCTACGGTGGCGTGGTCAACACCATGCCCAAGTTCGCGGCGTTTGCCCTGCTGTTTGCCATGGCCAACTGCGGACTGCCCGGCACGGCGGGCTTCGTGGGCGAGTGGATGGTGATTCTGGGCGCTGTGAAGTTCAACTTCTGGGTGGGCCTGCTGGCGGCCACGGCGCTGATCTTCGGTGCGGCCTACACCCTGTGGATGTTCAAGCGCGTCTACCTCGGCCCCGTGGCCAACGACGATGTGCGCGAGCTCACCGACATCAACGGACGCGAATTCCTGATGCTGGCCCTGCTGGCCCTGGCCGTGCTTTACATGGGCATCTACCCCAAGCCTTTCACCGACGTCATGGACGTGTCGGTGGCCGAACTGCTCAAGCATGTGGCCCTGTCCAAGCTGCCCCAGTGATGGACACTGGTCACTCCACAAGCCTCTTTGTCATTGCCTGCGCCCCTTTTGTCATTCCCCGAGCCCCTTTTGTCATTCCCCGGCTTGACCGGGGAATCCAGAACTGAAGAACAGAAAGTAACCCCATCATGGACCCCACCAGCTGGATGACGATCTATCCCGAAATCGTGTTGCTGGTCATGGCCTGCGTGATCGCGCTGGTCGACCTCTCGGTCAAGTCGCCGCGCCGCACCGCGACGCATGTGCTGACCCTGCTGACCCTGGGTGGCGTGGCCTGGCTCAATGCCTCCTACGCCCTGGCCGATCAGACCCTGTATGGCTGGGGGCGTCTGGTGGTGAGTGATCCGCTGGGCCACTGGCTCAAGTGTTTTGCTGCCATCGCGGTGATGGTCACCCTGGTCTATTCGCGTCCCTATGCGGCAGACCGCGACATGCTGCGTGGCGGCGAGTTGTTCAGCCTGAGCCTGTTTGCGCTGCTGGGCATGAACGTCATGATTTCCGGCCAGAACTTTCTGGTGATCTACCTGGGCCTGGAGCTGCTGACCCTGTCGAGCTATGCGCTGGTGGCCCTGCGGCGCGACCATGCGCTGGCCACCGAGGCCGCCATGAAATATTTTGTCCTGGGGGCCATGGCCTCGGGCTTCCTGCTCTATGGCATGTCCATGATGTACGGTGCCACCGGCAGCTTGCAGCTCGACGAAGTCCTCAAGGCGATCGCCTCCGGCCAGGTCAAGCATCAGGTGCTGGTTTTCGGTCTGGTTTTCATCGTCGCGGGTCTGGCCTTCAAGATTGGCGCTGTGCCCTTCCACATGTGGATCCCCGATGTGTATCAGGGAGCGCCCACAGCCGCCACCCTGATGATCGGTGGTGCGCCCAAACTGGCGGCGTTTGCCATCATCGTGCGCCTGCTGGTCGAAGGCATGATGCCGCTGGCCGTCGACTGGCAGCAGATGTTGTCCTTCCTGGCCATCGCGTCCTTGCTGATCGGCAACCTGGCCGCCATTGCCCAGACCAACCTCAAGCGCATGCTGGCCTTCTCGACCATTGCCCAGATGGGCTTTGTGCTGCTGGGTTTTGTGGCGGGCGTCGTCAATGGCCAGACCACACTGGCGGCCAATGCCTACAGCTCGGCCATGTTCTATATGGTGGCTTATGTGCTGACCACGTTGGCGAGCTTCGGCATCATCATGCTGCTGGCCCGCCAGGGTTTCGAGAGCGAAGAAATCGCTGACCTGGCCGGACTGAACCAGCGCAGCCCCTTGTACGCCGGGGTCATGGCCATTTGCCTGTTTTCGCTTGCAGGCATTCCTCCCATGGTCGGCTTCTACGCCAAATTGGCGGTGTTGCAATCGCTGATCGCCTCGGGTCAGAGCTTCTACATCGGTCTGGCCATTTACGCCGTGCTCATGTCGCTCATTGGGGCCTTCTACTACCTGCGTGTGGTCAAGGTCATGTACTTTGATGCGCCGGTCACCGCGACCACCGTGTCGGCCCCGCTGGACGTGCGCGCTGTGCTGTCGGTCAACGGATTGCTGGTCCTGGTGCTGGGCATCGCGCCTGGTGCCCTGATGGCCCTTTGCGCCCAGGCCATCAAGAGCATGCTGGCCCTGTAAGCCGCTGATGTCACAGTCCTTCCAGATCGGTGTGCTCTTGCTGCTGGCCTTGCTGGCGGCCAATCTGCCCTTCGCCAGCCAGCGCCTGCTGATCGTCGGTCCGGTTCGTCAGGCCAAGTCCCTGGCCTGGCGCTTGTTCGAGCTGGTGCTGCTGTACTTTGTGGTGGGCGGTGTCGGCCTGATGCTCGAGCAGCATGCGGGTCAGATCGCGCCGCAGGGCTGGGAGTTTTACGCCATCACGGCCACCATGTTCCTGACGCTGGCGTTTCCGGGTTTTGTCTACCGCTACCTGCGGCAACGACCCTGAATCCGCTGGCGACAGGCACAGACGCCCGCTTTGCCCCGGACCTTGACTTCCCCCGGTTTGCTTCCATGCCCACGCCTGACGAACACCTGATCGAGCACCTGCTGGAGCGCCAGGAACTCTTCAATGGCCGATTCCTGCATGCTTTTCGGGACACGGTGCGCCTGCCCGATGGCGGCGAGGCGACGCGCGAGTACGTGCGCCATCCCGGGGCCGTGGTCGTGGTGCCCTTGCTCCAGGGCCCTGACGGGCAGCTGCGCATCGTGCTGGAGCGCCAGTACCGCTACCCGGTGGGTCAGGTCATGGTTGAACTGCCGGCGGGCAAGCTCGATGCGGGCGAGGACCCGTTGCGCTGTGGCCAGCGCGAGCTGCTGGAGGAAACCGGCTACCAAGCCCGCGAATGGGCCAGGGCGGGCCAGATGCACCTGGCCATCGCTTACTCGACCGAAGTCATCCACATCTATTTCGCCCGGGGCTTGAGCCTGGGCGAGCGGCGGCTCGATCAGGGCGAGTTCCTGGATGTGTTCAGCGCCACCCCCGAGGAGCTGATGACCTGGTGCCGCGAGGGGGTGGTGACGGATGCCAAGACCCTGGCTTGCCTGGTCTGGGTGCACAATGTCCTCTCGGGTGTCTGGCCTCTGCAGTGGCAGACGCCCGATGATTGGCCACCCCCATGAAAGTCCTTAACCTCCAGTGCGCTCAGGGCCATGCCTTTGAAGGCTGGTTTGCCTCCCACGACGATTTCGCCTCGCAGCGCGAGCGTGGCCTCGTGTCCTGCCCGGTCTGCAATGACCCGCAGGTGGTCAAAATGCCTTCGGCCCCGCGCCTGAATCTGGCTCAGGCTGCCGAGCCCGCCCAGACCCCGACGGGTGCGGTGCAGGAGTTGGCACAGATGAGCCCGCAACACCTGCAGGCCGCCTGGATGAAGATGGTCCGCCATGTCATGGCCAACACCGAGGATGTGGGCACGCAGTTCGCCGAAGAGGCACGCAAGATCCATTACGGTGAAACCGATCACCGCAACATCCGTGGTCAGGCCAGCCGGGAAGAAACCGAAGCCCTGCTCGACGAAGGCATCGAAGTCCTGCCCTTGCCGGTGCCCGCAGGCCTCAAGGGGCCATTGCAGTAGGGCGCGGCGACCCGCTGCGCAGGCTTGCCCGTGCCCCCCCAAGGTCCATCGCCTCGCCATGATCTGCCCCCAGATCCCCGAATCCGAGGTTGAACTCACTGCCATCCGGGCGCAAGGGCCGGGTGGGCAAAACGTCAACAAAGTCTCCAGCGCGGTGCAACTGCGCTTTGACGTGCGCGCCAGCAGCCTGCCCGAAGACATCAAGACCCGCTGGCTGCAGGCCCAGGGCAACCACCTCACCCCGGATGGCGTGCTGATCCTCAAGGCGCAGCGCTACCGAACGCAGCAAGCCAATCGGCAGGATGCCTGGGCGCGCCTGTACGAATGCCTTGAGCGCTTTGTCCGCCCCGCCAAGGCGCGCAAGCCCACGCGGCCCACGCGTGCCTCGGTACAAAGACGGCTGCAGGCCAAGGCCCGGCACAGCCTGCGCAAGGCCGACCGGCGTCAGCCGCCGCTCTGAAGGCGGCCTTGCAGGATGCCCAACCCGGTCTGACAGGTCTGTGCCAGGGCCTCTGCGCTGTCAGCGGCCAGCACGGTGCGCCCGGCCATGCTGCGCAGCCAGGTGAGCTGGCGTTTGGCGAGCTGGCGCGTGGCGAAGATGCCGCGTTCGCGAATCTCCGCTTCATTCCAGCCTTCCTCCAGTCCTTGCCAGGCCTGCCGGTAGCCGACGCAGCGCATGCTGGGCAGGTCGGTCTTCAGGTCTGCGCGTGCGCGCAAGGCCCGGACCTCGTCCAGAAAGCCGGCAGCCATCATGGCGTCAAAGCGCTGGGCGATGCGTTCGTGCAGCCAGGCGCGCTCTTGCGGCTCCAGGCTGATGACCGGGATGTTCAGCGCAGGCGCATCGGTTTTGGGTGCCTGGTGAAAACTCGACAGCGCTTGGCCGGTGCTGGTCCAGATTTCGAGCGCACGGCCAATGCGCTGGCTGTCATTGGGGGCCAGGCGCGCCGACGTGACCGGGTCCACCTTTTGCAGCTCGGCGTGCAGGGCGGGCCAGCCCAGCTGGGCTGCACGTTGTTGAATGGCCTCACGCACCTTCAGGTCGGCGGGCGGCATGTCGTTCAGGCCTTCGAGCAGGGCCTTGAGGTAGAGCAGGGTGCCGCCCACGATCAGCGGTGTGCGGCCACGTGCACGAATCTCGCCCATCAGACGCGTGGCATCGCGGGCAAAATCGGCCGCACTGTAGCTGTGCTTCGGGTCGAGGATGTCGATCAGGTGGTGCGGCACGGCGGCGCGTTCGTCCCGGCCGGGTTTGGCGGTCCCGATGTCCATGCCCCGATAAACCAGGGCCGAGTCCATGCTGATGATTTCTGCACCGCCGCGCGTCTGCAAGGCCTCGGCCAGGGCCAGGGCGGCGGCGGTCTTGCCGCTGGCGGTCGGCCCGACCAGGGCGATGGCGTCGACCCCCGCTGCGTTCATGCGGGCAGCACTTCCACCGGTTTGCCGTGGCGCTGCACCAGGGTCCAGGCCACGGTGGCGATGATCACGCTCCAGAGCAGCATGCCGTGCGCCAGCGCAAACACCGGATCGTCCATGTGCTGGCCCAACCAGCTGCCCATGAAAAAAGCGCACAGCATCATCAGAAAACCATTGAGCGCCGAGGCGGTGCCTGCCTGCAGGGGGAAGGGCGCGACCGCTCCGGTCTGACCGCAGGGCTGGTGCACCCCATGGCCAAACATGAACAGCCAGACCGGCAACATGACCGCCCAGGCACCATACCAGTCCTGCCCCCGGCCTGCGTGGGCCAGCAGCGCGATCAACACCCCCGCGCTGAGTGTGAGCACGGCGGCCACCGCCACCGTGCGTTGCATGCTGGTGCGCCGGAGCATCCAGCGGCACCAGAAAGTGCCCACGATGTAGGCCAGCGACATGCTCAGCATGAACAGCCCGTAGGCCGTCTTGCTGTAGCCCATGCTGCGGGTAAAGACGAAGGAAGAGCTGGCCAGAAAGGTGAACAGCCCGAGGTAAGAGCTGGAGGACAGTGCACACCAGGCCCTGAAGGCGGGATGCCGCAGGATTTCGAGGTTGGCGCGCCAGAGCTTGCGCAACTGGAGGGCCTGCGGGTTGGGACGGACGAGGGTTTCCTCAAATCGCCAGACCAGCATGCCCAGGGTGAGCAGGCCAAACAGGGTGACTGCCAGCAGGGTGTAACGCCAGCCCAAGGTGTCGGTCAGCAGACCGCCCAGAGGGGCGCAGGCGCAGGCGATGATGCCCAGCCCGGTCAGCGCCTTGGACATGACGGTGGCCCCTTGTGCCGGGGGGTAGAGGTCGCGCACCACCGCACGCGCCGCCATCACGGCGGCCCCCATGGCCATGCCCTGCACGGCCCGGGCAACGATCAGCCAGCCCATGGCGGGCGCAAGGGTGCAGGCCAGTGAGGCGACGGCATAGGCGCTCATGCCGACCACCAGGACAGGGCGACGGCCAAAGCGGTCGGAGAGGGGACCCCAGACCAGTTGTGAGAGCCCAAAGGACAGCAGCAGTGCGGTCAGGGTGAGCTGCACGTCGGCCATGCTGGCCCCAAACACGTCGCGGATGGCCGGCAGCGCGGGCAGATACAGGTCGGTGGTCACGGCCTGCAGGCCCAAGAGCAGGGCGAGGATCAGCACCACCAGGTGGGGTGACATGCGCGTCGTCATCAGCGGCCTCGCAGAAAGAGGGCGTCCAGATCGCGCATCGTCATCTGACGCCAGGTGGGACGGCCGTGGTTGCATTGGTCCGAGCGTTCGGTCTCTTCCATCTGCCGCAGCAGGGCGTTCATCTCGGTGAGGGTGAGCTGACGGTTGGCACGCACCGCGCCGTGGCAGGCCATGGTGGCCAGGATCTCGTTTTGCGCCCGCTGTACGACGGTGCTGGCGTCATGCTGGGCGAGTTCGGCCAGCACGCTGCGCGCGAGCTCGACGGCGTCGCCTTGGGCCAGGCTGGTGGGCACGGCGCGCACGGCCAGCGTTTTGGCCGACAGCGGCGAAATTTCCAGGCCCAGTCGCGCCAGCGCATCGCTGCAGCTTTCGGCGGTGGCCACTTCGGAGGGCGTGGCGGCAAAGGTGGCCGGAATCAGCAGCGGCTGGCTGGCGATGCCCCGCCCGATGAAGCCGTCACTTTGGGGGCCCAGCTGCTGTTTGAGTTTCTCGTAGACGATGCGTTCGTGGGCGGCATGCATGTCGACCACCACCAGGCCCTGGGCGTTTTCGGCCAGGATGTAGACACCATGCAGTTGGGCAATCGCCCGGCCCAGGGGCCAGGGGGGAGAAGAGGCAACCGCGATGGATGCCTCATCAGGGATGTCGGCGCGGTCTCCGACCGCGATGGATGTCGGCGCGGCTTCATGGGCCTCCACCGGCCTGGCCGAGGGCGTCCACAAGGCCTGCAGATCGGCCATGGCGCGCCCGGCGTCCACGCGCGGGTGCGGCTCCAGCCCGATGCTGCCTTGCCGCCAGCGGGCCGACTCGGGCAAGGCATGGGGCGCGGGGCTGGCTTGCAGTGTCAGTGGGGCGGCGGGCGCTTCGGCCAAAGCCTGTGAGCGCGGCGCGGCCAGCGCCTGCCCGATGGCCTGGCGCACGGCCTGGTGCACCTCGCGGCTGTCGCGAAAGCGCACCTCGATCTTGGTGGGATGCACGTTCACATCGACCAGCGTCGGATCGATCTGGATGAAGAGGGCGTAGGCGGGCTGCTTCTGGCCGTGCAGCACATCCTCGTAGGCGCTGCGTGCGCCGTGCATGACCACTTTATCGCGCACAAAGCGGCCGTTCACGTAAGCGAACTGGTGGTCCGGGCGCGAGCGGGCGGCGTCGGGCGTGCCGGCTCGGCCGATGATGCGCAGCGGGCCGATCTGCCAATCCACCGCGATGGATTGCGCGACGAACTCCTTACCCAGCACATCGGCCAGGCGCTGCTCCAGCCCGGCCGGACCGGGGTGAACGCGCCACTGTTCGACGAGTTTTCCCTCGTGCCAGATGGCAAAGCTCACGTCCGGTCGGGCCAGGGCATGACGGCGCACGGCTTCGATGCAGTGGGCCAGCTCGGTGCTGTCGCTCTTGAGGAATTTGCGGCGGGCCGGGGTGGAAAAAAACAGTTCCTTGACTTCGACCGTGGTGCCCACGGCACGCGGGGCGGGGCGCACTTCGCCAGTGCGGCCATCCAGGGCAAAAGCGTTGGGCTGGCCGTCCGTGCGCGAGAGCAGGGTCAGCTCGGACACCGAATGGATGGCCGCCAGCGCCTCGCCCCGAAAACCCATGGTCATGACCGATTCCAGGTCATCCAGGTTGCCGATCTTGCTGGTGGCGTGGCGCTTGAGGGCGGTGGCCAGCTCGTCGGGGGCGATGCCGCCGCCATCGTCTTCCACCGCAATCAGCCGGGTGCCGCCACCCAAGAGCCGCAGCGTGATGTTCTGCGCGCCGGCGTCCAGTGCGTTGTCGAGCAGTTCGCGCACCACCGAGGCCGGCCGCTCGACCACTTCGCCAGCGGCGATCTGGCTGATCAGTTCATCGGGGAGTTCGCGGATCGGGCGGCGTGGTGGGGTATGGGGGGCAGTCACTTGGCCATTTTAGAGGGACCGCGCGGGGATAATCGACCCGTGTCGGGCCTGCAAGTGCAACATTGCAGCTGTCACAATGATTTGATCAATCTATCTGTGGCTGGATTGAACTCTACAAGCCGGAGAGCCTGAATGACCCCCCTATCCGACGCCGAACTGCTGGCCCTGATTCATGACCTGGAGAGTGACCGCGCTGAGCGCAAGCAGGCGTGGAGGGGGGATGCGCCCGAAAAAGGGCGTCAGGCAGTGTGTGCGTTCGCCAACGATTTGCCCAACCACGGCTTACCCGGCGTTCTGTTTGTGGGTATCAAGGACGATGGCACCCCAATGGGGCCGGAGTTTGTGGTCACCGATGAATTGTTGATGACCCTGGCCGACATCAAGACCGACGGCAAGTTGGTTCCGCCGCCCACAATGACGGTGGCCAAGCGCCATTTCCTCGGACGCGATGTGGCTGTGGTCACGGTCTGGCCTGCCGATGCGCCGCCGGTTCGGTTGGAAGGGCGGATCTGGATTCGCACCAGGCCACGGCGAGGGCAGGCTTCGGCGCAGGATGAGCGTGTTCTCAATGAAAAACGCCGCTGGCGTGACAAGAGCTTTGACACGCATCCAGTAGGTGGCAGTTCGTTGGCCGACTTGAGTCGTAGCTATTTCGAGCAGGAATTTTTGCCGCAGGCTGTGGCGCGTGATGTGCTCGAAGCCAATGGCCGCAGCTACGAAGAGCGCCTGGCCTCCATGGGAATGATTGCCAGTGTGGATGACCCGAGGCCGACGGTGGTCGGCTTGTTGACGCTGGGCAAGAGCCCCAGAAGCTGGGTGCCCTCGGCCTATGTTCAGTTTTTGCGCATTCGTGGCACCCAATGGGGTGATCCGGTGGTCGATGAACTGGAGATCGACGGCAATCTCGACACGATGCTGCGACGGCTGGACGACAAGCTCCGGGCTACGCTGGCGGTATCGGTGGACTTTAGCTCTGGCTCAACCAAAGAGTTGCGTCTCTCACCTTACCCTTTGTCGGCCTTGCAGCAGCTGGCGCGCAATGCGGTGATGCACCGAACCTACGAAGGGACCAATGCGCCTGTGCGTTTGTACTGGTTTGATGACCGTATCGAAATCAGCAATCCGGGCGGCCCGTACGGGGCGGTCACGCCCGAAAATTTTGGTAAACCCGGTGTCAGCGATTACCGCAACCCTGTTCTGGCAGGTGTGCTCAAAATACTGGGGTTTGTTCAGCGTTTTGGGTTTGGTATTGCCGAGGCCAGGCGTGCTTTGCAAGCCAATGGCAACCCGCTCCCCGCGTTCGAGGTGCAGGCCACCCATGTACTGGTGACTTTGCGTCTTGCAGGAGAAGTTCAGTGAGTACCCCGGTCCTGACTTTTTTCAACAACAAGGGGGGTGTAGGCAAAACATCTCTGGTGTTTCATCTGGCCTGGATGTTTGCCGAGATGGGCAAGAAAGTCGTTGCCATCGATCTGGACCCA
Organism: uncultured Limnohabitans sp.; assembly: GCA_964431215.1. Lineage (GTDB taxonomy): Bacteria > Pseudomonadota > Gammaproteobacteria > Burkholderiales > Burkholderiaceae_C > Limnohabitans_A. The sequence continues at coordinate 9,848 of CAYSIY010000021.1, forward strand.
CAAGTCAATTTGACGTCGGCTTTTTTGGATGAGGAGGTGCTGGAGTCGCTGTGGGACGGTGACCATGCGCGCCAGACGGGCCAGACCATTTACGGTTGTATTGAGCCACTCACTAAAGTGGGCGATATCCTGCAACCCGTCACGCAGGCTATTCATTCAAGACTGCATTTGGTACCCGGTGACTTGGCGCTGGCGGGCTTTGAAGATCAATTGTCGCGTGCTTGGACCGATGCCATGGCTTCGGACCGCCACCAGCTCTACAGGCCCTTTCGTCTGTTGACCGCTTTTTGGCAGGTTGCGCAGATGGCCGCAAGTCAACACCATGCCGATTTGATCCTGGCCGATGTGGGGCCGAATCTGGGGGCGATCAACCGATCGGCCTTGATTGCCAGTGACCATGTGGTGATTCCGATGGCGGCGGATTTGTTTTCATTGCAAGGCCTGCGCAACCTGGGGCCCACATTGACCAGCTGGCGCACCGATTGGCGCAAACGTCTATCCAATTGGGAATCGCCAGACTTCGATCTGCCCAGTGGCGACATGCGGCCGGTCGGATATATCTTGATGCAGCACATGGAGCGGCTCTCTCGTTCCGTCAAAGCCTACAAAAAATGGGGCGACCGGATACCTGGAACTTATCTGGAAAGCGTGCTCGGAGGGCAGGCCGCAGCGGCGCAAGAGGTCAAGTCACAACATTGCCTGGCACAGCTGCGTCACTACCGCAGCTTGGTGCCCATGGCTCAGGAGCTGCGCAAGCCCATTTTTCAGCTGACTTCGGCAGATGGTGCGATCGGAAGCCATTCGCAAGCGGTCAGGGATGCTTGGGCAGATTTCAAATTGCTGGCACAGAGCATTGAGGCCAGAGTCGAGCGCTGATGGCGCCAGGGATAATCGGCCCATGGACATCCTCTTGCAACTCATTGATTTCATCCTCTATGTGGACCGTTATCTGCAGGCCTTTGTCGCCGAGTACGGTGCCTGGGTCTATGCCCTGCTGTTCCTGATCGTCTTTGTCGAGACCGGGCTGGTGATCATGCCTTTTCTGCCTGGTGACTCGCTGCTCTTCATTGTCGGGGCGCTGTGCGGGGCTGATTTGTTGAGTCTGCCGCTGGCCATGGTGCTCTTGTTGATCGCCGCCATCGTGGGTGACCAGGTCAACTACAGCATCGGCCGTTACTTCGGCCCCAAGGTCTTTCGCTGGGAAAATTCCCGTTTCTTCAATCGCGCCGCCTTTGATCAGGCCCATGCCTTCTACGAAAGGTACGGTGGCATCACCATCATCCTGGCGCGCTTCATGCCCTTTGTACGCACCTTTGTACCTTTTGTGGCGGGTGTGGCCGAGATGACCCGCAGCAAGTTCACCACCTACAACGTGATTGGTGCCTTCATCTGGGTGGTGGGTCTGTTGCTGGCCGGCTATCTGTTCGGCAATCTGCCTTTTGTGCAGACACATCTGTCCAAGATCATCTGGGCCTTGATCATCGTGCCGGGGCTGATCGCCCTCTGGGGGGCCTGGCGAGCGCGGCGCCCGGCTGCCTGAGCCAGCGGGCTCAGAGGCTGCGGTTGCGCGCCAGCGGCGGGTTGCGCGAGAAATACTGCTCGATGCCGCGCATCAGGGCCTCGACCAGTTGGTCCTGGTAACGCTCGCTGCGCAGTTTTTCTTCTTCCTCGGGGTTGCTGATGAAGGCGGTCTCCACCAGCACGCTCGGGATATCGGGTGCCTTGAGGACGGCAAAACCGGCTTGTTCGACGCGTGGCTTGTGCAAGCGTCCGACGTTGCCGATTTGCCGCAGAAGGGCCTGGCCCAGTTGCAGACTGTCCTTGATCTGCGCCGTGGTGCTCATGTCCAGCAGGGCCCGCTGGACCTGGGCGTCCTGACTTCCGAGCTGAATGCCACCGATCAGGTCGGCCTTGTTTTCCTTTTGGGCCATCCAGCGTGCCGCGCTGCTCGATGCGGCCCCCTGGCTGAGCGCAAAGACGCTGGCACCACGCGCCTCGGGCCTGAAAAACGCATCGGCATGGATGCTCACAAAGAGATCGGCTTGCACCCGCCGTGCCTTTTGCACACGCACATGCAGGGGCACAAAAAAGTCGCCATCGCGGGTCAGGAAGGCCCGCATCGGGCTGTTGCCCACGCTGCTGGCGTTGATGCGCTCGCGCAGCTTGTGGGCGATGCGCAGGACCACGTCCTTTTCCCGGGTGCCGCCCGGTCCGATGGCTCCCGGGTCTTCGCCGCCATGCCCGGGGTCGAGCGCAATCACGATCAGGCGATCGGTGCCCTGGCGGGCGCGTGGCGGATGGTCCGGGGTGTCCAGTACCGTGCCGCCGGGCGGCAGCACGTCCTGACGCCGTGTCGAAGGCGGGGCAGGCGGGGCAGACGGGGAAGACGGGGCTGGTGGCCCAGGAGGGGCAAGCACTCCTGCGCTGCCCTGCGAGCGGCGGGCAATCAAATCGCCCAGCGGGTCGCCCGTCGGCGTCGCAGGAGTGGGCGCTGTGGCGGTCGCTGCTGGGGTCGATGCGGGTGTCGAGGGCATGCCCAGACGGTTCTGGATCAGTTGCTCCAGGGGGTCAGGGGGCGTGCTGGGGTAGAGATCGAACACCAGCCGGTGCTGGTAGCTTGCGACCGGCTGCAAGGCAAAGACCTGCGGCGTGATCGGCTGCTTGAGGTCGAACACCAGACGCACCACACCCGGACTGAACTGGCCCACGCGCACACCCGCGATCTGGGGGTCGTCGGCTCGCACCTTGCCCACCAGTTCACGCAGGGCGGGGTTGATCTCCAGCCCCTCGATGTCCACGGCCAGCCGTGGCGGCGAGGGCACGAAAGTCTGACGGACCTGCAGCGGCACATCCGATTCCAGGGTGACGCGGGTGTAATCGGCTGCAGGCCAGACCCGCACCGCCAGCAAGGACGCACCCCTTGCCAGCTCGTGCAGGCCCAGCGAGAGAACCAGGCTGCCCCACTGCAGAAGACGGCGTCGTTCAGGCTGCACGCAAGGCCTCCAGCCACTGTGCGCCGCGATCGGTGCCTGCACGGACTTGCACCCGACGCGCTGATTCGTCCAGCGCCTCGATGGTCAGCTCCCAGTCGGGGGGCGGCAGTTGGCCGGCCACCTTGTCCGGCCACTCCATCAGCTTGAGGCCCGGACCGGCAAAGAGCTCACGAAAGCCCGCGTCTTCCCATTCGCGCGGGTCACTGAAGCGGTAAAAGTCGAAATGCCAGATGGGCCAGGCTTGCCCGCCGATGACGCCCTGGTGCGGCTCCACCACCGCATAAGTGGGGCTCTTGATGCGCCCGAGCACACCGCAGGCCCGCAGCAGATGGCGCACAAAAGTCGTTTTGCCCGCGCCCAGCTCGCCGCGCAATGCAATGCAGGCGTCACGTGCGCCCGGCCAGACCGCCAGATGCGCGGCCACTGCGGCAGCCCAGGCCTGGGTCGCCTGCTCGTCGGGCCAGACCTCCAGCAGTGGCGTGCTTTCTACAATCGGTGCGTGTCGCTCAACCATCAGCCCATCGATCCTTCTGCCCTTTGGACCCGCATACGGGACTGGGCGCATGAGCTCGGATTGTCGCAAATAGGCGTGAGCGGTATCGATTTGCACACGGCCGAGCCGGGATTGCAGGCCTGGCTGGCGGCGGGCTTTCACGGCAGCATGGGCTACATGGCCCGCCACGGCGTCCAACGCGCCCGCCCCGCCGAGCTGGTGCCGGGCACGGTGAGCGTCATCACCGCCCGTATGGACTATTTGCCCCTAGGCACGCCAGCGGACTGGACCGGGCGAGAGCTCGCCCGCCAGCAGCGGCCGGCTGAGGCGGTGGTGTCCCTCTATGCCCGAGGGCGCGATTACCACAAGGTGCTGCGCGCCCGGCTGCAGAAGCTGGCCGATCGCATTGCTGCCGAGGTGGGGCCTTTCGGGCATCGGGTCTTCACCGATTCCGCGCCCGTTCTGGAAGCAGAACTGGCCACCCGCAGCGGCTTGGGCTGGCGGGGCAAGCACACTCTGGTGCTTTCGCGTGAGGCGGGGTCGATGTATTTTCTGGGGGAGCTGTTTGTGGATTTCGCGCTGCCGCCCACCGAACCGGTGAGTGCGCATTGCGGCCAGTGCGCGGCCTGCCTGCAGGCCTGCCCGACGCAGGCCATCGTGGCCCCCTATCGACTCGATGCCCGCCGCTGCATTTCCTACCTGACCATCGAGCACGAGGGGCCGATCCCGCACGAACTGCGGCCCCCGATCGGCAACCGCGTGTACGGCTGCGACGACTGCCAGCTGGTCTGTCCCTGGAACAAGTTCGCGCAAGTCCACGCCTTGCCTGACTGGCAGCCGCGTGAGGGCCTGACCGGCGCTGCGATTGCCGATCTGCTGGGCTGGAGTGAAGCCCGATTCCTGCACCGAACCGAGGGCAGCGCGATACGCCGCATCGGCCATGCCCGCTGGCTGCGCAATCTGGCCCTGGCCGCGGGCAATGCCCTGGCCTCGGGGGCCTTGGAGCCAGTGCAAGTCCAGGAGTTGCGTCAGGCTTTGCAGGCCCATGCCGAGCACCCTGACGAGGTGGTTCGTGAGCAGGTGGCCTGGTCGCTCGCACGCGGCGGCTTCAGCGCAGCAGGCCCAGCGCAAACGGCAGGCTGAGCATGCCCGAGAGGGTTGAGAGGGTGACCAGCGCCGCCACATAAGGACCGTTGTAGCCCATGCGCGACGCCAGCACATAGCAGGTGGAGGCTGTCGGCAAGGCCGAAAACGCCAGCAGCACCATGGTTTGCGTGGCATCGAGTTGCCAGACGCGGCTCCAGACCCAGGCCAGCAGCGGCAGCGCGAAGTGCTTGCACAGCAGTACGCTGGCACCCAGCAGCTTGCCCTGCCGCAAAGAGCCCAGTTGCATGCCCGCCCCGGCGGCCAGCAGGCCCAGTGCCAGCGAGGCACCACCGATGCGCTGCACCGTCGGTTCGAGCCAGACGGGCATGCGAAAGCCCAGCAGATTGGCAATCAGGCCCGAGGCGGTGGCAATGATCAGCGGGTTGCGCACCAGTTCGCGCAGGAAGTGGGTGTTGCCCTGTCGCGCCATGGGCCAGACGGCAGCGATGTTGAAGGTCGGCACGCAAAAGCCGATCAGTACCGAGATCATCAGCAGACCTTGCGCTCCGGCGATGCGCTCGGCCAGGGCCAGTGCAATGAAGGAATTGAAGCGAAAGCCCACTTGGGCGCTGGCGGCATGCTCTCGCCGATCAATGTGAGGGCCCAGGATCGGCCAATAGGGCAGGCTGTAGGACAGCACGATGGCACTGATGGCCAGCGAGAGACCAGCAGCGATCAGGCTGGAGGCGGCCACCAGGTCCAGCGGACTTTTGACGATGGAATGAAACAGCAGGACCGGAAACAGGAAGTAATAGACCAGGCTGTCCACCTGCTGCCAGACGGAGCGGTTGAGGGCGGTGAAACGACAGACCCAATGACCACACAGGATCAAGGAAAAGTCCGGGAGCAAGAGTTGCGCGAAATCCACCTGGCTAGCATAGCCGCTCTGTCGGGCCGGGCCTGTCGCATGGGGCAATTACGTAGACGTCACCCTTCGTTTTTTGCCTAACATCTTTTTTTGTTGTTCATAAAGGAGACTGATGATGAAACGTCGTGCATGGGTGGCTTTGTCCACCGCACTGCTTGCAAGTTCCGTGCTTGCCCAGACTTACCCCAACCGGCCCGTCAAGCTGCAGGTGCCTTTTGCTCCGGGGGGGACGACTGACATCGTTGCACGCGTCATCGCGGAACCCCTGGGCAAGGCGCTGGGCCAGTCGGTGGTGGTGGAAAACAAGGCCGGTGGGGGAGGCGTGGTCGGTGCCAATGAAACCGCCAAGGCCGCACCCGATGGCTACAACCTGGGCATGGCCACCGTTTCGACCACGGCTGCCAACCCGGCGATCAACCCCAGGATGCCCTACAACGCCCAGACCGACTTCACACCGATCATCAACGTCGCGGCCACGCCCAACGTCATCGCTGTGCATCCGAGCTTCCCTGCCCGCGATTACAAGGGCTTCGTCGAAGAGATCAAGAAGAACCCCGGCAAGTACTCCTACGCCTCCTCCGGTACGGGCGGCATCGGCCATCTGCAGACCGAGCTGTGGAAGAGCCTGGCGGGTGTTTTCATCACCCACATCCCCTACCGCGGTGCCGGTCCGGCCCTCAACGACACGGTGGCCGGTCAGGTGCCCATCATTTTTGACAACCTGCCCTCTGCCTTGCCCTTCATCCAGTCGGGCAGGCTGCACGCGATCGTTGTGGCCGCGCCCCAGCGTCTGTCGGTGTTGCCCAATGTTCCGACCTTCAAGGAAGTCGGGCTCGAGCCGGTCAACCGCATGGCCTACTACGGCATCTATGGCCCCAGGGGTCTGCCCAAAGACGTGGTCGACAAGGTCAATGCCGGTGTCCGCAAGGCCCTGGAAGACCCGGCCGTGCGCAAGCGCATCGAAGACACCGGCTCCCTGATCATCGCCAACACGCCCGAGCAGTTTGCCGCCCAGATGAAGGCCGAGTTCGAGGTCTACAAGAAAGTGGTCGACCAGCAAAAACTCAAGCTCGATTGATGTTGTCCGACAGCCAGGAGGTCATCGACCGTTTTGCCGATGCCCTCTGGCTGGAAGATGGCTTGTCGGCCAACACCCTGGCCGCTTACCGCCGCGACCTGACGCTCCTGGCCCGTTGGCTCGCTTCAAGCCAGTCGCTGGCGCTGCTGCAGGTCCAGGAACACCATCTGCAGCTGTGGTTCGCCGAGCGCCACGCTGTCAGCAAAGCCACTTCGGCCAACCGCCGCCTGACCGTGTTCAGGCGGTTTTTTCATTGGGCCTTGCGCGAGGGTCTGATTCATGCCGACCCGACCCTCAAGCTCTTGGCCGCCAAACAGCCGCTGCGCGTGCCCAAGACCCTGAGCGAGGCCCAGGTCGAGGCCTTGCTGGCCGCACCGGATGTGCAAGACCCGCTGGGCCTGCGCGATCGCGCCATGCTCGAACTCATGTACGCCAGCGGCCTTCGCGTGAGCGAGCTGGTCGATCTCAAGACCCTGCATGTCTCGCTCAATGAATCGGTGCTGCGTGTGCTGGGAAAAGGCAGCAAGGAGCGGCTGGTGCCTTACGGCCAGATTGCCGGGGAATGGTTGCTGCGTTACCTCCAGCACGGCCGCACGGCCCTGCTGCAGGGCCGCCAGAGCGATGCGCTGTTTGTGACCAGCGCTGGCCCCAAGGCGGGCACCGGCATGTCCCGGGTGATGTTCTGGAGCCTCGTCAAGCGCTATGCGGTGCAGGCCGGCATCACCGCCCCGCTGTCACCGCACACCCTGCGCCATGCCTTTGCCACCCATCTGCTCAACCATGGGGCCGATCTGCGGGCGGTGCAAATGCTGCTCGGTCACGCCGATATCTCCACCACCACCATCTACACCCATGTGGCCCGGGAGCGGCTCAAGACACTGCATGCGCAACACCATCCACGGGGTTGAGAGGCATGGATTGCCCGGTCATGCCGGGCAATGACAATAGAAGGCGGCAGGCAAAGCGATTGGGTTCTTTCATCCTCAGGCTGAGCCCGATCCGTGCCCTTATTTCGTCAGCAGCCCATCGCCCGCCAGCCAGGCGATTTCTTCGGTGCTGAAGCCCGCAGCCTCGCGTGCTGCCGTGTTGAATGGGGGCCGCAGTCTGGGTGCACGGTGGCGCTGCACCAGCAGTTTGTAGTGCGCCACCGGGTCGAGTCCTTGCCGGTCGCAGAGCCAGCGGTACCAGCGGTTGCCGATGGCCACATGGCCGATTTCTTCGCGCAGGATCACATCCAGGCAGTCGCAGATGGTCAGCGCGTCGGGGGTGCCCACCTTGCGCAGGCGGGCCTGGATCAGCGGCGTGGCGTCCAGCCCCCGGGCTTCGAGGGTGCGAGGCACCAGGGCCATGCGGGCGGTGATGTCGCAGGCGGTTTTTTCGCACATTTCCCACAGGCCGTCGTGCGCCTCGAAGTCACCATAGCGGTGGCCCATGGCCTGAAGCTGCCGCTGCAGCATCCGGAAATGCTGCGACTCCTCGTGGGCCACCTGCATCCAGTCGCGGTAAAAAGCCGGGGGCATGCCGTCAAAACGCCAGACCGCATCGAGCGCGAGGTTGATGGCGTTGAACTCGATGTGGCAGATCGCGTGCACCAGGGCGGCCCGACCTTCGGCAGTAAAGGGACTGCGGGTGGGCACCTGCCCTGGTGCGATCAGGTGCGGCCGGGCAGGGCGGCCGGGCACCCCGCCGGGCAATGCGTCGGGCCCAGTGCCGGGCAGCCCGCCGCAGGCTGGCTGTGTGGGTGCGAAGGTCCAGGCCTGATGACCGGCCCACAGGGCCTGCACCGCATCGCATTTGGCGTCGGGTTCAGGCGTTTGCAAAGCCTGCAAGGCGAGCGTTCTCCATTCCATCCCTAAAATTGTAGGCATTCACCTACCTTTTCCCCGGAGACCTTGCCATGGCCGTTTACCAACTCGATGAGCACATCCCCCGGATCGATCCGACTGCCTGGGTGGCCGACAACGCGCAGGTCATGGGCGCGGTCAGCCTTGAGGCCCATGCCAGCGTCTGGTTCGGCGTGACCGTGCGCGGCGACACCGAGCACATCCACATCGGCGAGGGCAGCAACATCCAGGATGGCAGTGTGCTGCACGCCGACCATGGCCAGCCCTTGACCGTGGGCAAGCATGTGACGGTGGGCCACATGGTCATGCTGCATGGCTGCACCATTGGCGACGAGTCGCTGATCGGTATCGGCGCGGTGGTGCTCAATGGTGCGAAAATCGGCCGCAATTGCCTGGTAGGTGCCGGTTCGCTGGTGACCGAAGGCAAAGAATTCCCGGACGGCTCCATGATCATGGGCACGCCGGCCAAAGTGGTGCGCCAACTCAGCCCCGAGCAGATCGAGGGGCTGCGCCAGAGCGCCCGACATTACGTCGAGAATGCCCGCCGCTTCCAGGCGGGGCTCAAGCCGATTTCCTGAACCAGCAAAGGCGCGCCCACGGGCGTGTGCCCCCCTTGTCCGAACTCCATAAATTCATTTTTGAGGGCATGCCGGTGCGCGGCATGCTCGTGCGCCTGACCGACGCCTGGCAAGACATTCTGGCGCGTCGCGCCGCCAACTCCGAAACGGGTGCCTATCCCGCCCCCGTGCGCCAATTGCTGGGCGAAATGGCTGCTGCGGGCGTGCTGATGCAGGGCAACATCAAATTCAACGGGGCCTTGATCCTACAGATTTTTGGCGATGGCCCGGTCAAGGTCGGGGTGGTGGAGGTGCAGTCTGACCTGAGCCTGCGCGCCACCTGCTCGCAAGTGGGCGAGGTGGCCTCTGACGCCACGCTCAGCCAGATGGTGAATCTGAACAACCAGGGCCGCTGCGCCATCACGCTCGACCCCAGGGACCGTTTGCCCGGCCAGCAACCTTACCAGGGGGTGGTGCCCCTGTTTGGCGATCGGGGCGAGAAGCTCGAAAACATCAGCGAAGTGCTCGAACACTACATGCTGCAGTCCGAGCAGCTCGACACCGTGCTGGTGCTGGCCGCAGACGACCGGGTGGCGGCAGGCCTGCTGATCCAGCGCTTGCCGATTGAAGGGCAAGGCAACCTGGCGGGGCCGGCCCATGCGTCTTCGCGTGAAGCCGAACTCGGGCAAAGCGAGGATTTCAGCCGGATCGCCATCCTGGCCAAAAGCCTCCAGCGCGATGAGCTGCTGACGCTCGATGCCGAGACCCTCTTGCACCGCCTCTTCTGGGAAGAGCCGCTGGCGCGCTTTGAGCCCTTGGCGGGTGAATCCGGCCCGCGCTTTGCCTGCTCGTGCAGCCGCGAACGGGTGGGCCAGATGATTCGCAGCCTGGGCGTGGCCGAGGCCGAAAGCATCATTGCCGAGCAGGGCCAGATCGAGGTCGCTTGCGATTTTTGCGGTGCGCAGTACCGCTTCGATCCGGTCGATGCCGCGGGGCTCTTCGCATCCGCACTCAAGTCGCCCGAGGCGGACGGCTCGGTGCATTGAAGCCGTTCACAGCGGCCTTTTGCCCTGATCGCGGTAGCGCAATACCTGTCCCTTGATCGCGGTCGCAGACCGCTCCTACTTTGCGGGTTGCAGCAGGCGGGTAAAGAGCTGGTGTTCGCATTCGGGGTCACTGCATTTTTCGCAGGACCAGGGCGTGCGACCCC
>CAYSIY010000022.1:0-19717 GCA_964431215.1 uncultured Limnohabitans sp.
GATCAGACCGTGCATGGTGGTGAACTGGTTGAACAGTTCGGGGTTGACAATCTGCAGGCCGGGATAGAAGAGCTCTGCGCGGATCATCATGGCGCAGAAACCGCCGACCAACAGCATGGCAAAGCTGAACAGCAGGTACAGCGTTCCGATGTCCTTGTGGTTGGTCGCATAAACCCAGCGACGCCAGCCCGCGGGTGCGTGACCGTGGTCGTCGTGAGCGTGATCGTGATGGTCGAGAACGGCACTCATCTTGACTTCCTCTTTGCTAAATTCGGTACAGGCTTATTTGCGGGCAGACAGCACTTCGGCCGGCTGCACGATCTGCCCGGTCTTGTTCGACCAGTTGTTCTTGGTGTAAGTGATCACGGCGGCAATGTCGGTGTCCGACAGCTGCTTCCAGGCGGGCATGGCACCATTGCCCGCTCCGTTCAGGAGGATGGCAATCTGCTTGCTCTTGTCGGCATCCAGGACGATGGCAGAGCCATCGACCGCCTTGATCGAACCAGCGCCCTTGCCATTGGCCTGGTGACAGGCCGCACAGTTGGCCGCATACACTTTCTCACCACGCTTGGAGAGGTCGTCGAGCGCCCAGACCTTGGATGGGTCATCGGCCTTGGCAGCGAGTTTCTTCTTCTCGGCCTCGACCCACTTGGAGTAATCCTCAGGCGAAAGCACCTTGACGTGGATGGGCATGTAGGCGTGCTCCTTGCCGCACAGCTCCATGCACTGACCGTAAAAATCGCCGGTTTTGTCGGCGCGGAACCAGTTGTCGCGCACAAAGCCCGGAATCGCGTCCTGCTTGACGCCAAAAGCGGGAATGGCCCAGGCGTGGATCACGTCGTTGGCCGTGGTGATGATGCGCACCTTCTTGCCCACCGGCACCACCAGAGGGTTGTCCACCTTCAGCAAGTAGTTGTCGCCCTCCGGCTTGCCGGCATTGGACATGGCACGGTGGCTGTAGTCGAGTGTGGAGATGATGCCAATGCCCTCGCCCTCGCCCTTGAGGTAGTCGTAGCCCCACTTCCACTGATAGCCAGTGATTTTGATGGTCAGGTCGGCATTGGTCGTGTCTTTCTGGGCGACCAACACCTTGGTGGCCGGCAAGGCCATGAGGATGACGATGATGAAAGGCACCACCGTCCAGGCAATTTCAACCGAAACCGAGTCGGTGAAGGTGGCCGGCTTGAACCCCTTGTCCTTGCGGTGCTTGAAGACGGAGTAGAACATCGCGCCGAAGACCGCCACGAAAATCACCGTGCACAGAATCAGCATGAACCAGTGCAGGCCATGCTGCGCCTCGGCGATCTTGCTGACGGCGGGGTGCAGGTTCAGCTGGTTGACAGCCGGGCCGCCCGGCAGGTCATTGACGGCGTGGGCGGCTGTCGCCAGCGCCATGCCCGTGAAGATGCCCGCACGGGACAGCAGCGAAGCCAGTTTTCCGGAAATGTTCTTCATGGTTCTCAAAAACTTCCAAGTCTCGGTTAGATCCCACACCTTCGGCTGGGGCTGTCGCCAACCCGGGCCAGACCTTACGCAGAACGCAAGGCCCTTCTGATTTCCCCCGCCAACACCTGGCGAAGTTCGGGCCGCACAAAGCGACCCACTTGCACTTTTCGCCCCCTGCCGGACAGCTCGATCAGGCTGTGCTCTCCGGCCTTGGGCTCCACACGAACCCATTGGCGCTCGAACTCCGCCCTCTCCAGACGCCCTGCGGTTTCGCGCTCCACCACCAGGCTTGCGCCTTGCAGCGAGATGCACTCACCATCCGTGGCATGGCGGGCGTAAACCAGAAAGGCCACGCCCACCGCCAGCAGTTCCAGCCCGGCAAAGGCCAGGACCAGCGGGGCGCCCATCTGCCAGAAAAACAGGCCGATGGCCAGCGAAACCGCGCTCAGCACCAGATACACCGCCAGCAGTTGCGCGGGAGAAACCGAACAATTGCGCCGCAGCCGCCAGCGAATGCTGGGACCCGAGACCTGAGCAAACTGGTAAGCCGGATGAGACACGGATCAACTTTCTGCAAGCCTACGCCCAACCATCAGGCAGGGAGATGAAAACTTGCGGATTTTAGCCCACTTGCAAACCGGCATTGACATTTCTCAAAGCTTACGCAGGAGAGGCCCGCCTGCCCGACAGCATTTGACGCATGTCATTCAGGCCAATCTGGCTTTGGGGCAACACCCTGGCGCGAGGGGCGGGCTTGAGCGCATGGCCATAAACCACCTCGAAGCTCAGTTGCAGACGACCCTCCTGGCCACGCGTACCGCGCTCGGCCAGCGCTTGCAGCCACTGGCGCTGCCAAAGCCTTCCCCGAAGCCCGCCGAATCGCCCGGCATGCAGATTGCGGCCGAGCTCCCGCAACTCCTGCATCAGACGCTCAGGCGTTTCATAGGTCAGGGTGATGCGCTCCATGTCCATGACCGGCTCGGCGAAACCGGCCGCAACCAGCATATCCCCCCAGTCGTGCATGTCGGTGAACTCGTGCGCTGGCGGTGGCCATCCCATGGCCGAATGCAAGGAACGCAACTCCCGCAAGCTGTCAGGCCCGAGGCAGGAGAACATCAGGAAACCGTCCACCGACAGGGCGCGATGCCACTGCCCGATGAGACACTGCGGGTCGGCTACCTGATGCAGCAGCATGTTGGCCCAGACCATCTGCACGCCCGCCTCCGGGGGCAGGCCCGACAGGACTTCGGGTCCGGTCCAGCGAGCGACTTGCCACCATGACGGAGCCGTTTCAGCCCGCACCTGCGTGGCCTCGGCGGCTTGTCCGCAAACCAGCCAGGCCGACGCCTGCGGATATCGCGCACGCAGCGCCCGGTGCGCCAGCAGGCCACCGCGCAGCGGTTCCCAGTCGGCCCAGGCCCGGGGTTGCAAACGGATCACATCCAGCCGCTCTTGCATGCGCCGCGCCACCTCCTCGTGCAGCCAGGCCGAAGCCGCTACGGGACGGGCTGCCCAGCGCGCAGCGGCCACCGGGTCCAGGGTTGGGGGTTTGTCGGGAGTGCTCATGGATTGGGCAGGCAGTATATTGACCTGATGGGAGAACTCGGACACCGGCTGCACAAAGCCTGGTCCAGCGCGAGGGGCATGGGCTTGTACCTGCCCAGCCGCTGCGCCGTCTGTCGGCAATGGGCTAGCGCGCCCGTATGCGAGACCTGCATTGCCCGCTTTGCCCAGCCCCGGCCCCGTTGCCTCGCTTGCGCCCTGCCGGTGCCTTCTGGGGTACTGCGCTGCGCCGCCTGCCTGCGCAATCCCCCGGCCTGGGTGCATGGCCTGTGCGCCGTCGACTACGCCTGGCCCTGGCGCGGCCTGGTCACGCGTTTCAAATTCCGCCAACAGCCTGGCTGGGACCGTCAGCTGGCCTGGCTGATGCGCAGCGCGGCCTGGGTCGAAGACGCCCTGCACGAGGCCGACCGGGTGCTGCCGATCCCCCTCTCACGGGAACGGCTGGCCGAACGCGGGTACAACCAGTCCTGGCTGCTGGCGCGGCGTCTGGCCCCCGAGAAGGCCGAGGCATCGCTGCTGCTGCGCATCCGCCACACCCCGCCCCAGCGCACCCTGCCCCGCTCGGAACGGCTGACCAACCTGCAGGGCGCTTTTGCCGTCGATCCTCTGCGGGCCCGGGAAGTGCGAGACCGCAAGCTGCTGCTGGTCGACGATGTGATGACCAGCGGTGCCTCGCTGCATGCCGCCACGCAGGTGCTGCTTCAGGCCGGGGCGGCGCAAGTGAGCACCCTCGTGCTGGCGCGCACCGGTCTGGGGCAAAGCGATGCCGACCCGGACGAGCGGTACTGATCGGCTGCGACAATCGCCGCATGTTCCACATTGTCCTTGTCGAGCCCGAAATCCCGCCCAACACGGGCAACATCATTCGGCTGGCGGCCAACACCGGCTGCGCCCTGCATCTGGTCGAGCCGCTGGGGTTTTCAATGGACGACAAGCTGATGCGCCGGGCCGGGCTGGATTACCACGAATACGCCGAGGTCAGGCGGCATGCGAACTGGCAGGCTTTTCTGGACACGCAAGCGCCTGACCGCCAGCGCATGTTTGCACTGACCACACGCGGCAGCCGCCATGCCCACGAGGTGCGGTTCGCCCCCGGTGACTGGCTGGTGTTTGGCTCGGAAAGCCGGGGGCTGGCCGCAGAACTGCGCGAAGGCTTTGCGGCAGAACAGCGCATCCGGCTGCCCATGCGCCAAGGCCAGCGCAGCCTGAACCTCTCCAACGCAGTGGCGGTCACGGTGTACGAGGCCTGGCGACAAAACCGCTTTGAGGGCGCCGCGCAGCCTGCAAATCAAACATAAAGCCTGGCCAAAGACTCCGCAACGCACACTGGCTTGTCGCCGCCCTCGCGCTCTACCGTCACGTTCCACTGGATCTGCAAGCCTCCGTCGATCGGCGTGGCCTCGGCCAAGCTCAGGTGCGCGCGCAAACGGCTGCCCACAGGCACCGGCGATGGAAAGCGCACCTTGTTGAGTCCGTAGTTCACACCCATCCGAACCTGCTGGACATGCACGGCCTCACCCATGAACCTGGACAGGAGCGAGAGCGTGAGAAAGCCATGGGCGATCGGTGCGCCAAACGGCCCTTGTGCCGCACGCTCCACGTCCACATGAATCCACTGCTGGTCATGGGTGGCATCGGCAAACCGGTTGATCTGGTCCTGCGTGATGGTCAACCAGTCGGTGGTGGCCACATGCTGGCCCACGCAGGCGGCCAGATCGGAGAGTTGGGCGAAGACTTTCATGCACTCCACTGTAGGCAAACACCCAGCAGCGCACTGTCCGTGCTGCGACAGGCTTGACCATGATCAAGCCCTGCCAGGTGCCCCTTGCCCATACTGGGCGCATGCCCCCACTGCCAAGCCCGACCGATCCGCTGAGCGGCCTGAGCCCCGAAGAGGCCGCTCGGCGATTGCGCGAGCACGGCCCCAACGCCCTGGACACCGAAGCCCCACGCACCTGGGTGCAGCGCCTGCTGGCCTTGGGGCGTGAACCCATGTTTATGCTGCTGGTGACGGCGGCGCTGCTCTACATCGCACTGGGGGATGTGGTCGAGGGGCTGACCCTCTCGCTGTTTGTGCTGGCCGTGCTGGGCATGACTTTCTGGCAGGAAGGCCGTGCCGACTCGGCCTTGCAGGCCCTGCGCGGCCTGACCCAGCCCCAGGCACGCGTGCTGCGCAATGGCCAAGTGCAACGCATTGCGGCGCAAGAGGTGGTGCCCGGCGACCTGCTGCTGGCCGAAGGCGACCGCATCGCCGCCGACGGCTGGCTGCTGCAGGCAGACAACCTGCAGGTCGACGAGTCGCTGCTGACCGGCGAATCGGTGCCGGTGGGCAAGCGCGCTGCCACCACCCCCACCCCCACACCCGAGCCCACAGCCCCGGGCGGCGAAGACACGCCCGCCGTGTTCGCCGCCTGCCATGTGGTGCGCGGCCAGGGCATGGCGCGGGTCACGGCAACCGGGAGGCACAGCCAGGTCGGGCAGATTGGCATGGCGCTGGCGCAAACCCGCGAGCCGCCCAGCCCGCTGCAGCAGCAGACCGCGGCACTGGTGCGCAAGCTGGCGCTGGGGGTGGCGCTGCTGTGCCTCTTGATGGTGCTCACGCTGGGCCTGCGCCACGGCCAATGGCTGGCCGCCGTGCTCTCGGCCATTGCGCTGGCCATGGCCTTGTTGCCCGAGGAATACCCGGTGGTGCAGACCCTTTTTCCGGCACTGAGTGCGCGGCGGCTCACGCGCGAAGGCGTGCTGACGCGACGCATCAACGCCATCGAAACCCTGGGAGCGGTGAGTGTGTTGTGCACCGACAAGACCGGTACGCTGACTGAAAACCGCATGACGGTGGCCGCGCTGGCCACCGGCAGCGCCGATGCGCCAGAGGTGCTGCACTGGCCCGCGGGCGCAGCGCCGCTGCTGACCCCGGTCTTCAGGCCTATGCTGGAGCACGCCATCCTGGCCA
This sequence comes from uncultured Limnohabitans sp., assembly GCA_964431215.1. Taxonomy (GTDB): domain Bacteria; phylum Pseudomonadota; class Gammaproteobacteria; order Burkholderiales; family Burkholderiaceae_C; genus Limnohabitans_A. The sequence continues at coordinate 5,963 of CAYSIY010000022.1, forward strand.
GCGCGCCCGAGCCGTTTGACCCGATGGAGCAGGCCTTCCACCGCATGGGCGCCGAACACCTTCAGGACACAGGCCACCTGCATGCCGACTGGACGCTGGTGCACAGCTACCCGCTCAGCCCCGCACTGCCGGCGATGTCGCACATCTGGCACACCGGCGAAGCCGCAGAAGGTGGGCAGGGGCACAGCGTTTCGGCCAAGGGTGCGCCCGAGGCGGTGATGGAGCTGTGCCATCTGCCGCAGGACCAGCGCCGGCAATGGCTGGCCACGGTCAACCGGCTCGCCAGTGAGGGCCTGCGCGTGCTGGGCGTGGCCCGTGGGCAACTGCCCGGCAGCGACTTTCCGGGCAGCGCGCACGAGCTGGGTTTTGAATGGCTGGGCCTGATCGGCCTGAGCGATCCCTTGCGACCGGACATCCGGCAGGCGGTGGCGCAATGCCAAAGCGGCGGCATCCGTGTGATCATGATCACCGGCGACTACCCGGCCACCGCCCGCGTGATTGCGGCCCAGGCTGGACTGCCCGAGGGGGAGGTGCTCACCGGCAGCGAGCTGGCCGAACTGGACAATGCGGCCTTGCGGGAGCGCTTGCGAAAGGTGCACATCTGTGCCCGCATCACGCCTGCGCAAAAGCTGCGCCTGGTGCAGGCCTTGCAGGCCAATGCAGAGGTGGTGGCCATGACAGGGGACGGTGTGAACGACGCCCCCGCACTGCAGGCGGCCCATGTGGGCATTGCCATGGGCCTGCGCGGTACGGATGTGGCGCGCGAAGCGTCCGACCTGGTGCTGGTGGACGACCGTTTCAGTGCCATCGTGCATGGCATACGCTGCGGTCGCCGCATCTTCGACAACCTGGGACTGGCGATGCGTTACATCTTCGCCATCCACCTGCCGATTGGCCTGCTCGCGCTGTGGCCCCTGCTGGGCGGGCCGACGCTGCTGCTGCCGCTGCACCTGGCGCTGCTCGAACTCGTGATCGATCCGGCCTGTGCCATTGCCTTCGAGCACGAAGCCGAAGCCCCCAACGTGATGCAGCGCCCGCCGCGTGATACCCGCCAGGCGCTTTTCGGACGCTCCACCCTGCTGGTGGCCCTGATGCAAGGGCTCTCGGTGCTGCTGGCATTGGGACTGGGGCTGAGCTGGCTCGTGTACAGCGGCAACGGCTCACTGCAAAGCCCGATGGCACGCAGCCTGGCCCTGTTGATACTGGTCTGCGGCAGCAGTGCGCTGGTGCTGCTGGGCTCAGGCCGCAGCTGGAGACGCAGGCAGCCCTGGGCCTTGGGGTTGAGCCTCGGCAGCCTCATGCTGCTGGCCTGGATGATGTACTGGCCTGTACTGGCACAAGCGCTGGCACTGGGCGCACTGCCCGCCACCGCCTGGCTGATCGCACTGTCCTCTTGCCTCGTCTGCGTCTGGATCATGACCCGGATCGGCGCCATGCTTTTGCCTTCGCGGTCATGAGCGCCCAGTCGACCGCAGGATGGCCGACCGCTGTTTGCCCTTTCAGTCAGTCCGTCAATCGCCCGAGTCCACCAGCACCTGCAAGGCCTTTGCGTCCAGCGTCTCGCGTTCGAGCAGCGCCTGCACACAGCGCGTCAGGGTGTCGCGCCGCTGGGCCAGTAACTCACTGGCCCGCGCCAGGGCAGCGCTCACGATGCGCTGCACCGCCCGGTCCATGGCCTGCTGGGTGGCCTCAGACACCGGGGGCAGCCATCGACCGTTTTCGGGCATGCCTTCCATCAGGGCAGGATGTGGACTGTCGTAGCTCACGCAGCCCAGCGTTTCGTCCATGCCGTGGCGCATCACCATGTCGCGTGCCAGTTGGGTGGCCTTGACCAGATCGTCGGCCGCGCCCGTGGACACCGTGCCCAGCATGAGCTGCTACGCCGCACGGCCACCGAGCAGCACACAGATGCGGTTTTCAAGCTCTTCGCGGGTCATCAGGTAGCGGTCCTCCAGCGGCCGCTGGAGGGTGTAGCCGAGCGAGCCGATGCCGCGCGGAATGATCGAGACCTTGTGGACCACATCGCTGCCAGGCAGGCTCAGCGCCAACAGCGCGTGGCCGATTTCGTGGTGGGCCACGGTGCGGCGCTCGACCGGGTTGAGCAAGCGGTTGCGTTTTTCCAGGCCAGCAACGATGCGCTCGATGGCCGCAGTGAAGTCACCCAGCGCGACCTGCTCGGCATGGCGGCGGGTGGCAAAAAGGGCCGCCTCGTTGACCAGGTTGGCCAGGTCCGCTCCGGAAAAGCCCGGCGTCAGCGAGGCCACCTCGTCCAGCGACAGCCCGGGCGAGAGCTTGACCTGGCGTGCATGCACCTGCAGGATCTGCACACGCCCCACCCGGTCGGGCCGGTCCACCAGCACCTGCCGATCAAAACGGCCCGCGCGCAGCAGTGCCGGGTCCAGGATCTCGGGACGGTTGGTGGCCGCCAGAATCATGACACCGGCCTGGGTGTCAAAGCCATCCATCTCGGCCAGCAACTGGTTGAGGGTTTGCTCTTTTTCGTCGTGCCCGCCCCAGCTGGCGAACACACCCCGCGCCCGGCCGAGGGCGTCGAGCTCATCGATGAACACGATGGCCGGTGCCCTCTGGCGCGCCTGCTCGAACAGGTCACGCACCCTGGAGGCCCCTACACCCACGAACATCTCGACGAACTCGCTGCCTGATATCGAAAAGAACGGTACCCCCGCCTCGCCCGCCACCGCCTTGGCCAACAGGGTCTTGCCGGTGCCGGGCGGCCCCACCAGCAGCACCCCCTTGGGGATGTGCGCACCCAATCGGCCATAGTCTGCGGGGTGCTGCAAAAACGCCACCACCTCCATCAATTCCTGCTTGGCCTCGTCCACACCCGCCACATCGGCAAAGCTCACACCCGTGTCCTGTGTGACATGCACCTTGGCCCGGCTCCGGCCCATCTGCATCAGCCCTCCCATGCCCTGGCCTTGCACCAGCTTGCGAATCAGCAGCCACCACAAGCCAAAAAACACCAGCGATGGCAAGACCCACGAGAGCACATCGCGCCAGAAGCCGGTCTGCAGCATGCGTCTGTACTGCACACGAAAGTCGTCCAGCCAGGCAGCCAGCTCGGGCTCCACACGCACCGTCAGGATTTCGCGCTTGCCTGGCTCGGGCACTTTGAGCAGGCCGCTGAGGTGGGTGTCGGTCACCCGCACCTCCTGCACCCGTCCGTCCACAAGGGCCTGCCGGAATTCGTCGAAACTGACCAGCTGCGCCTGGCCGGGGGCCAGCCAGGTCTGCAGGCCCAGCACAAGCAGCAGGGCCACGGCCCAGTAAAGCAGGTGCCAGAGTTTCCTGCGCTCCATGCTCAGACCTCGTGCTGGCGACGGCGTTTGTGCGGGGCTTTATCGGCATGCAGGCCGGCGGCATCCACGGCCTGGCGGTAGCGGCGCAGGCGCGCCTGCACCCTGGCCAGCAGGCTGCCTGGCGGATAAGCGCCCGGACCCGGCTCACCCCAGGGCAGGCCGCACAGCAGCGTCATGCCTTCGGCCACGGTTCTGGCCACGTGGATGTGAAATCGCCCCCGGGCCACGGCCTCGACCACGCACTCATTGAGCATCAGGTGACGCCGATTGCGATCGGGCATGAGCACGCCCTGCGTGCCGTCGAGTCCTGCGCGTTCGCAGCTCCTGAAGTAGCCCTCGATTTTTTGATTGATGGCCCCTACAGGCAACATGTCACCCCGGGCGTTGAGCGAACCCGTGACAGCAATGCCCTGCGCCAGTGGCACGCCCGCCAGCGAGGACAACAGGGCATAGAGCTCGGCGCACGAGGCCGAGTCGCCTTCGATGCCCCCATACTCCTGCTCGAACACCAGGCTGGCTTCCAGCGCAAAGGGGGAATCCTGTGCAAAAAGCGACACCAGGTAGCTGTGCAGGATCAGCACACCCTTGTCGTGCACCGGCCCCGAGAGTTCGACTTCGCGGTCGATGCTCAGCACACCCTTGTCGCCAGCGCAGGTGCGCGCGGTCACCCGTATCGGAAAGCCGAAGCTGTAGTCTCCCTGCATCACCACACTCAGGCCATTGACGCTCGCTTCCATGCGACCCGTCAAGGGCAAGACACGCTCGCCCTGAGCCAGGGCGTCGAGCAAGCGTTCCTCGGGCTCGTTGTGGCGATGGGTGCGCGCCTCGCAGGCGGCCTGCACGTCCGTGCCTTGCACTTGGGTGGCCTGCCGGGCAGTGGCCAGCGCGGCGCTTTCCATGACCAGCGCCTCGGCCGCCGCAAACACCGCGCTCTGGCGAAACTGATCCTGGGCGAGCCGGTGGCTGTCCTCAATCAGGCGTGCGACCGCCGCCGCCGAAAAGTGCGGCAAGCCCCACCGGGCACAGGTGCGTGCCACGAAGACCGCCGTGTCGTGCCAGGTCTGAGGGCTTGCCATGAAGCTTTCGGCAAAGTCCACCTTGCAGCGAAAGCGCCGGGCCAGCTCGGGGTCGAGTGCCTGCACTTCCTCGAATTCATCGGGTGAAGCCAGCAGCACCAGCTTGACCTGGGCCTGCACGGTTTCAGGGGTGAGGGACACCGCTGCCACCGGTGCATAGAGCACACCCGGCTCATCAATCTGCAGACGACCGCAACGCACAAAGCGGCGCAAGCGCTCCCAAACCGGCGGATCGGCCAGCACATCCCGCAGGTGCAGCATCAAAAAACCGCCATGCGCGCGCAACAGACTGCCTGCACGGATGCGGGTGAAATCGGTCACCAGCATCTCGCCATCGGATTCGTACTCGATGCAGCCAAACAACTGGCGGTAGGTGGGGTTGTCTTCCTGTAACACCGGCGCACCCTGCAGCCCGTGGTTGTCTACCGCCACATTCACGCGCAGGCTGGCCAGCAGATCGCCCAGAGCCTCAAGCCGCAAATCCTCGTCTTCGGTGTTGCCCACAAAGAGCTCCACATGCTCGAGCACCTCGGTCTGCAAAGCTTGCAACCAGCCTTCCATCTGCTGCTGCTCAGCGGGCGCTGGATGGACACATTGCCGGATGTCCTGCCATGCGCGTTCGAGCAAGGGCCGCACCATCTGCCGACGCAGCGCGGCCAGGCCCTCGTTGCGCACATGCTCAAGCGCCCGCGTCTTGTCCAGAAAGACCGCGATCTCCTCGCGCAGGCCGGCCTCTGCCTGGTCGATGCCAAAGCGAGCCTGCGGGCTGAGCGCCATGGCCTTTCCTGTGGTCAGGGGTTCCCCCTGCTCGTCCTGGCAGGTGAAAACCAGATGGCCCTGCTCGCGCATCAGGCTGAAATGCCGCGCCTGGGCAAAGGCGTTGAGCTCGGCATAGGCCCGTGATTCCTCGCTTTTGCAAGCCTGCTCGATGCGCTCGCTTTCGGCTTTCACGTCCGGCTCGCTCAAGCGTCGGGGAATCTCGACCTGCAAACGCTTGACCAGTTGCGTCATGCCCTGACGCAACTGTCGCCCCTCACCCGCAGGCAGGCGCAAGGCCAGGGGGCGTTCGGGTTGCTCGACCTGGTGCAGAAAAAGCAGGTCAGGAGGCACCGGACAGGTCACCGCATGGTGCCGCATGAGCTGACGCATCAGCGTGGTGCGACCGGTGCCCACTTCGCCCACCACCAGCAGGTTGTAGCCGGGCTGGGCCATGCCCAGGCCAAAACGGGCGGCGGCCTCTGCACGCGGCTGCCCGATCCAGGGCAGGGGCTGCTCGACCAGCTCGCTGGTGCAGGCAAAACCCAGGCTGTCCGGATGCACCCGCCGCGACAAGTCTGCAGGCTCAAGCCGCTGGCAGGCCATGGCAGGGACAACAAAGAAAAACCATGGGCCATTGTGGGCAGTCGCCCAGACCCCTGTCGATACCCCTTTGCAGGGTCAGCGTGTGAGGTGCATCACCGTGGCGATGCGCTTGTGTCTTTGCTCAGTCCGGCAGGGGTTCGACACCCTGGAGCAGGTGCTGCACGAGGGGATGGTGCCGTGTACGGTGGCTGTAAATGACATGGATGTCTTCCTTGACATCGGTCTGCCCCAGCAGCCGAAAACCCGGCATCAGCGACAGATCTTCCGCCCCCAGAACGCTGACCGGAAACACCCCCAGACCCCGGGCGGCAAACACCGACATCAGGGCACTGTCCTCGAACTCGCCCACCACGGCGGGCATCAGCCCCTGGTCATCGAACCAGCGGTCGAGCGCCGCGCGCACCGGGGTCTGACGGGTGGGCAACAACACCGGCAGATCATTGAGGCAAGCCGGGTACGCCGCCATCGTTTCGGGCCTCACCCATTGCCCCAGGCCATACCAGCACAGCGGGGAAGAGGCCAGCCAGTGGCTCGACAGGCGCAGGTTGGCATTGGCCGGTGCCCCCTGCCCGGCCAGCACCATGTCCAGCCGATGCAAGGCCAGATCGGCCATCAGATGCTCGAACTCGCCCTCATGGCACAGCAGACGCAGGCCCGGCGTCTGCAGCAAGGGATTGAGCAGGGAGTGGGCAGCCAGTTTGCTCAAACCGTCGGACAGACCGATCGTCAGGCGGATGGCCGGACCGGCCGCCGCATCGGCCACCTCACGGGGGATGCGCTGTCCGATCTCGAAAATTTCCTCGGCGCGGGCGCAAGCTGCCTCGCCCGCCTCGGTCAGCACCAGGCCGCGTCCTTCGGGCTTGAGCAACTGATGGCCCAGCGATTTCTCCAGCTCGCGAACCTGGGCACTGATGGTCTGGATGGCAATGCCCAGCCTTTGGGCCGCCCTGGCCATACCGCCCTCCTTGGCCACCACCCAGAAGTAGTAAAGATGACGGTAATTGAGGGCGCTCATCGGCGGGCTCCGGTGCAGGGGCGGGCCGTCACGGTCAACCGCCTTGCAGCGATTGGCGATCCCGTATGCGGTGCACGGCCGCGATGTCCAGCACCCAGACGAGCCCGTCGCCGATCTGGCCTGTGCCACAGGCCGTCATGATGGCGTCGCGGATGGTGTCCACCATGTCGTCAGGGCAAAGCACACAGACCATGCATTTGTCCGTGAAATCGGTGAGCTCGTCACGCACACTGCGCTTGTCAACCGACGCCGGGGCGGTAAAGCCCTCGGCCTTGAACATCGTCACCCCCGGAAAATTGGGGATGGCGCGCAAGGCATCGCGCAGACGGTCCCGGCGGTTGGGGCGGATGATGGCCCGGATTTCTTTCATGTTGTTCTCCTTGTATCAGGCTTGCCGGGGCAGGTCATCGAACCAGCGGTACAGCGTGGGCACCACCACCAGGGTCAGCAATGTGGACGATATCAGGCCGCCGATCACCACCACGGCCAGCGGACGCTGCACCTCGGAGCCCGGCCCGGTGGCGAACAGGAAGGGGGCCAGTCCCAGCAGGGCCACCGTGGCGGTCATCATGACAGGGCGAAAACGTTGCACACAGCCCTCGCGCACGGCTTCGACCACCGACATGCCATCTTCACGCAGGCGGCGGATGCAGCTGACCAGCACCACGCCATTGAGCACCGCGATGCCCCACAGCGCAATGAAGCCCACCGAGGCCGGCACGCTGAGGTATTCACCCGTGACGAACAGGCCGATCACGCCACCGATCGAAGCAAAGGGCAGCACCAGGATGATCAGCGAAGCCAGACGCACCGAATTGAACAGCATGAAAAGCAGGAAGAAGATGGCCGCAATGGTCAACGGAACAATCACGGTCAGGGTGGCCATGGCCCGCTCCATGTTCTCGAACTGCCCGCCCCAGGAGAGGTAATAACCTTCGGGCAATTTCAGCTCCTTGGCGACACGGCTTTGCACCTCGGCCACAAAGCCGCCGAGGTCGCGACCGCTGACGTTGGCACCCACCACCACGCGTCGCTTGCCCGACTCGCGGCTGATGGTGGGTGGACTGTCCTGCAGCTCAATATGGGCCACGGCCGAGAGCGGCACCAGGGTGCCATCACTCGAGCGCAGGGTGCTGTTGCGGATCGCCTGCACCGAACTGCGGAATTCGGCGGGGTAGCGCACCACGATGCCAAAGCGGCGCTGGCCTTCATAAAGCTGCCCGACCTCGTTGCCGCCAAAGGCGGTCTCGATCAGGTCGTTGACATCGGCCACATTGATGCCATAGCGCGCAATCGCCTGGCGGTCGATGTCAATCGTCAGCGTCTGCTGCCCCGACAAACGCTCGACGCGAATATCGATGGCACCCGGCACCGTGCGGACAATGCGGGCCAGATCTTCCGAGACGCGCTTGAGTTCGCCCAGATCGTCGCCAAACACCTTGATCGCCAGTTGCGAGCGCACGCCGGTCACCATCTCGTCGACCCGCTGGGCAATCGGCTGGTTCATGATGACCTGCACACCGGGCAGAACAGCCAGGGCCTTGCGGATGTCCTCCTCGATCTCCACTTGTGTGCGGCCGGCCTCGCGGTCGATCACGGCAATCGGATCGGATTCATTGGGGCCCGCCGGATCGGCAGGGGATTCGCCACGACCGAGCTTGGAGATCACCGATTTGACGCCGGGCACCTGGGCCACCAGCTTCATGGCCTCGGTCTCGATCTTGACGGACTCTTCCAGCGAAATGCTGGGCACACGCACGATCTGCGGCACGATCGAGCCCTCTTTCATGGTCGGTATGAAGCTCTTGCCCAGGAATGGAAAGAGCGAAAAGGAACCGAGCAACAGGGCAATCGCCACCAGGATCGTCTTTTTCTCGGCACCCAGAGCCAGATGCAGCAGCTTGAGGTAGTGGCGCTTGAGGAAGGCGATCGGGCGCGTGTCGTGGTCGCTGCCGCCGCGCAGGATGTAGCTGCAGAGCACCGGCGAGAGAAACAGCGAGACCGCCAGTGAGACCGCCAGCGCGATGGCGATGGTCAGCGCCAGGGGGCCGAACATCTTGCCTTCCATGCCCGAGAGCATCATCAAGGGCAGGAACACCAGAATGATGATCGAGATGCCATAGACCGTCGGCTTGGCAATTTCACTGGTGGCCTCCAGGATCACCCGCAGTCGGGATTCGCCTGAATTGGCGCTCTGACCGAGCTTGTGGAACACGTTCTCCACCACGACCACCGTGCCATCCACCATCAGGCCAATGGCGATCGCCAGCCCCCCCAAGGACATCAGGTTGGCCGACAGACCGAGCCGGTTCATGGCCATGAAGGTCACCAGCGGCGTGATGACGATGGTGGCCACCACCACCAGGCTCGAACGCACATCGCCCAGGAAGAGGAACAGAATGACAATGATGAAGACGATGCCTTCGAGCAAGACCTTGGTGACCATCCAGAGGGCCGAATCGACCAGCTCGGTGCGGTCATAGAACGGCTCGATCTGCAGCCCCCCAGGCAGCATGCCCTGGCTGTTGATCTCGTTGACCTTGGCCTTGACGCGGCCCACCACTTCCTTGGCGTTGCCCCCGCGCAGCATCATGACGACGCCAGCGACACCTTCGCTGTCGCCGTTGCGTACCACCGCCCCCTGACGCACTGCGGCACCAATCTGAACCTCAGCCACATCACGCACAAAAACCGGTACGCCCCGCTCTTCCTTGAGGATGATGTTGGCAATGTCATCGGCCGAGCGGATCAGGCCGACGCCCCGGATCAGGTATTGCTCGGCAGCCGAGCGCAGCACGCCACCGCCTGCATTGGCGTTGTTGCGTTCAACCGCTTCGAGCACATCCCGCAAGGACAACCGGTAGTGCCGCAAGCGGTCGGGGTTGACCAGCACCTGGAACTGCCGCTCCAGGCCACCCAGCGAGTTGATCTCGGCCACGCCCGGAATCGAGCGCAGCATGGGTCGCACCACCCAGTCCTGCACCACGCGCCGCTCCATCAGCTCTTCGGCGGTGAGCTGGCGTTTGCCGTCATCGGGGTGCACCAGCGTGTACTGGTAGACCTCTCCCAGGCCGGTCGACACCGGTCCGAGCACCGGCACCACCCCCTCGGGCATGCGTGGCGTCACTTCCAGCAGGCGCTCCATCACGAGCTGACGCGCGAAGTACACGTCGGTCTTGTCGGTGAACACCAGGGTGATCAGGGACAAGCCGCCTCGGTTGAGTGCACGCATCTCGGTCAGGCCAGGCAGGCCGGTCATGGCGATTTCCAGCGGCACAGTCACAAAGCGCTCGACCTCCTCGGGCGAGCGACCGGGCACCTCCGTGGCCACCTGCACCTGCACATTGGTCACATCAGGGAAGGCGTCGACCGACAACTGCATGGCGGCGCGCACGCCAAAACCCAGCAGTATGGCAGCGACCACCATCACCAGCAGACGCTGGCTGAGCGCTGCACGGATCATTGATTTGAGCATGACGGATCCTTACTGGAGTTCAGCGCGCTTGCGCTCGTTGTGCAGGTGAAAGGCCCCCTGCACGACCACGGGATCGCCTTCGGAGATGCCCTTGAGGACAGGGCGCAGATCGTCCTGTGCCTCGCCAAGCTCAACCTGCACATAGCGGAACGTGTTCTCCGCTGTGCGGACATACACATGGTCGCGGTCGCCCTCGCGGATGACGGCTTCCTGGGGCACCACCAGTTGCCGGACCGGTTCACCTCGGATGCGCATGGTCGCCAGCATCTGGGGCTTGAGGTCACGGCCAGGGTTGTCCACCTGGGTGCGAATCGGCACGGTGCGGGTTTCGGGTGAGACGGTGTCTCCGACATAAATGATCTTGCCCGAAAGCTTGCGCCCGCCCAAAGCAGGCACTTCGATGTCCACGCCCTGACCGACACTCACTACACGGGCCCGCTGCTCAGGCAGAGCGCCCACCACCCAGACCTTGCCCAGATCGGCCAGGGTAAACAGCGGGTCACCCGGCTGCGCCACCTGGCCATTGCTCACATTACGCTCGATGACCACGCCCGACTGGGTGGCCAGCACCGGCGCGTGTGGCTGCAAGGTGCCGCGCTCGCGCAAGAGATTGATCGCGTCAGGGGAAATGCCCAGCAAACGCAACTGGTCGCTCTGGGCGCGCAGCTCCGCACGCGCCACGGCCAGCTCCGACTCGCGCCGCTGCAGCTCTGCCGCACCGATGACATCGGCCTGGAAAAGCTGCCGCGCACGGTCCACCGCCCGTTCGGCGAGTCCCGCGTTCGAATGCGCCCTGAGGAAAGCCATCTGGGCCTGGGTGAGCTCGGGACTGGCGACGTTGGCCAGCGATTGCCCGTTGCGCACCCGGTCACCCACCTCGACCAGGACTTCGGTCACACGGCCCGTGACCGAAGCGCCGATGCGGGTCACCAGGCGTTCGTTGGCCTCGATCCGGCCAGCCACTTCCTTGAAGGGCACCAAATCGGCCATGGCGACAGGGGCCACCTGAAAGCGACCGGCCATGGCTGGATCGATGCGGACCTGCAGCGCTGCTTCGGCAGCAGCAGAGGCTTCGGCCTGTGGCCCTGCGGCCTTGGGCGCATCCGACTTCTGGCCACAGGCGGCCAGCAGCAGGGACACCGCCATGGCAGCCGCCAAAGGGGTGCGGCGCAGTGTTCGGGAGACTTCAGTAGGGAGCGTCATGGTGGTCTTCATGGTGCAGTGGATGAGGATGCAGCCGCGTAGCGACCGCTGAGCTGTTCGAGGGTGATGCGGGCGGCCTGTTGCTGGTAACGGGCCTGCAGAAGATCGGCGCGCACGGCACGCAACACACGCTGAGCGTCGAGTACGTCGAGAATGCCGCGCTCGCCAAAGCGGTAGGCCGCCTCGGCCACGCGCAGCGCGGATTCAGCCTCCCGGAGCACACCCTGACTGAGGGCTTCGACACGCAGCCTGGCCATTTCGAGTGCGCGCCAGGCCAGCAGCACCTGTTGCTCGAGTTCGGCCTGCCGACCCTCGTAGAGCACGCGATTGCGCTCGAGTTCGGCGCTGGCCTCGGCCACGGGTCCGCGACGCTGGTCAAGCAGCGGTAACTGCATGCTCATCCCCCATTGCGACTGTCGCACCTGGGGGTCTTTCATTTCGGTGTAACGCAGGTCAACGGAAGGCAGCACACTGGCGCGGGCAAACTTGAGCCGCTGTTGCGCACGCTCGAGATCGTGCCGCAGGCTCTGCAGCTCCGGATTGGTCTGGCGGGCCTGCTCTTGCAGTCGGCCCAGATCCAGTGGCTCCTGGCGCTCTGTCCCGGTGCCGGGCTTGAGTCGCCACTGCGCGGGCAATTGACCGGCCGCCAGGCGGTTGATGACCAGCAAGGACTGTTGTGCCTTGAGCTCTGCGCTTTGCTTGCGCTCACGGGCGTTGATGACTTCGGCATCGGCCTTGATCAATTCGTAGCGCGGTGCTTCTCCGCTGTCGACCCGTACGCGCACCCGCTGGCGAACCTGCTCCAGCAAAGCCAGCGCCTCGTTGGCTGCGCCGGCCTCTGCCTCATGCAGCAGAACCTCATGGATGCGCAATCGCAACTGGGCGATCAGGTCATTGCGCACCATCGCCAGTTGTTGCTCGGAACTGCGCTGCCCGGCCTGGGCGGCATCGATACGTGCCCCGCGCAGCCAGGGATTCTCAATCGGCTGAGCGACGGACCAGGTCTGACCACGACCGACCAGAGGGTCCGCTGCCTGCCAGGGGCCTCGGCCCCATTCCAGCCTCGGGTTAGGCAAGGCCGCCGCTGTGGTCACCGAGGCGCGCGCGCCCTGAAGGGACTGTGTCGCCGCCCGCAAGGCGGGGTTGTGCTCCAGCACCACCGCCACCAACTGCTGTACATCGAACTCGGGGGGGGCTGCGCTCGCGGCCTTGTCCGGCATGGCCTGGACCGGCTGGGCATGCAAGGCCGGCGCGGCCAGAAAGGCCGTGAAGATCAGCCACCCCCCCAGGCGCGCGGCCGACGGAGGTCGGGGCGCTGGGGACTTGAAAAAACATCGGGTCATGGTGGGTCCTGCAAATGAAAGCCACAGTCTGAACGGCCTTCATTGTAAATAAAAGCAGAATAACCTTGACCTTGACTTAGTTTTTTCCTGAATATTTACGGAAAGCAGCTTGGCGCAGCAGGAGATCAGACCCGCTCGAGCACCAGCGCTATACCCTGCCCCACGCCAATGCACATGGTGCACAGCGCATACCGCCCGCCTGTGGCGTGCAGTCGGTTGACGGCCGTGGTGGCCAGGCGGCCCCCCGAAGCACCCAACGGATGACCCAGCGCGATGGCGCCACCCCAGGCGTTCACGCGCTCGTCGTCGTCCCGCAGACCCAGTGTGCGCAGCACCGCCAGGCCCTGCGCCGCAAAAGCCTCGTTGAGCTCGATAACGTCCAGTTGCTCGAGCTTGAGGCCGGTCTGGGCCAGCACCTTTTGTGTGGCCGGGGCCGGCCCCATGCCCATGATGCGCGGGGCCACGCCCGCTGTGGCCATGCCCACCACCCGGGCCTTGGGGGTCAGGCCGTACTTGGCGGCTTCGGCTTCGCCGGCCAGCAGCAGCGCGCAGGCCCCATCGTTCACGCCGCTGGCATTGCCCGCAGTCACCGTGCCTTCGGGCCGCACCACCCCTTTGAGCCTGGCCAGTGCTTCGAGGCTGGTCTCGCGCGGATGCTCGTCCTTGTCCACGACGATGGCCTCGCCCTTTTTCTGCGGGATGGTGACGGGGCAGATTTCCCGGGCCAGGTGCCCGGCTTTTTGCGCGGCCACCGCCTTCATCTGGCTGGCCAGAGCCATGCGGTCCTGGGCTTCGCGCTCAATCCTGAAATCGGTGGCGACGTTCTCGGCGGTCTCGGGCATGGAGTCGACGCCATACTTTTCCTTCATCAGCTTGTTGACAAAACGCCAGCCGATGGTGGTGTCATAAACCGCATTGGCGCGGGAAAAGGCGCTCTCGGCCTTGGGCATGACAAAAGGGG
>CAYSIY010000023.1:0-19043 GCA_964431215.1 uncultured Limnohabitans sp.
CATGTGAACATTCATGCATCAACTCGCGCTTTGGCGGGGGTTATGCAGACCATCCCTAGCATACAATGAACACACTGCTGAAAAGCAGCTCAGAAATAGTCGGCAAAGCTTGATTAAGCGACTCCCTTTCACTGCCGCATAGGCAGCCTGTCTCGCCAAATGAAGCCACCGCCGTTGGTTACGCCCCTTACGTTTTCACAAATAACCTCTCCACCACATCCCAAGGCAGCCGCCTGCCCCCTTCGCGCATGCGGTCAAACGCGGCGCGTGCGACGGTGGGGGTGATGCACTATTTGCACAGCATATCGGCCACCAGCCACACCGTGCCTTTGACTTCGATGCGTTCGGCCTCAGCGGCGCTGCGCAAGGCGGCGTCACCGGTCAGCAACGGGCCTGGCGCCTGCTCGGCCAGGGCTAAGGCAAACAGGTCGTTGCGGCTGGGGCGCTGGTGTTTTTGGCTCAGGGTTTGCACGCGGGCCACGCCTTCGGCGCTCAGGCTTTGAATCTGTAGGCCCAGACCCAGCCAGTGGGCATGGTGCTCGGCCAGATCTTCCCAATAGAGGACATCGGGCACGGCAAACTGGTAGCCCAGGCTGAACATGGGGGCCAGCAAGCCACCCACTTCAACGTCGATCAGGATGTTGGCATCACTGATGCAAGCCAGCATGCAACTGCTCCACGGTGACCTCCATGTGGCGCATGCGGTGAAGCTGGGCCAGAGGAAGGTTCATGAGTTCTGCCGCTTTGGATTCGCCGATGTAGTTTTCGGCCAGTGCATGAAAAATCAGTTGCTCAAAGTGGTGGGTTTTTTCTGGCGGGTAGGCCGGTCCGGGCTCGGTCAGGTGCCAGCGCTTGGCTTTGAACAAATCGGTTTGCGCCTGGTGATAGGCGGCGCTGATGATGCCCAGGTCTCGCGCACGGTAGAGGATGCCGCCCATGGACAAACCAAACTCGGCTTTGAGCAGCGCCAGCTCTTGCAGATCGATGGCGCTGCGGTGTGCGCCCAACTCTTGCAGCACGGCACTGCGGGGGAACAAGAACGCGCCTGCAAAGCGGTTGCACACCAGCTCGGCGTCGAGCGTTTTGGCCATGCGCTTGGCCAGCAGCAGGTGCCCCAGCTCATGCGCCAGCGTGAAGCGCTGGCGGTCGCCGGGCCAGTGCCGCCCCACCACGATCACGGGCATGTCGCCTGCGCGTGCGGCCAACCCGTCAAAGTGTTTGTCGCCATCGTCATCGGTCATGAACACGCGAATGCCTTGGTTCTCCAAGGTACCGATCAGGTCGGGAATGGGGTTCATGCCCAGCTGCCAAGCATGGCGCACATGCTCGGCAGCGCTTTCGGTGTGGGCCATGGTTCGGATGCGCGGCAAATCGGTTGGTGCGGCAAAGGCTTGGGTGGGGTGCGGAAAAAGATTTTCCAGCTCCATGCGCCGCTCGATCTGGTCGGTCACCGCCTGGGTGATGGCGGTCAGGCGTTTTTTGGACAGGGCGCTGTGTTTGCGGTATTCCAACGCGTCGAGCACCACGGTTTGCGGGCGAAAGAAGTAGGCCACGCGCACACCCAGCACTTGCGAGACTTGGAGCAGCATGTCGCTGGGCGGGGTGGTCAGTCCGTCTTCGTATTTTTTGATGGCGGCGTGCGACACACCCACGCGCTCTGCCAAGTCGCGCAGCGACAGGCCTGCGGCTTTGCGGGCTTGTTGGAGTCGGGTGTGGAGCATGGGGCTGGAGGGGGTTGAATGGGTGTTACAAGGTTTACATTTTAGTAATTAATTAATTTTTTGTAAACCTATAAAATTTCAGAACCCCACGACAAATGCTGCAATCGATCTTGCAGCCAAGGACAAGGTTGTCCGCCGACTGAAGCTGCTAGGAAGGCCCACCGTATGCATCTTTGTTATTTCGACGAGAGCAAGCACAGCAAAGAAAATCCACACTTTTTCATTGGCGGTTTGCTGATTCCCGACCAAAAAGCGCTCGATTTTGAATCCACTTTGGGGCAGATTGCGTTCAATTTTTTTGGTGCTCGCTCGCTCACACAAGCCAATGAATTTCATGGCAAAGAACTTTTCCACGGAAAGGGCAATGCCAAAGGACGCAAGCTGGAAGATCGTGTACAGGTGTTTCAAGACGTGGCCACGTTTGTGACCAACAACGCCATCCCTGTACGTTTGGTATGCATCGATGTGGAAAAGCACAAAAACAAATACATCTACCCCACGCCTGCGTACAAGCTGGGGCTCATGCTGATCTTGGAGCGGTTTTGCGAGTACCTCGACCAGCACAATGATTTGGGCTTGGTGTTTGGCGACTACGAGGCCGACGAGGTGGCCAATGCTGTGGTGGATTTTTCTGAGTACAAAGCCCAAGGCAAAACGCCTATGCACTTTGGACGCGCCCTGGGCAGACTTCTGGACACGGTGTATTTCACGCAATCGCACCACAGCCGTTTTTTGCAGGTGGCTGATTTGCTGGTGTACATGGCTGGGCGCTACGAGAATTGGCACGATGTGCCGGACCGTTGGCATGAGCAGGCAGTTAAAGCCGCGTGGGAAAAAATTAAAGCCAGCGGGAATGTTCACATTCAGCGCTGGCCTTGAGAGATTTGGAACGACTAGGCTCGGGAGAGCCGGATCGCCACGAGACGAACACGATAGTCGCAGGCCGAATCTTATCAAAAAAACAATCCGGGGGCGTCATCTGGCCTTTTCATTCCGTGCGGCGGCGGTAACCCAGCAGCTCATGCCATGCCCAAACTTGGTCACCCTGTCCTTTGGGCAAGCCCAAAGTGCCAAATCGCCGTGCCAGTTGCGTCATGGGCTGGTCTTTGATTTCAGTCAGCGTCATCAATTCGGCCATGTAAGGACGAACGGCCCACGGGCTGATGTGGGGGTGGTCGGGCAAGTGCAGCGGTTCAAAACGGTTGTGGTGGTTTTGTTGTGCCTGTTGCCGCCCCTCATCGCGCAGTGTGAAAAATCCAAAGTCGTCTTCGTCTGCGTTGGGCAGCAGTACAAATTCTTCTCGGCCTTGTGGGTCGTTGCGAAAGGGTTTTTTTCGCTGCTCATGCGCAGTGAGGTGGCTCAGGGTTTGCCACCAGCGGCGCACCGTAGGCTCGGCGTTTTGAAGCTCGTCGGGCAAATCGCCATCGGCCAGTGTGGCCATGACACCACCCAGGCGGGCGTGCTCCAAATCGCTCAAGTGTTGCATGGGTTGCAGCGGCTGGGTTTGGGTGATGCGTGCGGTGGCATCAATGTGTTCAATCTCTTCATGACGCAGCAAGTCGTTGAGCTTGTGCGTTTGCAGCGTGAAGCCAATGGTTTCAGAAGTTTCAAAGCCTGGTCGGGTGAATGCTGCGCCTTGCGGATTTTCTAAAGCCTTGAGGTTGCAATTCAGCAAGGCGATGTTGGGGCCAGTCACAGCGCCTGCACGGTGGCGGCGCACGCGACCCGCCAGTTGGATGATGCTGCGCAGGGACGAGGGTTCAACCACGGCCCAGTCGTAGTCGTGATCGCGCCCCACTTCGGCCACGGCGGTAGCCAGCACCACAAAGAGATGGTCGGCCTCGGGATAGGCGTCGATGGCGGCGCGAACATCGGGCTTGCGCAGTTGAGCAGCCGGGTCAGTGTCTTGGCCGTGGCGTTGCAGTGCGTGGTCAATGCGTTGCTCCAAACCCGAACGCACCAAGAGCGGGTGACGCGAGTGGTACACGCACAAGTGAAGGCGCACACCTTTGGGTATGTCCATGCCATGTAGCGCGATGGCCACGTCGATCAAGGGGTCGATGTTAGCCATGCGCACCAGGCCAAAGCTCACACGCTTGGCGCTGGCCTGGCCGCTGCTCTGACCCTTGCTGAGCGGGACCGCGCTGTCCACCGTGTGGTTGTGGGGCTGGCGGTGCAAGCCGAGCGCGGCTTGCACGAGGGTGCTGGCGTATTCACGGCGAATGCGTGGCGTATCGCGGGCGCTCTCACTGGCGCGGATGTCCACGGGCACGATGTGGGCTTGACGGCGTTGGTCGGTATGGCGTTGCGCGGCCAAATGCGACACCCGTTTTTGGACAAAGGCGGTGTGGCTTTGCAGGTAGCTGGCTTCGTTGGTGTGTTCGCTGCTGCTGGCCCCGTTTTCGTCAAACCACGCGCAACATACCGAGGTGGCCAAGCCTGGCTGCCCTCGGTTTTGCTGAAAGCTTTGCCGCCCCGCTAGGTAGGCGGCAAACAAGCCTTGGATTAGCGCGGGCGGTAAAGTGGCCGAGGACAGCAACACACGGCTGCCCAGCAGGCCCGCCCAATGCACCAAGCGCGTTAGAGCGTAGAGGTCTTCAATGCCAAAGTCGTCGGGCTCGTCAAGCACCAGGTCCGACGTGAGCAAGCGCAGCATGGGCACGATGTGCTGCCCGCCGCGTGTGGCTTCGCAGGCGGGCATGAGGTGGTCCACGGTGCAGACCAGCACGGGGGCGTGCAAGAGCTGCTGAGCGGCTTGTTTTTGCGGGTCGTGGCCACCGAGGTAATCGCTCAAGGGGCCGCTGTGCAAAGCGTTGTCGTAATGCACATGGGTGTTACTGGGTAACAGGTCTTGCGCCGATTCGCTGCCCGCAATGGCCAGCAGACGTTCTAACGTGGTGTCCTCGGCTTCATCCTTTTCGCTTTGCTGCTTGCGAATTTCGTGCAATGCACGCATTTCACTGCCGCCCACCATCACGGCCAGTTCATCGCTGCCCAAACCCATGCGCTCACGCAAGGCATCGCCCGTTTGCAGGGTGAGGGTACGCAGGCCCAGCGCTACGGTGAAGCGTGCGCCCTTATGTGCGTGCGCCAGCGCATACATGATGCGGGCATTGGCCAAGGTTTTGCCGCAACCGGTTGAGGCCATGTTGACGCCAAAAAAGCCTTGTGTCTCGCTGGCTGTTTGCAAGGCGGTGGACAGATCAAAGGCTTTGTCTTGCCAAACAAAGCGGGCTTTGCCACTGCGCTGTTTGAAGGCGCGGTGGTTGTGAATGCGGGGCAAACTAGCATCGAGCTGGGGCAGGCTATAGGCAATGCTGTGCGCGCACTTTTCTACGCCGATTAGGTGTTCATCCAAGCGTTGTTTGAACGGGGCGCCTTCTTTTTTTCGGTCGGTATTGGCCCAAGCTAGGTAGAGGGGGTCACGCAGCTTGGGGTCACCCTCAATGCTAGAAAAATGGTGGTCCGCCAAGATGAGCGTGAGACGAGCCATGTGCATGGCGTAGGGGTTGGACTGGAACCATGACTTTGCCGGATGTAGCAGCGATGGGCGCTCCAGCATGCGCTGGGCCAAGGTGGCAGCGCGTTTGCGCCATGTGGTGCTGTGGTAGGGCAACTGTGCGGTGAAGCTCCAGCAGCCTTTCAGGGCTTTTTGGTGGGCTTTGGGGTCGTCGTCTTCGCTCGGCTGGGTGCGGCTGCCGCACCAGTTGGCGTCCAAAACCGTCCATAATTTTTCAAGCTTCGAATCAGGCAAATCTTTATTCACAAACGGCAAACGATGGTGACTGACGATGAGCCAACCAATCGCCTGTGCCAGAGGGCTCATAACTGAAAGCGGTGCAGGAGAGCTGGTGTCGATGCCGTCGTCTTTGACCAAGTTGGCAAGCCACTGCTTGTTGGCAGCATCGGCCCCATCCACCAAGCGCTGCAACCACACGGCATCGTCGTCTTGTCCCACCAGGGCTTGGAACAAGCGCAGCGAGACCCATTCATGCCGGTACGGGTCGGCCAGCTTGGTCTTGCCTTCGAGCTTGGCTTGGAAGGTGTCGTTGGCTTTGCCGAAGTCGTGGAACAGCGCTGCCATGGCGGCGAGCAGGCGGATGTCGTGCGCGGTGTGCCAATCGTTTTCATCGTCTTGGCGCAGGATGTTGCGTTCGGTCATGTTGGTGGGCGCGGCTCCGTGAGCGTTGAACTGTTTGGCATCGCCCACGATCCACAGCAGTTCGCTGTGGTTTTGCCCGCGTATCCAGTGGCAGGCCACGGCGGTGTTTTTGCGGGCGGTTTTGCGCAGCAACTGGCGCAAGGTGTCCAGTCCTTGCTGGGTGATGGGGGTTTGCCAAGTGCGGTCACCGCGCCGCTCGGCAAACTGGTCAAGGATGCGGCGCGTCTCGGTCAGCGCCCGCTTGGTGCATTGACTGACCAGCAAGATGTTCATACTGCCTGCCTTGCGGTGGTGATGGCAATCTCTTTGATCTGGTCGATCATGAAATCCAGCGCCTCGGTCTGCGTGAGTTGCTCGATACAGGCGCGGCGAAAGGCCGCTTCGTCGTCGCCACGCATGGCCGACAAAAAAGCTTGGGGCAAGATGTGCGCGTCTTTCACCAAGTCCGCCACGTCAAACACCAAGCCACCTCGACGCGTTTTGCCGTGCAGCACCGCCAAGCCGTGGGGCAAGCCCAGCACCCATGTGGCGCTGGCAGCCAAGCCATAGGCGAGATAGTTGCCGTGGTCCAGAAAGCGGTTGGCCGGGTCGGTGCTGCTGCCACGCTTGCCCCGCGTGAATTCGCCATAGTCCACGGCCTTGACCGCTATTTTGTAAAGCTGCTTGGTCAGGTGCGCCTCTGCGGCCAAGAGGTGGTTGGTGTCGGCGGCAGTGTTCACGCTGTGTTGGGCCGCGTCCAACGCCGCAGCCAAGACGGCGGGGTCGATCAAAAAGCCCGCTTCGCGCAAGGGCCGCGAACCGAGCCAGTGGTTTTTGATACGTGCCAGACGCAGGGTTTGCAGCGCCTTGGCCGCTTGCAGCCGCAACGCGTCGTCAAACCAAAATCTCACCCAGTGCTGCAAATACTCGGTAGGACGGTACTCGCTTTGCGGCGAGAACCAAGCCACTTCCACGTCCATCTCGTTGGCGCTGAACAGCGGCGTGCCTCCGCCTCCGCAAAAGCCGACCAACACGCCTGCTTTGGCCAGCTCGCGCATGGCAGCCTGCGTGACCGAGGTGCCGTTGCCCAGCAGTACGGTGGTGGTGTTGGCGATAGGAATGTTCCAGTACAGCGAGCGCATCCCCTCATCGGTCACAAACTCAACACGCCCGCCATTGCACAGAACGCGACAATGCTCTAGATAATACAAATTGGCGCGTTTTGAAAGCAGAATGGATTTGAGTTCACTAGGAGAAATGCGCGTTGGCATTTTGAATTCCGCCGAATTTCATCCATGCAATAAGGCACGACCTACACAGACTTTACCCCACCGGCCTGTGCTCACAAAGCCAGCGCCGTGCTGTTTTTGACTTCCTCCATCACCGCGTAGGTGCGCGTTTCGCGCACGCCGGGCAGTTGCCAGAGCACCTGCCCCGAAAACGCCCGGTAACTGTTCATGTCGGTGGTCCGGATTTTGAGCAGGTAATCGAAGCCGCCCGCCACCAGATGGCATTCCATGATTTCGGGCCGGACCTGCACGGCGGCGCGAAATTGCTCGAACACGTTGGCGCTGGTGCGATCGAGCAGGATTTCAACAAACACCAGCATGCCCGCGCCGAGCTTGAGCGGGTTCAGGCGCGCCTCGTAGCCAAGGATGTAGCCCTCGCGCGTGAGCCTTTGCACCCGCGCCAGAACGGCCGTGGGCGAGAGCGCCACCTGCTCGGCCAGCTTGAGGTTGCTGATGCGACCGTCGCGCTGCAGCACCTCCAGGATGCGGCGGTCGATGCGGTCGATATCGTGGTTTTCCGGGTTCATGGTGTGAATTATTCGTCATCTACACTGTTTTTTGGATAAATATTTTCCAGAAAATCCGGAATGATGACGATTATTCCACTGAAACCTTGATTCTGGAGACGCCCATGAACGCCCGCCTTGACCCCCGCCCCGCCACCGACCTGGGCACCGTCCCGCCCGAAGGTGCCCGCTTTGATGCGGGCTGCCCGCCAAGCGGGCAGGAGCCACTGCGCGAGGCCATCGCTCTGGCCACACGTCTGCCCGAAGCCCAGGCACTGGCCCCGCTGCTGGCCCTGGCCCGACAGGACGAGGCTGCGGCGGCCCGCACCGACGCCCTGGCCCGCCAATGGATCAGCGCCTTGCGCCAGGGGCCTCCCCAGGAAGGTCGGGCAGGTCGTGTGCAGAGCCTGCTGCAGGCCTACGCCCTGTCGAGCGAAGAGGGTGTCGCCCTGATGTGCCTGGCCGAAGCGCTGCTGCGCATTCCAGACGCCGCCACCCGCAATGCCCTGATCCGCGACAAGATCGGCCGTGGCGACTGGCAGCAGCATCTGGGCCAAAGCCATTCGCTGTTTGTCAATGCCGCCTCCTGGGGCCTGCTGCTGACGGGCAAGCTGGTCGGCCCCCACGACACCAGGCAACTGCAGGGCGCCCTCTCGCGCCTGCTGGGCAAAGGCAGTGAGCCGCTGATCCGTCAGGGCGTGCAGCTGGCCATGCAGATGCTGGGCGAGCAGTTCGTCACTGGCGAGACCATTGACGAAGCCCTGCAGCGCGCCCGCAGCATGGAGGCCAAGGGCTTTCGCTATTCCTACGACATGCTGGGAGAAGCCGCCCTGACCGAAGCCGATGCACAGCGCTACCTCGCATCGTATGAGAACGCCATCCATGCGATTGGCCACGCTGCCCGGGGGCAAGGCGTCTGCGACGGCCCCGGCATCTCGATCAAGCTCTCGGCCTTGCACCCGCGCTACTGCCGGGCCCAACAGGCGCGGGTCAAGGCCGAACTGCTGCCACGCCTGCTGAAGCTGGCCGAGCTGGCCCGTCACCACGACATCGGACTGAACATCGACGCCGAAGAATCCGACCGGCTCGAACTGTCGCTGGACTTGCTGCAGGCCTTGTGTGAGGCTCCCACCCTGCAAGGCTGGCACGGCATCGGTTTCGTGATCCAGGCCTACGGCAAGCGCTGTCCCTTCGTCATCGATTTCCTCGTCGATCTGGCACGCCGCACAGGTCACCGTCTCATGGTGCGGCTGGTCAAGGGGGCCTATTGGGACAGCGAGATCAAGCGTGCGCAGATCGACGGCCAGAGCGACTACCCGGTCTACACCCGAAAACACCACACCGATGTGGCTTATCTGGCGTGTGCACGCAAGCTGCTGGCGGCGACCGATGCGGTGTACCCGCAGTTTGCCACCCACAACGCCCACACGGCGGCTGCCATCGTGCAGATGGCCGAACAAGAATGCGGGCCCTACCGCAATGGCCAATACGAGTTCCAGTGCCTGCATGGCATGGGCGAGCCTTTGTACCTGCAGATGGTGGGCTCCGGGCCACAGCATCGCCCTTGCCGGATCTATGCCCCCGTGGGCACACACGAAACCCTGCTGGCCTATCTGGTGCGCCGCCTGCTCGAGAACGGGGCCAACAGCTCCTTCGTCAACCGCATGGCCGACCCCGCCGTCTCTCTCGATGAACTGGTGCAGGACCCGGTGCAGCGCACGCTGGCGCAAGCGGCATGCAGCGGTCTGCCGCCGGGCCAGCCCCATCCGCAGATTGCCTTGCCCGCGCAGCTTTACGGCCACGCACGCCGCAACTCCGAGGGGTTCGACCTGGCCCACGAGCCGACGTTGCGCCTGCTGGCGCAACAGATGGCCGCGCACCCCCCCGGCCTGCAGGTACAGCCCCTGCTGGCCACCCCTGTGCCTGCCCCGGGCGAAGTGCTGACACTGCGCAACCCGGCCGACCCCGACGACATCGTGGGCACGGTGCAGCTTGCCAGCGCCAGCGCATTGCAAGCGGCCTTGCAGGCCGCCCACGACTTTGCGCCCGAATGGGCGCAAACGCCGCCAGCGCAGCGTGCTGCACTGCTGCTGCGGGCAGCCGACGCGCTGCAGGCGGACGCGCCCCGCTGCATGGCCCTGCTGGTGCGCGAAGCCGGCAAGACCTGGGCGCACGCCGTGGCCGAAGTGCGTGAGGCGGTGGATTTCTTGCGCTATTACGCGACCCAGGTTCAGCGAGACTTTGACCCGGCCACCCATGTGCCGCTGGGTCCTGTCGTGTGCATCAGCCCCTGGAACTTTCCGCTGGCCATCTTCATGGGCCAGGTGGCGGCCGCACTGGCGGCCGGCAACCCGGTGCTGGCCAAGCCCGCCGAACAGACCCCTGCCGTGGCCGCTCTGGCGGTACAGACACTGTGGCAGGCGGGCGTGCCTCGGGCCGCCTTGCAGCTTCTGCCCGGTCGCGGACGCGAAGTGGGTCAGGCCCTGGTGGAAGACCCGCGCGTGCAGGGCGTGCTGTTCACCGGCTCCACCGAAACCGCAAGACTGTTGCAGGCCACCCTGGCGCAACGCCTGAACGCACACGGACAGGCGGTGCCGCTGGTGGCCGAAACCGGTGGGCAGAACTGCATGGTGGTCGATTCCTCGGCCCTGCTGGAGCAGGTCGTTCAGGACGTGGTGGCCTCGGCCTTTGAAGCCGCCGGACAACGCTGCTCGGCGCTGCGGGTGCTGTGCGTGCAGGAGGATGTGGCCGACCGCCTGATCGACATGCTCAAGGGGGCGATGGCCGAGATCCGCATGGCTGCGCCTGCGCAACTGCACACCGACATGGGCCCCGTCATCGACGCCCGGGCGCAAAGCGGCATTGAGGCCCACGTGGCCCGCATGCAGGCCGCCGGTCGCCGCGTCCACCGCATCCTGCACCCCGACAGCACGGCATCCGGCGGGACCTTTGTACCGCCGACGCTCATCGAGATCGAGCAGATTGGCGAGCTGCAGCGCGAAGTTTTCGGGCCGGTGCTGCATGTGCTGCGCTGGCGTCGGGACGAGCTCGACACCATGCTGGCGCAGATCAGCGCCACCGGCTATGCGCTCACGCTGGGGGTGCATTCGCGCATTGACGAAACCATCGCGCACGTGATCGCGCACACCCACGCCGGCAACACCTATGTCAACCGCAATATGGTGGGCGCTGTGGTGGGGGTGCAGCCTTTTGGCGGCGAAGGCCTGTCAGGCACCGGCCCCAAGGCGGGCGGCCCGCTGTATTTGCTGCGCCTGCTCTCGCGCTGCCCCGATGATGCGGCCCTGCGCTGTGTGCAGGCCTGCGGCGCAGCCGCCCTGCCACGCATCAGCCCCGCCTTGCAAGCCCTGCACGACTGGGCGGTGGCACAGGGCCGACTGCCGCTGGCGCACCAGTGCGCAGAGCTGGCCGCCAGCAACCCCGCTGGCCTCGAAGCCGTGCTGACTGGCCCGACCGGTGAACGCAATGTCTACCGCACGCAGGCCCGGCAGCGCGTGCTGTGCCATGTGGGAACCCATGCGGATGCAGAAGACGATCTGCTTGCCCAGATCGCCGCGGTGCTGGCGGTCGGCAGCCAGGCCCTGCTGCCCGAGCGGTTTGCGGCCCTGCATGCGCAACTGCCGCCTGCGGTGCAGGCCGTCACGGTGCTGGCTTCGGCAAAGGTCCTGCTGGCCGTTGACCATGCGCTGATCCATGCCCCAGCCGATGATGCGCTGGCGCTGGCGCAGCAGCTCGCGGCGCAAGCCGGCCCGATCATTGGCCTGACCGTGCTGCCGCCAGGGGGCACCCCCGTGCCGCTGGCGCGCCTGGTGACCGAGCGCAGCATCAGCACCAACACAGCCGCTGCGGGTGGCAATGCCAGCCTGATGACCCTGGGGGACTGACAGACAGGCTCTCCGCCCCGGCTTCGGCAGCACAGTTTGTACCCCTCGACAGAGGTATCCACTTAAGCCAACCGGCCTGCTTGATACCCGGGGCCGGTCACAACTAGTTTTTCTGATCAGCAGGCTTCTTGATACTCTTTTTGCCTTGCACCAGAACGGTCACAAGGCCAACCAAAGTTCCGCCACCTAAGACTCCTGCAACCCATGCTTGACCGTGCAATGCCAAGTAGGCGGCAATGAGCAATCCGATGCAGGAAATAATCGTTCCGGCAATCAAACCAGACAAACGTTCTATCAGTATGAAGGTATCGACTCGATCAACTCTAGCTCGTCGGTGATTGGCTTCTTGCTCAGTTTGATCTTTTACCCAGTCCACCAAGTCCGGGCGAAATGTATGCAACTGCTCTAGTTGAGCAACGGGCAAGACAGGACTATCCGTCTCATGATGCGTAAGTTGCAGACTGTTTCCGTTTGGATTTTGAGTCTTGACCTGGGTATGCTTGGCCACATTTTTCTGCTTTCTTCAACGCACCACGGATGTCAGCACCCACGATCCGTACATCCCTAGCAAGGTTTTGACTGTCACTCGAAAAGCCTTGACGATTTACCTTATAGGCACGGGGATCGGTGTAGGAACTACCGATCAAGAGTAAGCCGTCAAGAAGATGTACAAAAAGTTTCAAAGCAGTCTCCTCGTGAAAGTTCGCTTCCGCGAGAGTCTTGTGGCAAGACGAGCCACTCTACTAAATTTAGCAATCGATGCCACCCCGTAAGGGTTTTGAAGTGGTAACAGCGCGTGAAGCCTAACACAGCAGCCTG
This sequence comes from uncultured Limnohabitans sp., assembly GCA_964431215.1. Taxonomy (GTDB): domain Bacteria; phylum Pseudomonadota; class Gammaproteobacteria; order Burkholderiales; family Burkholderiaceae_C; genus Limnohabitans_A. The sequence continues at coordinate 12,379 of CAYSIY010000023.1, forward strand.
ACACCTCGAAAACTGTACAAAAGAACAGCCCCGTAGCCATGCAAGTCCGAAAGACCGAAAGAATAGCACCAGTCGAGCAAGTCCACTCCACCATAGCTTTTCAAGCCGAGCAGCAGCGTCCGACGCCAGTTCGCAAAGGCCCCAACCCGCGACAAGGAGTCCACCGCTCCCCTGCATTAGGGGGGATTGACCCCCTCAATTTCAGCCTTTCGCGAAGGTGTGGAACGGGCCGGACTGAACTTTCCAGAGAGCCAGATGACACACATGCTGCGCCACACATTCGCCAGCCACTTCATGATGAATGGCGGCAACATCCTGACCCTGCAACGCATCCTTGGGCACGCCAACGTCACGATGACGATGCGATATGTCCGCCTCTTGCCTAAACACACCTGCAAGAGGCCAAGGCTCTCAACCCTTTGGCGCGGTTGACACTTGGTTGACACCACAAAGAAAAACGGGTTACGCCGTTAAACGTAACCCGTTGATTTCTTTACTGACTTTTGGTGGCCTGGGGCGGAATCGAACCACCGACACGCGGATTTTCAATCCGCTGCTCTACCAACTGAGCTACCGGGCCGTGAGCTGCAAATTATAGCAGCATCCCGTGCGCCCTTTGCGGCATCATCCGGCTTTTTTGCTGCGCGAGAAGTCGACCCCCAGTTGCTTGAGCTTGCGATAGAGGTGTGTGCGCTCGAGACCGGTTTTTTCGGCCACACGGGTCATGGAGCCGCTTTCCTGGGCCAGGTGGAATTCGAAATAGGCTTTTTCAAAAGCGTCCCGCGCCTCGCGCAGGGGCCTGTCCAGATCAAACTGCTGCTGCACACGCCCGGCCGGATCATGGGGGGCTGTCACCATGTCGGGACGATGGGTGACCGACAGCATGCCTCCTGAGGCGGCTGCAGAGGCCTGGGCTTGATGGCTCACGGCTTTGCCCTGAACGGGGTGCAACAGCCCTTGCTCGACCGCCTTGAGCAACTTTTGCAGCGTGATGGGCTTTTCGAGAAAGGCCAATGCGCCGATGCGCACCGCTTCAACGGCGGTATCGATGGTGCCGTGGCCGCTCATCATGATGACCGGCATGTTGAGCAGCCCGGCCGAAGCCCACTCCTTGAGCAGACTGACGCCATCGGTGTCAGGCATCCAGATGTCCAGCAGGACCAGGTCGGGCCGCATGCGCTGGCGTGCCTCGCGTGCCTGGGCGGCGTTTTCGGCCAGCTCGACCTGATGGCCTTCATCAAACAGGATCTCCGAGAGCAGGTCGCGGATACCCAGTTCGTCGTCAACCACCAGAATGTTTGCCATGTTGCCTGTGCTTTGATTGTGATGCCCAGCGGTTGTTCAACCCTTGCCTGGCGCACTACCGACCTTGAATGATAGCGAGACTTGTGCCCCGTTCACCTGTCCTGCCTGCATCAGGTTGTTCAGCTCGATGCGGGCGTGGTGTTCGTCGGCGATTTTCTTGACCACCGCCAGACCCAGGCCTGTGCCTTTGGCCTTGGTGGTGACGTACGGCTCGAAGGCCCGTTGCAGGATGTGTGGCTCGAAGCCTGGACCGCTGTCGAGCACCGACAGACGCACCCGCTGGCGTTGCGGATGCCATTCGGTGCGGATGACGATGTGCGGCACTCGTCCGCTGGCGGCTTCGCATGCGTCCTGGGCGTTTTGCAGCAGGTTGTGCACGACCTGGCGCAGCTGCTGGGCATCGCCTTCGATGGGTGGGCATTGCGGGTCGAGCTCGCGTACGATCCCGGTCTGGCCGGCACTCTCCACGCCATACAAGGCCAGCACGTCGCCGATCAGGGCATTGAGGTCCAGCGCTCGGAGTTCGGCGGCCGGCAGCCGACCGTAGTCACGGAACTCGTTGACCAGGCGCTTCATGGCATCGACCTGATCGACGATGGTGCGCACCGATTTGTCCAGCACCGCAGCATCACTGCTCTCGAGTTTGCCATCGAGCTTGCGTTGCAGCCGCTCGGCCGAGAGCTGGATGGGCGTGAGCGGGTTCTTGATTTCGTGGGCCAGGCGCCGCGCCACCTCACCCCAGGCCTGGCTTCGTTCGGCTGAAACGATTTCGGAGATGTCGTCGAACACCAGCAGGCGCATGCCATCGGGCAACACCGCGCCTCGGGCAAGCAAGGTGACGCCCGTCTGGTTCAGGCCATGTCCGGCGGCATGCAACTCGAATGACTTCTGCCAGTGGTCGAGTTCGTGGGTTTCCAGCGAGGCCCCCAACTGGCCGAAGGCCTGCAGCACGCCAGTCGCAAAGTCCTGCAGTTGGGGCAGCTGCGAGAGTGACTGCGATTCATACACGGCAACCGGCACACGCAGGATGCGGGTGGCTCCCGGGTTGGACGAGAGGATGCGTCCTTCGGGGTCCAGCACGATGACCCCCGCCGTCAGGTTGTCCAGGATGGTCTGCAGATTCGCACGCGCCTGTTCGAGTTGCTGCAGGCTGCGCAGCGCAGCGTTGCGGGCATCGGCCAGTTGTTGGGTCATGTCGGCAAAAGAGCGGGTCAGCCCCCCCAGTTCGTCGCGGCTTTGCAGGGTCAGCTTGGGGGTGAGGTCGCCTGCGGCCACCTGGCGCATGCCCTGAGCCAGCAGCAGCAGCGGCCGCGCCAGCTGGTTGCCCAGCAGCACTGCCAGCAGGATGGCACCCAGGACGGCCAGAAACAGGCTCAGCGTCAGCGTGCCGATGTACATCTGGCGCAGCCCTTCGCGGGCCAGGGCGCGCTCCTGGTATTCGCTGTTGGCGGCTTGCACCTCCAGCGCATTGGTCACGAGTGTGGGGGGCAAGTCCTGCTCGACCTGCAGCAGGCGCAGATCTTCGCGCAATGACAACCCCAGCTGGGGCACGGTGGCCAGAACCTTGATGCGGGCCTGGTCACCGCCCATCGCGCTTTCGTCGAGGCCTTCGATCCAGGACAGAACCGATTTCTGCCGGGCTTCGCGGATCTGGGCCGCCGCTGGCCCCTGCGGCCGGATCTGGAACTTCGATTGCCCGACGCTGGCCACCAGATGACCGTTACCGCTCCACAGCATGACATCGCGAGCGCCCAGCTGCTCGCGCAGGCGCTCCAGGGCCAGGCCGGCGCTGGCATCAGGTATGTCCACCAGCTGCGCCGCAGCCTGGCGGGTTTTCTGGGCGGCATCCTGGCTGAGGGTGTCGAGTGTGACTCGGCCCAGGGTCAGGCCAGCAGTCAGCGCACCTTCGACCTTGACGTCAAACCAGTTTTCGATGGAACGGGAGACAAACTGGTAGGAAACCGTGTAGATCAGCACGCCCGGCACGACACCCACAAGCGCAAAAATGGCCGCCAGCTTGAGCAGCAGGCGCGCGCCAAACTGGCCCTGCCGCAGACGCACCAACACCCGGACTGCGCCCCAGCCGATGGTCAGCAGCAGGCCCGCCGCCACGACCACATTGACCCTGAGCAACCATTCGTAATTCTGATTGAAGCGGTCGAGCTGGTCTGTGGCCTTGGTCAGCAGCACCAGCAAGCCGATCCCGATGACCACCATGGTCGACAGGCCCAGACCCAGCAGCCAGGTGCTGGCACGCGAGGTCAGCAGCTTGTGCTTGCGGGTGCCCGAGAGGGATTTCATGTCAGGGCCGGGGCTCTGGGGTGATGCGCAGCTGACGGCTCAAGTTCAGATTCCAGTCCTGTAGATTGCTGGCACCGATTTGCAAGGGCCGCGGAAGCTGGGACAGGTCCAGCCGGAAACGGTACATCACATACTGGCGCGAGTCGGGGTCCAGGTCCGCCATGTCGGCCAGTCTCCAGCCCGTTTGACGACGCACCACATCGAGTGCAGCCTGCAGGCTGTCAAAGCTTTGGGCCAGGCTGCTGCTGGCACCTGCGGTGATCGGTTCGCTCGAAACCTGCAGCCGCCAAAGACGCGTCAAGGGCTGGTAGGCGAGCCGGTAGAAACGGCTGACCTGGGTCAGCTTGCGGTCATACCAGTACCAGCGGTCGCGCATCAACTCGGCCTCCGCCACGAAATGCACGGCCACGCCCTTGGCAAGGGCCTCTTCCACCACCGATCCCAATTCGAAGCGGAGATGGGCATGCAGCTGCAGCTCGGCCTCTTTGCGCTCCACCCGCAACTGTTCGAGTTCGACGCTGGCCAGCGCAGGCACCACCAGCCCCCACAGGAGCCACAGCACAAGCACACGGCCGATCCGGTCCGTCCTGTCAAGGATGCGGTAGCGCTTTTTCCAGCAAGGCGTAATAGAAACTGTCATGCTCACCCAGCGCATTGTCTCCGACCACCCCCCCTGTCGGCGCGTCCACCGGGATCAAATGCCCCGGAGAAGGCCGCAAAGTGGCTTGGGTGTTGCGTGCAAGAAACGCCTGGATGACCTCCTCGCCTTCGGCGCGGAACAGCGAGCAGGTGCAGTACAGCAAGCGTCCTCCGGGGGCCAGCAGCGGCCAGAGGGCGTCCAGCAATGCGCCCTGGGTGCGGGCCAGCCGGTCACTGTCCTCGGGTCGTCGCAGCCAGCGCACATCGGGATGGCGTCGCACGATGCCCGAGGCGGTGCAGGGCGCGTCCAGCAGGATGGCATCCAGCGCTCGGCCATCCCACCACGATTGCGGTTGCGCGGCGTCTGCGTGACGAACCTCGGCCTGAACCGACAGGCGGCGCAGGTTTTGGTGGATGCGCTCACAGCGGGCCACGTCGATTTCGAGGGCAATGACCTCGGCATCGGGGCACAGCTCCAGCAAATGACCGGTTTTCCCTCCGGGGGCCGCGCAGGCATCCAGTACACGCAGGGGGCGCTGCACCGCCATGCCTTGCAGCAGCAAAGGTGCCGCCAGCTGTGCGGCCGCATCCTGCACCGACACATCGCCGTCCTGGAAGCCTGGCAGCTGGTGAACGGCCATGGCCTGCTCCAGTTGCAGCCCCTCCTGCCCTACCGCTCGTCCCGGGGCCAGGCCCGCACCCTGCAAGCGTTGCTGGTAGCTGGCCACGCTCAGGCGCTGCCGGTTCACGCGCAGGGTCATGGGCGCAGGCTTTTGCGCCTGGGCCAGCAGCGCTGCCCAGTGCTCTGGATGGTCGCGCTGCAGGCGCTCGATCCACCACTGCGGATGGTTCCATACCGCCTGGGGGTCATCCTGGGTGCGCGACACAAGCGGGTCGCGCTCACGCAGGAACCGGCGAAGACAGGCATTGATGAAGCCCGACTGCGACTGGGTGTGTCGCTGTCGCCGGGCCGCCTCGACCGTCTGGCTGACAAGCGTATGGCTCGGATAAGGCGAACGCGCCTCGTCCCAGCCGAGCGCGAGCGCACTGCAGAGCAAGGCGTCCACCGCGGGAGGTGGTTTTCGTGCAGCCAGCAAAGACCGCAGCGCGCGCGCCCGACCCAGCTCGCGCATGACCTGAAAACTCAGGGCCTGCACGCCCGGACGCAAGGGCGAAGGCAAGGCCTCGAGCTGCGCCGTCAGGGACTTGCCGGCCAGTACCGCCTGCAGCGCGGCGGCCGTGTGCTGGAGCAACTGCCACAGGGCGGGCGTCTGCCCGGGATGATGGCTGTTCACGGCAGGGTTTCGGATCGCGGAGGCAGGCGCATGGCCACTGCCGGGCGCAGCCGAAGCTGGCGTGCAAGCCAGCGGGCCGGGGCCTGGACCAAGGCCTTGTTGTAGTTCTCCAGCGCAAGGTGGTAGGGCACCAGGGCTGGCGGGATGTTTTGCAAAAGCCGGGCCTGCGCGGTCAACAGAGGCGGTCGCAGATTGTCTGGCATGCGCTGCGCAACCTCGTCAATGCACCGCATCAGCACCTCGTGACGTTCAAGCAGTGTTTGCAGACTGGACTGCGAGAGCATCTGCTGGCGCGCCTCGGCCAGGGCCTCGACCACGGACTCGCTGGCATCCTGCAAAGCCTGCAGGTCATCCGCAGCAGATGACCAGGCCAGCATCTGACGTGCCGACAGCGAGCCCTGCAGGCGCAGCAACCACTTGAGCCAGATCGTGTCGACCGTGCCCCACTGGCGCAGGACTTCGCTGCGCAGCCGGGAGAGTCGGTTGTGTGCGCCCACGGCCCAAAACAGAACCAGGGTCAGCAACAGACTCAGAACCAACCATTCCATCGACTCACTCCTCCAGACAAAAAGCCCCCGCACCGCATGCGGCACAGGGGCTTGGCAACATCACCGGTTCAGGATCGGTGCGGGCTTCAGGCTTCGCCGATGTCGCTCACGCCATCGGTCGATGCCTGGCCAGCAAGCTCGGCTTCTTCGGCCTCGGCAATGGCGCGGCGCTCGGCCTCGTCCATTTCGTCCTTGACCTTGCGCGCCTGGTGGTAAGCCAGACCGGAACCCGCCGGGATCAGGCGTCCCACGATGACGTTTTCCTTGAGGCCACGCAGCTCGTCGCGCTTGCCCATGATGGCCGCTTCGGTCAACACGCGGGTAGTTTCCTGGAAGGACGCCGCAGAGATGAACGAGTCGGTCGACAGCGAGGCTTTGGTGATGCCCAGCAGCAGGTTGCTGTAGGTCGCAGGCATCTTGCCGTCCTTTTGCAGGGCTTCGTTGGTGTTGAGCAGCTCCGAGCGCTCGACCTGCTCGCCGGCGATGTAGGTCGACTCGCCCGGGTTCTCGATCACCACACGGCGCAGCATCTGGCGAACGATCACCTCGATGTGCTTGTCGTTGATCTTCACGCCCT